>NZ_JAIUIM010000002.1:0-382585 GCF_020165615.1 Mesorhizobium sp. BH1-1-5
ACCCACACCGGCTTGCCGCTTTCAGAGGCCGCGGTGACCGCAGCCCGCGCCTCGTCGGCGGCTGCTGCGAGGTCGGCCCCGCCCATATCGCCGCCCTGCGCGACAAGCTCACGCGGGCCGGCCACCAGATTTCGGGAGTCTCATGATGCCAAAGCCGTCAAAGCGCATTACCGGCATCGTGCCTTCGGGCAAGGATGGCTGGGAAGTCCACTTCGCCGCCTGGACCCGCAAGCAGGCCGGCGAAGACATCATCGTGCTGTCGGTCGGCGACCACGACTTCGACACGCCGTCGGAGACCATCGAGGCCTGCGTGACCGCCGTGCGCGGCAGCAACCATCACTACACGCCGCTTCCCGGCCTGCCGCGCCTGCGCAAGGCGATGGCGGCGGCCTCGACCGCTTGCAGCGGCATCCTGACGGAAGCCGACGAGGTCATCGCCACGGCCGGTGGCCAGGGCGCGCTCTATGCCGCCGTGCAGGGCGTGCTCGACCCGGGCGACCACGCCATCGTCGTCGCGCCCTATTACGCCACCTATCCCAACACCTTCAGCGCCGCCGGGGCCAGCTTCACCGTGGTCGAGACGCCCGCCGAGGATGGGTTTCAGCCCCGCGCGGACATGATCCGCGCCGCGCTCAGGCCCAACACCCGCGCCATCCTGATCAACACGCCGAACAACCCGACGGGTGCCGTCTATTCGCGCGAACGACTCGAGCAATTGGCCGAAATCTGCAACGAGCACGACCTCTGGCTGCTGTCGGACGAGGTCTACTGGACGCTTGGCGGCGGCGAGCACATCTCGCCGCGTTCGCTACCCGGCATGGCCGAGCGCACGCTGGTCATCAACTCCATGTCGAAAAGCCACGGCATGACCGGTTGGCGCATGGGCTGGCTGACCGGGCCGAAAGCGATGATCGCGCTGATGATCGATCTCAATCTGGTCACGACCTACGGTCTGCCGGCCTTCATCTCGATCGCCTGCGCCGAGGCGCTGGAGAACCATTATGGCGTGAAGGACATCGCCGAGCGCTATGCCGCGCGACGCGCCGTCTTCCTCGACGCCCTGCGCGGCGCCAATGAAGTCACCGTGCGCGGCTCCGAAGGCGGCATGTACATCATGCTCGATGTCACTGCCGTCGAGCCCGACGACGAGAAATTCGCCTGGGCGCTGCTCGACAAGGAAAAGGTCGGCGTCATGCCCGGCTCGAGCTTCGGCGAGGCTGCCGCCGGGCACATCCGCATCAGCCTCTGCCAGCCCGAACCCATCCTCAAGGAAGCAGCGCTTCGCGTGCGCCGCTTCGCTTCCAACTATCGCCGCGAGGCCGCATGACCAAGACGATACCCATCAAAGCCCGCGCGGTGATCATCGGCGGCGGCGTCTCCGGCTGCTCGGTCGCCTATCACCTGGCCAAGCTCGGCTGGACCGACATCGTGCTGCTCGAGCGCAAGCAGCTCACCTCTGGCACGACCTGGCATGCGGCCGGCCTGATCGGCCAGTTGCGCGCCTCGCAGAACATGACACGGCTGGCGAAATATTCGGCCGACCTCTACGTCAGGCTCGAAGCCGAGACCGATGTCGGCACCGGCATGCGCCAGGTCGGCTCGATCACCGTCGCGCTGACCGAGGAGCGCAAGCACGAGATCTACCGGCAGGCCTCGCTGGCCCGCGCCTTCGATGTCGACGTGCGCGAGATTTCGCCGAGCGAAGTCAAGGAGATGTATCCGCATCTCAACGTCTCCGACGTGGTCGGCGCGGTGCATCTGCCACTCGACGGCCAGTGCGACCCGGCCAACATCGCCATGGCGCTGGCCAAGGGCGCTCGCCAGCGCGGCGCGACAATCATCGAGAACGTCAAGGTCACCAAGGTTCACACCAGGAACGGCCGCGTTTCCGGCGTCTCCTGGGCGCAGGGCGAGGAACAGGGCACGATCGAGACCGACATCGTCGTCAACTGCGCCGGCATGTGGGCGCGCGAGCTTGGGCGGCAGAACGGCGTCACCATCCCGCTGCATGCCTGCGAGCATTTCTATCTCGTCACCGAGCCGATCCCCCGCCTGTCCCGCCTGCCGGTGCTGCGCGTGCCGGACGAGTGTGCCTATTACAAGGAAGACGCCGGCAAGATGATGCTCGGCGCCTTCGAGCCGGTGGCGAAACCATGGGGCATGGACGGCATCCGCGAGGATTTCTGCTTCGACCAGTTGCCCGAGGACATGGATCATTTCGAGCCGATCCTGGAAATGGGCGTCAACCGCATGCCAATGCTGGGCACCGCCGGCATCCACACCTTCTTCAACGGCCCCGAGAGTTTCACGCCGGACGACCGCTACTATCTCGGCGAAGCGCCGGAGCTTGCAGGCTACTGGATGGCGACCGGCTACAATTCGATAGGCATCGTTTCCTCCGGCGGCGCCGGCATGGCGCTGGCGCAGTGGATCAATGATGGCGAGGCGCCTTTCGACCTCTGGGAGGTCGACATCCGCCGCGCCCAGCCGTTCCAGAAGAACCGCCGCTACCTCAAGGAGCGCGTGTCGGAAACGCTCGGCCTGCTCTATGCCGACCATTTCCCCTATCGCCAGATGGCGACCTCGCGCGGCGTGCGCCGCTCGCCCTTGCACGAGCATCTCAAGGCGCGCGGCGCCGTCTTCGGCGAAGTCGCCGGTTGGGAGCGCGCCAACTGGTTTGCCCGTGACGGCCAGGAGCGCGAATACCGCTATTCCTGGAAGCGGCAGAACTGGTTCGACAACCAGCGCGAGGAGCATCTGGCCGTGCGCAACGGCGTCGGCCTGTTCGACATGACCTCCTTCGGCAAGATCCGTGTCGAAGGCCGCGACGCATGTGCCTTCCTGCAGCGGCTCTGCGCCAATGACATGAACGTGGCGCCGGGCAAGATCGTCTACACGCAGATGCTCAACGCCAAGGGCGGCATCGAAAGCGACCTCACCGTGACCCGGCTTTCGGAAACGGCCTATTTCCTGGTCGTGCCGGGCGCCACGCTGCAGCGAGACCTTGCCTGGCTGCGCAAGCATGTCGCCGACGAGTTCGTCGTCATCACCGATGTCACCGCCGCCGAGGCAGTGATCTGCCTGATGGGGCCGGACTCGCGAAAACTGATCCAGAAGGTCAGCCCGAACGATTTCTCCAACGAGGCCAATCCGTTCGGCACCTGCCAGGAGATCGAGATCGGCATGGGCCTCGCCCGGGCGCATCGCGTCACCTATGTCGGCGAGCTTGGCTGGGAGCTCTATGTCTCGACCGAGCAGGCCGCCCATGTCTTCGAGGCGATCGCAGACGCCGGCGCCGGTGTTGGCCTGAAGCTTTGCGGCCTGCATACGCTGGATTCCTGCCGCATCGAAAAGGCCTTTCGCCATTTCGGCCACGACATCACCGACGAGGACAATGTACTGGAGGCTGGCCTCGGCTTCGCGGTGAAGACGAGCAAAGCCGGCTTCATCGGCCGCGACGCTGTGCTCAGGAAGAAGGAAGCCGGCCTGTCACGCCGGCTGGTTCAGTTCCGCCTGAAGGACCCGCAGCCCCTGCTCTTCCACAACGAGGCGATCCTGCGCGACGGCCGGATTGTCGGCCCGATCACCTCAGGCAATTACGGCCACCATCTCGGCGGCGCGATCGGCCTGGGCTATGTGCCCTGCCAGGGCGAAAGCGAGGCGGAAGTGCTGGGTTCGTCCTATGAGGTCGAGATCGCCGGCGAGCGCTTCGCGGCCGAAGCGTCGCTGAAGCCGATGTATGACCCGAAGGCGGAACGGGTAAGGATGTAGCCTTCTTCTGTCCGCTTCGGACAGGATTGCCCGCAGGCGTGACCGTGGGGACCGTTCTTACTTGTCCGGCATGTTGAAGGATCGCGAGCACCATGACGAATACCGACGATCACGATTTCGTCGGCAGAAGGCTCGTAGTAGATCAGATAGGCCTCACGACGATCCGGCGCATCGGGCTTTCGTCTGTAGCGACACCGCTTAGGGGATGTTCAAGCAACAAATTGATGACCGCATGGAGCCTGGCTTGGATCCGCTTCGCTCCCTTGGGTGATTGCAAGGCGATATTGCCGAGAACCTCATCCAACTCGGCTAACGCCGCCAGCGTATAACGAAGCTTCACAGGCCGTGCTTCGCCCAAACAGCACGGACTGCCTCGTCGGTTGCAAATTCACCACGCAGCCTGCGCCCGGGACATTGCGAGCGAGGCTTTTTCCTCTCGGCTCAGTTGATGAACAGGTTCGTCCCCTTCATCACCCGCGAGGCGCAAGAGGACGCGCGCATACTCGTCTTGCAATTCAGGAGGCAAGGTGCGGACACGTTGGACAGCATGTTCGAAGAGCTTGGTCATGTCTTTAATATGCACTTCATTTCCGCATAAAAAAGGCAAACCCGTTCGGCGCGATCCCGCAGGGAAGCTGAAGTCCCCTAAAACCGCTCCAGCGTCCTTCGAACTTTGACCAAAAAAACCTCCCTGCTCTTCGGTGTCGAGGAATCCATCAGATAGTGCGCCAGGAAGAAAGTCTTGCAGCGCGTGGCGCAGATCGCGCGCATGCCGCGCAGGATGGTCTTGCGGCCCGGTTGGCCGACGACCACGCTCCACCAGGTCGGCGCGCCGCAGGTGGTGATGACGCCGACCTTGGTGACATGCGTCATCAGCGACTTGATGCGGCCCTTCCCGGCCGGCAACTGGAAGGCGATATCGGTGGCCCACACCCGGTCGAACCAGCCCTTCAGCATCGCCGGCAGGCCGTACCACCAAGTCGGATAGATGAACAGGATCGCCTGCGCCCATTTCAAATGCTCGAAATGCGGCTTGAGCGCCGGATCGTCCGGCGCCCGGTCATTGTAGAAGCGCCGCTCCTCGCGGCTCATCACCGGGTCGAAATTCTCGGCATAGAGGTCGAGCAGCCGCACGTCCCAGCCTCGCCCCCTCAGCACCTCGACGGCGGCATCGCGGATCGCCGCGCAATAGCTCTCCGGCACTGGATGGCAATAGACCACCAGCACGCGCATCAGAAGGCGTCCATCGTCGTCGCGACCCTCGTCATGAAGGCGTTGCGCGTCTCGTCGGTCGAAAGGTTCATCGAGTAGTGCGCAAGATAGGAGACGGGAGCGCCGGGCTTGATGGTCGCCCGCAGCATGCGCTTCACGATCTTGCGCGGCGGATCGCCCATCAGCATGGCGCGAAAGCGGCTGCCGCCATAGGTGGTGACGGCTGCCATCTTGCGGATGTTGTGCAGCGTCGGCTGCACCTTGCCATCGACCAGCTCGAACGACACGCCGGGCAGGAAAACGCGGTCGAAAAACCCTTTCAGGATTGCCGGATAGCCGTAATTCCAGACCGGAAACGACAGCACCAACGCGTCGGCATTCTTCAGCCTTTCAACGTAGCCGGCGACCGCGTCGTTCGGCCCGCGCTGATCGTGGTAGCCGAGCCGCTCGGCGCGCGTCAGCCGCGGATCGAAATCTTCCGCATAGAGATCGCAATCGTCAATTGAATGGCCTGCCGCCACGAGCCGCTCCACAATCGTCCGGTGCAGGCCGGCATTGAAGCTGGTCTCCACCGGATGCGCGAAGAGCACGAGGACTTTCATCACCCCGCCTTTTGCAAGCCCTTGAACAGGAACGTCCGGCCGGAGCGATAGTCGTAGTCCGGATTTTCCCAGGCGATCATCTTGCCGGGATTGAGCAGCCCTTGCGGATCGGTCTCGCGTTTGAAGGCGAGCTGAATCTCGTCGGTCTGCTTCATGCCGCCCTCTTCCAGCGTGTAGCGATGCGGGTTGAAGATCGGACAGCCGTTCTCCTCGTGCAGCCGGATGATCTCGTTGAGCCGCCCCTCGGTGGTGAACTTGACCAGCGGCAGGCCGAAGCAGGTGATGTTGCCGTCCAGCCGCACGAATTCCAGATGCGAGAACACCTCGTCCGGGAACATCGCATCCATCTTTTCGACCAGCGCCAGTTGGTTGGGAAATGGATAAAGCGACTGCAGGTAGGTGATCGACGGATCGACACGCAGCGCCCTCAGCGTCGTGTGGTTCCAGGCAAGCTCATAAGCCGGCGGCAGGCCCTTCCTGTCCTCGTCCGTCGCGGTTGCCGCGTTGAAGATGACCTCGCCGCCGGCGCGCCGGGTGAAGGCGAGGAAGGCGTCGAGCCCGTGCCGCGCGACCATGACGACGCAGATGCTTTGCCCTTCGCGCAGGAACTTCTGGTGGCGCTTGAAATAGAGCTGCGGCACGGGTGCCGCGATCGGCGTGATCAGCTTGGTCAGGATGCCGTCCTGGCAGGCCAGCGCATTGCCGTAGCGGGCGGCCCCCATGAGACTGTCGAAGCCGACGATGACGTCGACCCAGTCATAGGCGGCGGTCAGCGGCATCTCGACCTCGGTGATGATGCCGTTGGTGCCATAGGCATGCGTGACCTTGTGCAGGTCCTCGCCGGTGAGCTCGAGCGCCTTCGGTTCGGCTTCCATGGTCACGACGCGCAGCCGCAGCACATTGCCGAAATCGCGCAGGCCGCCGAAATTGATCGAGCCGACGCCGCCCGATCCGCCGGCGATGAAGCCGCCGATCGAGGCGGTGTTGTAGGTCGATGGCGAGAGCCTCAGCTCCTGTCCGGAATGCGCCCGCGTCGCCTTGTCGATCTCGGCCAGCACCGCGCCGGGTCCGGTCACCACGCGCCCCGGTGCGATCGTCTTGATCCCGTTCATCTCGGCGAGGTTCAGCACCACGCCGCCCGACAGCGGCATCGCCTGCCCGTAATTGCCGGTGCCGCTGCCGCGCGGCGTCACCGGGACACCGTGCTTATGGCATGCGGCAAGCACGCGGGTGACCTCGTCCTCGTTCTTCGGCGTGACGATCAGGTCACCCTTGATGTGGTCGAGCTGCGCCTTCAGGACCGGGCTGTACCAGTAGAAGTCGCGGCTTTTCTGCTGGACGATGGCCGGATGGTCGTCGACCTTGATCCCGTCGAGATCGCGCTTCAGCGCTGCGATATCCATCATTCCACCATCAATTCGTCGAGTTCGGCATAATCGGGCAGCTGGCGTTCGATCGCCCTGCCCTCGCGCACCACGATGCGATCCGATTCGGGCCGCGACAGCAATTCCGTCCAACTGCGGCCCTTGAAGACGATGAAGTCGGCGCGGCCGCCCGCGGCCAGCGTGCCGGCGCCGTCGAGCCGCATCACCTCGGCCGGTGTCGCCGCAACTGCCTTCGGCCAGTCGCCGACCGGGTGGTCGAAATGCAGGATGCGCGTCGCCATGCGATAGACCTCCAGCATGTCGAGATCGCCATAAGCGTAGAACGGATCGCGCGTGTTGTCGGAGGCGACCGCCACCTTGATGCCGCGCGCCTTCATCTCATGCAGCAGCGTCACGCCGCGCCAGCGCGGCGTGGTGTTGTCGCCGCGCCGGTCCTGCAGATAGAGATTGCACATCGGCAGCGACACCACGGCGAGACGCGCCTTCGCCACCTTGTCCAACGTGTCGAGAACCTCGAGGTCGGGCTGGCGCGCCAGCGAGCAGCAATGGCCGACCAGGATGTTGCCCTCGAAACCGTTCCACAGCGAAGCCTCGGCGATCTTCTTCAGCGAGATGGCTGCGACGTCGTCGGTCTCGTCGGCATGGAAATCGAGGTCGAGCCCATGTTTGATCGCCTGCGCGAACACCTTGTCGAGCAGTTCCTCGAGGTCGGGCACCATATAGGTGACGACGCCGAGCACGCCCTTGGCCGCCGCGACGCGTTTCGCCAGCCGCTCGAACCAGGCTTTGTCGCGCACGCCTTCGATGCCGAGCAGGCAGGCCGCCTGCAGATCGATCCTGCCGCGCCATCTCTCCCGCATCGCCTCGAACACCGGCCAGGAGATTTCCTCCTGCGGCGGCACGCTGTCGAGATGCGTGCGCACGGCCTTGGTGCCATGCGCATAGGCTGAGCGAAGCGAGAAATCCATGCGCCGCGCGACATCCTCGGCGCTCCAGCGCGCGGCGCGGTCGGCGCCGGTGGCGTTGAGCGCGCCCATGAAGGTGCCATCCGGATTGGGCTTTCGCGGCCAGATATGGCCCTTGTCGATATGGGTGTGGCAGTCGACGAAGCAGGGCAGCACGATCCGGCCGACAAGGTCGATCGCATCGGCCCGCGCCTTCGAGTTGGCATGGGCGACAATGCTCGCGATCTTGCCGTCGGCCACGGCCAATTCAGCCAGCGCGAAACCGTCCGCGTCGAAGGATGCCGCAAGGCCGGGCGTCAGCGACCGATGAACACGGGCATTGGCAAGCCGGTAGGAACCAGAGGCAGGTATCAATATCTGGTCCTCTTCGCGATTTTCCCTACCACCCTACCGCTCCTGCTTCAGCGCGCTCTCGTGCCAGCGGCGCAGGATGAGATGCGACACCAGCGACAGTACCAGGAAGATCAGTATACCGGTGAGCGAGATCAGGATCAGCGCCGCGAACAGGCGCGGCGCGTTGAGCCGGTAGCCGGCCTCGATGATGCGCGAGGCAAGCCCCGACGATTGCCCCTGCGCGCCGGCGACGAATTCCGCCACCACCGCGCCGATCAGCGACAGGCCGCCGGCGATCTTCAGCCCGCCGAGGAAATACGGCATCGCGGCCGGCAGGCGCAGATAGCGCAATTGCTGCCAGCGCGTCGCCCCGTTGAGCTTGAACAGATCGCGCAGGTTTCGGTCGACCGAGTTCAGCCCGAGCGTGGTGTTGGACAGGATCGGGAAGAAGGCGACGATCCAGGCGCAGAGCAGCAGTTTGACGGTCTGGTTGTTCACATAGATGTTGATCAGCGGGAAGATGGCGACGATCGGCGTCACCTGCAGCACGATGGCAAAGGGGAAGAACGACATCTCCACCCATTTCGACTGCGCGAACAGAACCGACAGCCCGACGCCGCCGATGACGGCGAGCAACAGGCTGAGAAAGGTGATCCTGAGCGTCACCAACAGCGAGGAGAACAGCAGGCCCGCGTCGTTGTGCAGCGTCTGCAGCACCACGCCCGGGCGCGGCAGGATATATTGCGGAATCTCGTTCCAGACGCAGATGCGGTCCCACAGCACGATCGCCAGCACCATGATCGCCAGCGGCAGCACCCATTTGCCGATGCGCTCCAGACGCTCCTGGCGGGCGCGGCGCGCCTCCTCCGGATCGAGCTTCAGCGTGGTGTTGTCAATGACCGTCATGGCGGGATCCGGCGGTTGAGTTGATGGCGTCGACCAGCACGTCCGAGGCCTGCCGGCAAAGCGCGGCATAGTCGGGCGAGGTGCGGAACGCCTCGTCACGAGGGTACGGCGCGCTGATGGGGAGTTCGCCATGCACGCGACCCGGCCGCGCTGCCATGACGACGACACGGCTGGACAGGAACACGCTTTCGAAGACGCTGTGGGTGACGAAGACGACAGTGAAGCGTTGGTCCTGCCACAGCTCCAGAAGATCGTTGTTGAGCTTGAAGCGGGTGATCTCGTCCAGCGCGGCGAAGGGCTCGTCCATCAGAAGGATGCGCGGCTTGGTCACCATGGCCCGCGCGATCGAGACGCGCATCTTCATGCCGCCGGACAACTCGCGCGGCACGGCGTTCTCGAAGCCGGTGAGATGGACGCGCGCCAGCATCTCCGTCACGGCCGGCTCCGCCTTGGCGCGCGACACGCCCTTCAGCCTGAGCGGCAGCCAGACATTGTCGAAGACGCTGGCCCAGGGCAGCAGCGTCGGCTCCTGGAACACGAAGCCGGTGTTCGAGCGGTCGATCGAGCCGCGCCAGTCGAGCTGGCCGGAGGTCGGCGTCGACAGGCCGGCGATCAGCCTGAGCGCCGTCGACTTGCCGCAGCCGGAGGGGCCGAGCAGGCTCAGGAAGTCGCCTTCCCGGATCGCGAGATCCACCTTGCTCAGCGCCGTCACGCCGTTGGAAAAGACCTTGCCGACATTGCGCAACGCAAGCAGCATCGGGGCCTCTCCCGATGCCGCCGGCGTTTCAGCCACTTTGTCCTGGATCATCTCAGGCAGGCCGCCTTACTTCTTCAGCTCCAGCCCGACACCCTTGTTGATGAAGGCCAGCGTATAGGCCTTCTTGATGTCGATGCCCGGCTGCGCGACCTTGGCCTTGACCATCTTGTCGTAGAAGCTCTGGATGCGGGCATCGTTCATGGTGCCGATGCCGAGCTTTTCCGAGTCGCCCGAATCGACCACGCCGAACTTCTTCATCTGCTCGATCGAGAAGGCGATCTGTTCATCCGTCATGTCCGGATTGTCCTTCTTGATCATGTCGTTGGCGGCCTTGTTGTCGCCGTAGAGATATTTGTACCAGCCCTTGGCCGAGCCATCGACGAAGCACTGGACGACCTCCGGCCGCTTGTCGATCGTGTCCTGCATCACCTCGACGGTGGTCGAATAGGTATCCCAGCCATAGTCGGCGAGCAGGAACTGGTTCGGCGTGAAGCCGCCCTGCTTCTGCACCGCGAACGGCTCGGACGTCACATAACCCTGCTGGATCGACTTCTTGTTGGCGATGAAGGGCGCCGGGTTGAACGTGTAGGGCACGCGCTTGGCGGCGTCGAAGCCGAGATCGGTGACCATCCATTGGAAGAAGGTCTGCGCGCCTTCGTCACCCATGATGTACTGGTCGGCGTTCTTCAGGTCTTCCCACTTGTCCAGCCCCTCTCCCGGGTGGGACATGATGATCTGCGGATCCTTCTGGAAGTCGGACGCCACGACACGCATCGGAATGCCCTGCTGCACGGCGTCGAAAGCTGAAAGCAGATTGCCGCCCATGTAGAAATCGATCTTGCCGGCCAGAAGCATCGGCCGGCCGCTGACCTGCGGGCCGCCCTGCATGATGGTGACGTCGAGGCCGCAGGCGGCATAGGTGCCGTCGGCAACGGCCTGGTAGTAGCCGCCATGTTCCGGTTCGGCCAGCCAGTTGGTGCCGAATGTCACCTTCTCGTTTGCCGCGGCAGCGAACGTGCCCGCCGCCAGCAGGACGACGGCGCCCGCCAGCATCTTTCCTTGTCCGACCATAAACATCACCCTCTCTTGGCCCGGGCGCAACGCGCCGGACTCGACACCATGGAATCAAGAAGCAAGACACATGCCACCGCCTGGGCCGCCTGCTTGTGCGGCAGTCGTTGCCGAGACCGGACGGGTCATGCCATACGCGAGGCATCGTGCCTATTTTTTGGACGCCTGTCCATAATCGCCCCGGCGGCATGCACCGCATCTTGAATGATTCATGAATCCGCCACTAGGCTGTCGACGGACAGGAGAATGCCATGTTGAAATACCTCGCGCCCAAGACGATCAAGCCGCCTTTCGCCCGCTACAGCCACGGTGTCGAAATACCTGCCGGAAAGCGCCTGGTGCTGTGCTCGGGCCAGTTGGGCATTGGCCCCGACGATGCCGTGCCGGAAGATGCCGGCGCGCAGACGGAGCTTTGCTTCAAGAACATCGCCGCGATTCTCAGTGAAGCCGGGCTGACCTTGAACGATACCGTGCGCATCAACGCCTTCGTCACCGGCCGCGAACACCTGCAGGCCTATATGGACGTCCGCAACCGGCTCTTTTCCGATCCCGCGCCAGCCTCGACACTGATGATCGTTTCTGGCTTCGCCCGTCCCGAGTTCAAGGTCGAGGTCGAGGTGCTGGCGGCGGGCTGACGGTTGCCCGCAGCCGCCAAGCGCACTAGACCGCCCTCGCGGCGCAGCAGACCATAGGGAGAGTGAAGTGACGACAAGACGTGTATGGTGGGGCGACTACCGGACGACCGAATACGCCTCGATCGACGCCGAAGCGACCATCGCCGTGCTGCCGGTGGCGGCGATCGAGCAGCACGGCCCGCATCTGCCGGTCTCGACCGACACCTCGATCATGGTGGGTATGCTGGAGACGGTGATCGCGCGCCTGCCCGACGATCTCGATATCCGCATCCTGCCGGTGCAGGCTGTCGGCAAGTCGAACGAGCATTTGCACGCGCCGGGAACGCTCACCTTGCCGGCCACCACCTTGGTCGATGCCTGGACCGAGCTCGGCCTGTCGGTCGCGCGCGCCGGGGTCAGGAAACTGATCGTCGTCAATTCGCATGGCGGCAATGAAGAGATCATGGGCATCATCTCGCGCGAATTGCGCGTGCGCGCCAAGATGCTGTCGGTGAAGACGAGCTGGCAGCGCTTCGGCCGCCCGGCCGGCATGTACACCGAGCTGGAGGATCGTCACGGCATCCATGGCGGCGATGTCGAGACCTCGCTGATGCTGCACTTCCGGCCCGACCTCGTCGACATGAGCAAGGCCGACAATTTCGTCTCCAATGTCGGTCGCGCCGAAAAGGAGTTCGCCCTGCTGCGTCACACCGGCACGCACGCCTTCGCCTGGATCGCCAGCGACCTCAATCCAAACGGCGTGGTCGGCGATGCCTCGATCGCCACAGCCGAGAAGGGCCGCCTGACGGCGGAAATGCAGGCCGAAGGCTTTATCAATCTGGTCAGGGACGTGCGCAAGGCGAAGCTTGCGGAGTGGCTGCTTTAGGCCGATGGACTACGCTCTGATATCGAGCTCGAAGGGAACGCCTTCGAAGGCGTCGGCGCCGCGTCCGATCGCCTCGATCGCCGTAATCATGCGGCCATCGCGCTGAAGCAGCATATCGGCGACGGCGATCAGCCGTGGATTGGGCGTCGCCGTCGGCGAGAGAAAACGCAGCGTTTTGGCGAGTTCCATTTCGTCACGCTGCGGCGCCAGCGCCGCGGCGATGATGTAGGCCGACGCGGTCGAGCGGCTGACGCCGGCATAGCAATGCACCACCAGCGGCTTTGCCCGGTCCCAGCGATAGGCGAAATCGAGCAAGGCGCGGACATGCTCCTCGCCCGGCATGGTCATGCCTTCCTGCGCGACGGCGATGTCGTGCATGACCAGATGCAGATGGTTTTCCGCCGGGATCGAAGCCGGGCGGACCACTTCGGTGCCGGCCGCAAGCAGCGACAGCAAGCGCTGCGCACCGGTCCTTGTTACGGTCTCGTCGACTTTCGACAGCGAACAGACATGGATCATTGCCCGATCTCCTTCGGCGCATCCTCGCGCCGCGCAACCCAGCCGGCAAGAGCGCCTTCAAGGCGCTGCCATTCCGCCTCGCTGCCCGGCAAACCGATACGCAAGACCTGCGGCCTGTCGCCAAAATGGCGGACCAGCACGCCGCTCTCGCCGAGCGCCGAAAACAGGATTGAGGCCTCGGCAAACGACAAATAGCGGAACAGGCTGGTGCCGCCGGCGACCGGAACATCGTATCGGCCGAGCAGCGCGTCGAGCCGCAGGGCATCCTGTACCAGGCGTTGCCGCATATCGGCCTGCCACGCCGTGTCCGACAAGGCGCGGATGCCATACTCCAGCGCAGGGCCGGCCACCGCCCAGGGCCCCAGTTGCGCATCCAGCCGCTCGGCCGTCAAGCGATCGGCGAGCGCAAAGCCGAGCCTTACACCGGCAAGACCGAAGAACTTGCCGAACGAGCGCAGCACGACAACGCCGCCCGCCCCGACATCGCCGGCAAGGCTATGCTCGACCGGGCCGACATCCATGAAGGCTTCGTCGACGACCAGCAGCCCGCCTTTGGCGCGAAGCCGCGCGGCAAGGTCGAGCAGATGGGCCTTTTCGATCACCCGCCCGTCCGGATTGTTGGGGTTGACCAGCACCGCAAGGTCCGCCTCGGCCAGCGCCTCGAAATCACCGACTTCCGCAACCGCATGGCCCGCGATGGCGGCGGCCCGGGCGTGTTCGGCATAGGTCGGGCCGAGGACCAGCGCCTTACCGGGCCGCACCAGCGCGGCGACGCGCGGCAGGAGAATCTGCGTGCCGGGTGCCGCCGCCACATGCGCCGCCGACGGCGCGCCATAGGCCAAGGCCGCAATTTCGGCCAATTCAAGCAGTTGTCCTGCCTCCGGCAATCGGGACAGGGCGGTGGCGGGCAGGTCGAAAAGCGGATAGGAGTGCGGATTGATACCCGTCGAGAGGTCCACGAAAGGTTTTGGCGCATGAGGAAAAAGCGCGCTTGCGCGGCCAAGGCTGCCGCCATGATCAACCGCCGCAATTGCTCCGCTTAGAAGCTTCATGTCTGTCCTGATCGCTTTCCTGTCACTGGCCGTCGAACGCGCCCTCGGTTATCCGGACTGGCTGTTCAACGCCATCGGCCATCCGGTAACCTGGATCGGCAGGCTGATATCCTTTCTCGATCGCAGGCTCAACCACGCGACCGATTCCGACGAATTGCGTCGCCGACGCGGCGTCCAGGCCTTGCTCGTCATTCTGCTGGTGCCCGGGCTCATCGGCCTGGCGCTGCATGTCCTGCTGTGGACGATGTTCCCAACGGGTCTCGTCATCGCCGCCATCCTCGGTTCCACGCTGCTGTCGCAGAAGAGCCTCGCCGAGCATGTCGAGGAGGTCGCCGACGCGCTGGAGACCGGCGGCCTGACGCTCGGCCGCATCGCCGTCTCGCGCATTGTCGGCCGCGATCCCGAAAAGCTCGACAAGGCCGGGGTCGCGCGCGCCGCGATCGAAAGCCTGGCCGAGAATTTCTCCGACGGCATCGTCGCGCCCGCCTTCTGGACCGGCATCTGCGGCCTGGGCGGCGGTGCTGCCTACAAGGCCGCCAACACCGCCGATTCGATGATCGGCCACAAGACGCCGCAATACGAGGCCTTCGGCCGGGCCGCCGCCCGCTTCGACGACCTGGTCAACCTGCCCGCGTCGCGGCTGACCGGCCTGCTCATCGTGCTGGCGGCCTTTCTGGTCCCGGGCGCCGATCCGCGCGCCGCCTGGCAGGTCATGCGGCGCGACGCCAGGAAACACCGCTCGCCCAATGCCGGCTGGCCGGAGGCCGCGATGGCCGGCGCGCTCGGGCTGTCGCTTGCCGGACCGCGCAGCTATGGCGGCGAGGTCGTCGAGGACGCCTTCATGGGCGAAGGCGGCCGCCGTGAGGCCGAAAGCACCGACATCCGCCAGGCGCTGAAGCTCTACCGCATGGCGGACTGGCTGCTGCTCGGCCTGTTCGCGATCCTGTCGGCGATCGTGATCTACCTGACCATCCAGATCAGCGGTCAAGGCGCCAACGCGCTTTAGAACTCGATGCCCTGCTGGGCTTTCACGCCGGCCGAGAAATGGTGCTTGGTCAGCCCCATTTCGGTGACTAGGTCGGCCGCCTCGACGAGCAGAGGCTTGGCGTTGCGGCCGGTGACGATCACGTGCAGATCGCCCCGGCGCGCCTTCAGCGCCGCGACCACTTTTTCCAGGTCGAGATAGTCGTAGCGCAGGGCGATGTTGAGCTCGTCGAGCACCACGAGGCTGATCGACGGATCGGCCATCAGCTCAAGCGCCTTGGCCCAGGCGGCCTCGGCGGCGGCGATGTCGCGCTTCAGGTCCTGCGTCTCCCAGGTGAAGCCCTCGCCCATCGCGTGCCAGACGACGCGATCGCCGAAAGCAGCGAAGGCGTCCTTCTCGCCGGTATGCCATTTCCCCTTGATGAACTGGACGACGCCGACGCGCTTGCCGTAACCCAGCATCCTCAGCGCCAGGCCGAAGGCGGCGGTGGTCTTGCCCTTGCCCGGCCCGGTGTTGACGATCAGCAGTCCTTTCTCGATCGTCTTGCCGGCGACCTCGGCATCCTGCACCGCCTTGCGCTTGGCCATCTTGGCGCGATGGCGCTCGGCATCCTTATCTTCGATTTCGGTCATGTCATTTCACCTTGAGCGGCAGCCCCGCCACCATCATCAGCACATTGTCGGCTATCGCCGCGACCTGCTGGTTGAGCCGGCCGGCGGCGTCGCGGAACCGGCGCGCCAGCGCGTTGTCGGGCACGATGCCGAGCCCGACTTCGTTCGAGACCACGAACCATGGCCCGCGCGGCCGCGACAGCACATCCGCCAGCCGCCGGCATTCGGCCTCGACATCATGTTCGGCCAGCATGTGGTTGGTGAGCCACAATGTCAGGCAATCGATCAACACCGGCTGGTGATCCGGCAAGGCCTCGATGGCGCCAACCAGGTCGAGCGGCGCGTCGACGGTGACCCAGCCCTCACCGCGCCGCGACCGATGCAGCGCGATGCGCTCGCGCATCTCGTCGTCATAGGCCTGCGCCGTGGCGATGTAGGCCCAGGGCGACAGATGGGCTGTCGTCAGGTTTTCGGCATGCGAGCTCTTCCCCGAGCGCGCGCCGCCGAGGACGAAAGTCAGTTTCCGATTGGAAGCTGCGTTCGCGGCTGTCGCGCCGGTCATTTCCTGCCTTCACCTTTGGATGAATGTTGTCGTGGCCATCAGGCCGACGGCGCGACTTTAGGCAGAAGCCCTCCGGCCGGCAAACCAAATTCCGCCACCGCCCGGCGTGATTGCGGCACAGGCGCTACGAAGCGGCGATCCGCGCCGCGACGAGCTGCTGCAACCGCCACAGATGCGCGTCGTGGATGCCCCGCTGCTCGAGATTCTTCACCGTGTTATAGAGATAGTCGGCACCCGAGCCCCAATGGCCGCAGGAGGTCGCCAGCCTTTCGACAACCGCTTCCTCGCTTAACGGACCGGCATAGGTGGTCCCTTGGCGGTTGATGACGAAGGCCAGCGCCCGCAGCGGACCGCCATCGCTCGTCATGTTGAGCAGGCGCGGATGGTAGCTGGTCGGCTTGAGCGTGACCTCGCGCCGCAGGAGCTTGTCGAGTTGCTCGCGCCGGTCGCCATCGCCGAGCCGAAAGGCGACGCCCTTGCACTGCCCGCCGCGATCCAGCGCCATCATCAGGCCCGGACTTTCCTTGGTGCCGCGCCAGCGCGTCATCTTCATGCAGAAGGATCTGTGCCAGCCGCGCAGCAGCGCCACCCGCTCCTCGACATGCTCGATCTCTGGCTTCCAGATCAGCGAGCCATAGCCAAACAGCCAGAGCGGTTCGTTGGCGGGAAGCTGAGCCTCCAGCTTGCGCGTCATTGCGTCATAGTCGGCGTCATCCAGATGCGCGGCGTCAGGATCGGGTCCCGCATCATCGACCGCGCGAAAACAGCGGGCGACCAGTTCCTCGGTAAGCGACATGGTTCTTGGCAGCATGCGTTCGACCTTAAGGTCCTCGCGCGGCCGCCACAATGCGCGGAGCCGGCAATTGACAACAGCTTTGCCCGGGTGTCGGCTGTTGCCAGCCAGGGAGAAGCCGATGCAGCCCAATCCGAGCGAACGCGATCCTTACAACGGCCTGACCAGCCTCCAGCCGACCTTGCCGTCGGTCGCCTATTGGGACGTCGACGTCTATCGGCGCGACCTGGATGCCATCTGGTACCGAAGCTGGCTGATGGTCTGCCGCGAGGCCGACCTCGCGGAACCCCTCGCCTTCCGGACATTCCGCATCGGCTCGCAGGAGATCGTCGTGCTGCGCGACGAAACCGGCGCGCTGCGGGCCTTCCATAACACCTGCCGGCATCGCGGCTCGCAGCTTTGCCAGGAAAGCGCCGGGCGGCTGAAGGCCAGGCTGCTGACCTGTCCCTACCATGCATGGTCCTATTCGCTGCGCGGCGATCTCGTGCGCGTGCCGTCGAAATCGCTGCCCGAGGGCTTCGACAAGGCCGGTTACCCGCTCTACCGCGTGGCGCTTTCGGTCTGGCGCGGCTTCGTCTTCATCAACCTCGCCGAGGATCCGGTGGGCTCGGCGCAAACCTCTTTCGATCCCGCCTCCGGCGATCTTTCCAACTGGCCGCTGGAGACGCTCGTCACCGGCCATCGGCTCACCAAGGTGATGAACTGCAACTGGAAGATCTTCTGGGAGAATTTCAACGAATGCCTGCACTGCCCGGGCGTGCACAAGGATCTGTCGCGGCTGGTGCCGATCTATGGCCGCGGCCTGATGGCGAGGCATGACGATCCCGAATGGTCGCGCCACGCCGACAATGACGATCCGGAATTCTCAGGCCGACTGCGGGCCGGCGCCGAAACCTGGTCGCGGGACGGCCATGTCCACGGTCCGGTCTTTTCCGCCCTGACCCCCGCCGAACGCGCCGCCGGCCAGACCTACGCCACCTCGCTGCCCTCGATGTTCATCGTCGGCCACGTCGACTACATGCGCACCGTACGGCTCGCCCCGCTCGGTCCCGAGCAGACCGAACTCACCGCCGAATGGCTGTTCGCGCCGGATGCACTGGAGAAGACCGATATCGACAACATCGTCGCCTTCGGCACCCAGGTGCTCGAAGAAGACGCCGCGATCTGCGAGATCAACCAGAAGGGGCTCTGCTCGATGCGCCACGAGGCCGGCGTGCTGATGCCCGAGGAATACGACCTGCACCGTTTCCACGACTGGGTACGCGGCTGCCACACGGCGTTCCAGCAATCAAAATGACTTCGGCATTGAGCGCCAAATGAAAGAACCGCAGAAGCGGGCGTCGCTATGGCGAGGCGGTTTTGACGAACAAGGCTGCAGCTTGATCAGGATTTGGCAAGCAGCTAGGGCAGAATGTCGAATGTCTGAGGTGCTAGATGGTGCAGGTAAAGAAGGCGGAGGTGCGCGGGGCGATCCTCGAAGCCGCGACGCAGCTCTTCTTCGAAAACGGCTACGCCGGCACCTCGGCGAGCGAGATCGGCCAGCGCGCGGGCGTCGCGCCCTCGGCCATCTACAGATATTTCGATTCGAAGCTTGATCTCTTTTTTCAGGTCTACAGTCCCTGGCTGAAGGCCAGGCTTGACCAGCTTGAACGGGAGCTGAAATCGATCGACGGCCACAGGACAAAGGTGCAGCACATCGTCGCGACGATTTGGCGCGAGATCCCGAATGAACAGAACTTCTTTGCCAACAATCTGATGCAGGCCGTGTCGACGGCCATCCCCGCCGATCACTACAGCGGCAATCTGCTCGAATGGTGCGAGCAACATGTGGCGCGGATGCTGAAGGCGGCCGAACCAAAGCCGCTGCATGGCCTGGCGCACTACTCCAGCCTGGCGCATGTGCTCTTCATGTCGTTCAACGGCTTTGTCGTTGGCGCCTATCTCGGGGTGCGCGGCGAGAAGACCGTGCCGGCCATCGAGGCGATGACGGACCTGATCGTCGGTGCGTCGGCACCCGACCTGAAGCCGATCAAGGGTTGATCGCGGCCAGGCGTCAGAATTCCATCTCGTCGAGCGTGACGACCTGAGCGAGCATTGCCATCGCCGCGAACGAAGCCTGCGCGGCCGCGTTATTGGCCGAGCCGCAGCAGTCGCGCACCATGGTGACGGTATAACCAAGATCGGCGGCATGCCTGACGGTGTGCTCGACCGAATATTGCGTGGCCAGGCCTGCGACGGCGACGTGGGTGACGGCGCGCTCACGCAGGATATCCTCGAGGCCGGTGCCCTGGAAAGCATTGTTGCAGCTATGGATCAGCGTCACGTCGCCCGACGCCGGCTCGAAGCCCTGCATGGGCGCTGCGCCCCACGTGCCGCGCTTCAGCGCACCGAACTCGCCCGCCGCCCTGAACAGCGGGGCGTTCCGCAACAGATCCGAATAGTCCGGCTGGAAGGCGATGTGCACATGGGCCACCAGCCAACCCGCCTCGCGGGCGCGGGAGACAAGCGCCCGTGACCTGTCGAGGAACAGATCGGGGGCCGGTCCCGAGCGATCGACGGCGAAGGGAATCAACCCTTCCGGGTGACAGATGTCGTTCTGGAAGTGCAAGGCGATCAGCGCCTTCATAATCCCATCCTCTTCGTCGGCGAAGCCCGCCTCAAGCCTTCGCGGCGAAATAGCGTATGGCGAAATCGATCCATTCGGGCGCCTCCCAGGTGGGATGCTCGGCGCGCACCCGAGGGCCGAGGGTGGCGACGATCTCGTCGGCGCCCTTGCCGGCCTTCAGCTCGGCCGCCACGCGCGATCCGAGGTCGAGCATATAGCCCCGCACGGCCGACAGGATCTCCACCCCGCCGACCGAGCCATGACCTGGAACGACGATTTTTGGCCCCCTCGCCTCGATCGCTGCAAGCACGGACGCCCAGTTGTCGGCGTCGATGTCCGCATCGTCGGGGGGAAACCACGGGAAGATCGGGAAAATGCGCTCCTCGGCGAGATCCCCGACGAAGACGACGCCCGCGTCGGCAACGCTGACGACCTGGTCGCCCCTGGTATGCGCGAGGCCGTAGGTGGTGAGGTCCACCACCCGGCCGCCAAGATCGATCGTCCTTGATGGCCCCTCATAGATCTCGTCCGGCATGACGAGCTCGGTGCCTTCGAGCGCGGCTGCGACGCCGGGGCCGAAGCCGCGGAACATGCCGAGATAGGCAGCCCCCTTCGCAGCCAGCTCGTCGCGCTGGGCGCTGTTGTACAGGATGGTCGCGGCGCCTTTGAAGGCCTGGGCGCCGAAACCATGCTCGGGATGGAAATGCGTGAGCGTCAGAATGAGCTTTCGGCCGCCCGCAAGGCGCCTCGCGACATCCAGGACCTTGCGGCCATTCTCCGGTCCCATGCCGGTGTCGACGACGAGCGCGGCGTCCCTGCCGAGCACGATGCCGATGTTGGGCACCAGCGGCACGCGACGGTCGCCGATGACGTAAACGCCTGGCGCGACCTCTGTCGCCTCGTTGGGATCGACCGCGGGCGGCGGGGGCAGATTATCGGTCATTGCGGTTTCCTCGACTGGATTTCCGGAGCGGCGACAGATGACCGGAACGGCCACGAAATCTCCCGGCCGCCGGCTATGCCGTCCGGGCGGAAGAGAATGATGAGGAGCATCAGCAGCGCCAGCAGCACGTCGCCGAGCCCGCCTGGCGCGGCCAGGGTCGTCGTCCCGATCGTGACGCCGACCTCGGCCTGGCGCATCAGCTCGGTGAGCGCGGTGATGACGATCGCGCCGGCAACCGCGCCGGTCAGGCTGCGCATGCCGCCGATCACCAGCATGGCCATGATGAGGAAGGTGAGGTCGAGATAGAAGGTCTCGACCCTGACCGTGCCGAGGAAATGAGCGAGCAGCACGCCGGAGATGCCGGAGAGGAAAGCGCTGACGACGAAGGCCATGAGCCGGTGCAAAACCATGTGGACGCCGGAGGCTACCGCGGCGACCTCGTCCTCGCGCGAGGCCCTCAGCAGCAGGCCCGAGCGCGACTCCTGGTGCAGGAAAGCGATGACGATCGCGGCGACCGCCCAGCCGGCGGAGGTCCACAGGCCGACATAGATCGGCAATCCCATC
This sequence comes from Mesorhizobium sp. BH1-1-5, assembly GCF_020165615.1. Classification (NCBI taxonomy): domain Bacteria; kingdom Pseudomonadati; phylum Pseudomonadota; class Alphaproteobacteria; order Hyphomicrobiales; family Phyllobacteriaceae; genus Mesorhizobium; species Mesorhizobium sp. BH1-1-5. The sequence continues at coordinate 21,137 of NZ_JAIUIM010000002.1, forward strand.
AGCGAGTTCTGGCCGCCGGTTACGGAGGTCCAGTTGCCGAGCACGACATAGGTGACTACCAGGATGGCGAAAGTGGCGATGCTGGCGGAAATGCCGGAAAGGCGCATCAGCGGAAAGCCGGCCACCAGCGCGACCAGCGCGGCGGATGCGCCGCCCGCCAGCGCGCCGCCCAGCACGGGCCATTCGGCGGCGGCAAGGAAGGCAGGCAGATCCGGCAGGAAGACGCCTTTCGCGGCGGCCGGCATGGTCAGCAGGGCTGAGACATAGGCGCCGATCGCCATGAACGCGACATTGCCGAAGGAGAGCACGCCGGAATTGCCGACGAAGACATAGAGCCCGACCACCGCGACGAGGTTGATGAGCCCCTGGGTGATGCGCCGCTGCATGACGATCGGCGCGAACTCGGCCGCGCCGGCAAGCGCAAGCACCACGATGATCAGGGCGACGAGCGGAAGCCAGCGGCGGCCGGCGCCCTCGTTTGTGGAAACAGCGGGAAGCGTGGCCATCAGATGCGCCCCGCGAGGCCGCGCGCCGGGATGAGGCCTTGCGGCCGGAAGATCAGCACGACGGCGACGCCAACGAACAGGAAGGCTTCGCGGAAGACGCGAAGCTCGGGTGGCAGCAGCGCCTCCAGCAGGATCGTGGCGACGCCGACGAGAAAGCCGCCGAAGGCCGCGCCCGGCAGGCTGCCCAGCCCGCCAATGACGGTGCCGACGAAGGCGATGATGACCAGTTGGAGCCCCATGCGCGGCTGCACCAGCCCGGTCTGGGCCACGAACAGGCAGGCGACCGCCGCGGCGAGCAGGCCGCTGATGGCGAAAGCGGAGGCGATGACGCGATTGGCCCGGATGCCGAGCACCTCAGCCATGCGGAAGTTCTCGGCGGCCGCGCGCATTTCGAGGCCGAGCCGGGTCGATTTCAGGAACCAGGTCGTCGCCACCAGGAGCACGACGCTGACGAGGATCGTGACGAGTTGGAGAAGCTGCAGCCTGACGCCCGCGATCTCGATCTGGCCCGCAAGCATCGGCAGGAAGTCCACGCCCTTCGGCCGGGACCCGACCAGCATGATCATCACCTTCTCGATAAGGAAGTTGATCGCAAAGGAGGCAATCAGCAGTGTCGCCGGGTCGGCGCCGCGCAGGGAGCGGAAGGCCATGCGCTCGACGATAAGGGCGAGGAGCACCGCGCCGGCGACGGCGCCGAGCATGGCAAGCACCGCCGATTGCGCGAAGAAGAGCAGCACGGCGTAGCCCGCGATCATGATGAGCTGCGCGTGCGCGAAGTTGATCAGCCGCATCACTCCGAAGATGAGGCCGATGCCGAGCGCGGTGAGTGCGTAGAGCCCGCCGACACTGACCGCGTCGACAAGAACCTGGACTGCCTGCCCGATCATGCCGCTCCCGCTTTCGCCATGGCGACGCCGAAATAGGCCGCATCGAAGGCGTCGTGGCGCTCGATCTCCGCCGGCGTGCCGGCAAGGGTGAAGACGCCGCGGCTCATGACGCAGGCGCGGTCGGCGAGCGCAAAGGCTCGCGCCGCGTTCTGCTCCACCAGAAGCAGCGACACCCCCTGGCTGCGTATCTGACGCAAGATGTCGTAGACCTTGTCGACGATGTTGGGCGCAAGCCCGAGCGAAGGTTCGTCGAGCATCAGGAGGCGCGGCCTGGAAAGCATCGCGCGGGCTATGGCCAGCATCTGCTGCTCGCCGCCGGAAAGCTGGCCCGCCGGCTGATCGCGGCGTTCGCCGAGGATCGGGAAGTCGGCGAACACACGGTCGATGTCGGCGGACACCGAGGCATCGCGCCTTGGCGTTGCGCCGAGCCGGAGATTTTCCATCACGGTCAGGCTGCCGAAGATGTTGCGTCCCTCGGGAACCAGCGCGACGCCCTCGCGCACGACATCGGAAAGCGCGATGCCGGCGAGCGGCTTGCCGGCGATGCGGATCGAGCCGGCAGAGGGACGGACGATGCCGGCGATTGCCGACAGGAGCGAGGTTTTGCCGGCGCCGTTCGGTCCGACGATGGCGACGGCTTCACCCGCATCGATGGCCAGGTCGACGCCTTGCACTGCGGCGATGGCGCCATACCGGATGACCAGCCCGCCGAGTTCGACCAGGCGTCCGCCCGGCGAGGTGAGATCGCGATTGACCGTCATGCCGCCGCACGGCCCAGATAAGCGGTGCGTACGGCCGGATCGGCCATGATCTCGTCGGGCCGTCCGGACGCGATCGTCTTGCCGCCGCCGAGCACGTGAATGCGGTCGCAGAGGCTCATGACCAGCGCCATGTTGTGCTCGATGACAAGGATGCCGCAGCCATAGCGGTCGCGGATCGAAAGGATCGCGCGCTTGAGGTCTTCGGCTTCCGCCGCCGCCAGTCCGGCCGCGGGTTCATCGAGCAAAAGGAAGCGCGGCTCGAGCGCCAGTGCGCGCGCCAGGCCGGCGCGGCGCTCCTCGCCGTAGCTGAGCGAGCTTGCCGGCTGTGCCGCGCGATGGAGGAGGTCGAAATCGGCGAGCAGCGCGCGCACCCGCCGTCTCGCCGCCGCGCGGCCGAGGCCGCATGCGACAAGCCCGACCTCGACATTCTCGGAGACAGTCAGCCCTCGGAAGAGCCGCACCGCCTGGAAGCTGCGCACGATGCCGGCACGGGCGAAAGCCCGCGGGCTGTGCCCCGTCATGTCGCTGCCGGCCAGCGTGATCGCGCCCGAGTGCGGCCGCTGGAAGCCCGACAGCATATTGACCAGCGTGGTCTTGCCCGCGCCGTTCGGCCCTATCAGGCCAAGCACCTCGCCGGGCGCGATGGCGAGCGACACATCGTCATTCGCCACCAGCCCGCCAAAGCGGACAGACACGCGTTCGGCCGCGAGTTTCAAGGCGCTCGCCTCCCAATCCGGGCAATATTGTCAGAACTGCGGGAATTTCTCGACCGAGAAACGGCCCTCGGCGGCGAACTTGCCGTTTTGCACGCCGATTATCGCCATTGGACGCGTCGCCTCGATATGGCGATCGGCGGTCCAGGTCGTCGGGCCGAGAACGAGCGGCTCCTTGTCGAAGGTGTTCAGCACCGCGGCAACCTTGTCGCCATCGAGCGAGCCCGCCTTGTTGGCCGCCCTCGCCCAGGCCTGGACGGCGGAATAACCGCGCAGACCATAGGAGACATCGGCCTTCTTGCCGTATTTCTTCTCGAAGCGCTCGAAGAAGGCGTTCACGTCGGGATCGGGATCGTCGCCATATTTGGAGCCATAGTTCACGACATAGAAGTTGCTGAGACCGGGAACGCTGCCGATCCAGTAGTCACCGTCCATGGACTCGCCGGTCAGGACGGCGGCCTCGATGCCGGCCGCCCGCATCTGGCGGATCGCGCTCGGGCCGCCCGGCGCATAGGAGCAGAGGAAGACAAGGTCCGGTTTCTGCGCAAGACCGGTGATGCGGGTCACCTGCGCGGCGATCGAGGCATCGCCATTGAGGAAAGTGTCCTGGCCAAGCAAACCGTCAGCGCCGGCTATTTCCTTCCAGCGCTCGGCGAAGCTCCCGCAAAGCGACTTGGTGTAGGAAATGGTGTTGTCGAGCAGCACATAGGCCTTCTTCCAGCCCTTCTTGTTGTAAGCCCACTCCGCCATCAGCGCGCCCTGCGCCTGACCGGCATTGGAGACGGAGTAGGCAAGCGGGCCGATGCCTTGCACACCGAACTTCGGGTCCGACGCCGCCGAGAAGGCAACGACATTCTTCTGCTGCGCGACGAACGCGCCCGGGGCGCCGAAATCGAAGTCCGACGGAAAAAGGATCGCCTTGGCGCCTTTGTCGATGACGTCGATCGCCCCGTCGGCGCCGAGTTGCGGCTCGGACTTGTTGTCGAACTCGACGGTCTCGATCGGCTGCCCCAGCACGCCGCCGGCCGCGTTGATGTCGTCGACCGCCAGCTTGGCGCCGGCAATCGTGTCCGCATCGATCGGCTGGAACCAGCCGCTGAACGACATCACCAAACCAAAGACCGGTTTATCCTGCGCCCCGGCGGAAGACGACACGACAGATAGAGCAGTCGCAACGCACGCTGCTGTCAGCAATGCACGCCTGGTCATATGAAGCTCCTGTGTTCCCCATTGTTAGACGCAGGTGCGAAACGCCCCCTGCGTCAAAACAGAATGCTATTCACTTTTGCGCGGACTGCAAGAGGGGATGGCGTCGGGGCTGAAGCCGGTCGCCGATTAAAACGCCTTCGGCAGATAGCGCCAGGTGACGAAGCCGCAGAAGGCGGCCAGGATGCCAAGCGTGACGAACACCGATCCCAGGCCGAAGAAGATGAGCACGACCGAATAGACGAGCGGCGGCGTCAGCTCGGAGAAATCGAGATAGGTGCGGTAGACCGCCGCCATCTGCGCCTTCTCATAGGACCGCACCGAGCGCATGAAGGCGGTCGAGCCGAGCGCGTCGAGCGCAATGGTGAACAGGGCACCGCAAAGCAGCAGTCCGCCGGTCAGGAGCGGCGCGGCCTCGCCGACGCCGCCCGCCGCGAACAACACCGCCGACATGGCGAAATAGGCGAAGGTCATGACGCGCCTTCCGCCGAAGCGCTTGCCCGCCCTGCCCCAGAAGATCGCCACGAACAAAAGCGCGTTGCCGGCCGAAACCAGCAAGCCGCCGGCAAGTTCGCCCTGGCCGGTGATCACCATGAACAGCGGGCCATAGACGAAGAACGTCGTCCAGAAGCACGAGCGGCCGAAGGCGATCAGCCAGGCGAGCCTCAGCCTCGGCTGCTTGACGAAGCGGCCGATATTGGCAAGCGGATTGGCCGGGCGCGACTTGCCGGGCCGGATCGACTGGTTGTCGGTCAACCGGTAGAACCAGAACAGGCAAAGCAGCGCGAATGCAAAAACGACGACCGCGCCATGCGCGGCGTAGATGCCGAAATGCGTGTAGAGGAAGATGCCGAGCGTCGGCCCGCCCGTCCAGGCAAACATCGACCAGGCCATGCGCAGCGATTCCGCCTGCATGAAGTCGGTCTTGCGGATGTGATCCATGATGTAGAGGTTGAGCGTGATCGACAGCGCGCTCGCCCCCATGACGCGGCAGAGCATGCCGGCAATCTGTCCGGGCAGCGTGTGGGTGACGAAGAAGGCGGAGCCGATCGCCAGCAGCACGCAGCCGGCCGTGTAGACCCAGCGTCGCGCGAAGCGGCGGATCAGTATCGGCATGAACAGCGTGACCGAAAGGCCCATCAGCGACACGATGGTGTAGAGGATCGAGACGATCCGCTCATTGTGCAGGATCTCGTAGGCCTGGATCGGGATCACGCTGGAGATGGTGGCGCGGGCGAAAGACTCCACCGCATAGAGCGAGGCGAAGGTACGCGCATCCGCCGGCCGCAGGGCCGGAAGCCAGATCGGATGGCGCACATGGGTGGACATCGGCCCTCCGGGACGTGAATCGCGCGCCGAATCTGGCCGGACCAGCTGCCGGCCAGTAGCAGGAAACCGACCCCCAGAGGCCGAAAAGCGAAGCCTGCCAAATGCTTTCCACCTGTGGCCTAAAGCGAAATTTCATGGCTGCCATGAACCGCATTGATGGCCGCCTGCTTCTGTCGCCGGCTTGAACCGTGATAGTCGTTTGGCACGACTGAATCGGATTGTCAGACGATGAGCCTTCAAACGACGAGCGAACCCGTTCAGGACGCGCCCAAGCAGGGCCGCATCGCCGCCTTCGACATCCTGCGTGGCGTCGCGCTGATCGCGATGGCGAGCTACCACTTCACCTGGGATCTCGAAAACTTCGGCTACACAACGCCAACCCTCACCGCTTTCGGCTGGTGGAAGTTCTACGCGCGCTGCATTGCCTCGACCTTCCTGTTCCTGGTCGGCGTCAGCCTCTTCCTCGCCCACGGCCGCCAGATCCGCTGGCCGGGCTTCTGGAAGCGCTTTGCCATGGTCGCCGCGGCGGCGGCAGCGATTTCCGCCGTCACTTATTTCGTCACGCCGGACGGCTTCATCTTTTTCGGCATCCTGCACGAGATCGCGCTGGCGAGCCTGCTCGGCCTCGCCTTTCTCCGGCTGCCGTGGCTGCTGACGGCCATCATTGCCGCGGCGGTCATTGCCGCCCCTTACTATCTGCGGTCGGAGCTCTTCGATCATCCGGCGCTGTGGTGGGTGGGCCTTTCCGCCACCAACCCGCGTTCCAACGACTATGTGCCGCTTTTCCCATGGTTTGGCGCTGTGCTTGCGGGCATCGCAACGGTCAAGCTCGCTTCCGCATCGGGCCTGCTCGCCCGCCTGGGAACATGGGTGCCCGGCCGTTGGTCGAACCCGCTGACCTTCATCGGCCGCCACAGCCTCGCCTTCTACCTGATCCACCAGCCGCTTCTGTTCGGCTCGGTGTGGCTGTTTTCGCAGGTCATGCCCGCCGCCCCTCAGGACAAGGAAGCCGGCTTCCTACCGGCTTGCCAGGCGCAGTGCGAACAGCAGCGGGACAGCAAGTTCTGTACGAGCTATTGTGGCTGCATGCTGGACACGCTGAAGGGCGAAGGGTCTCTCGACAAGCTCTACGCCAACGACCAGTCCAGCGTCTGGAAATCGCATCTGGCCGACCTTGCGGAAACCTGCACCGCCGCGACCGAGGACCAGATGGAGGGAGGGCAGCAATGACGGGGATCGCAAAGCCCAGACACGGGATCATTCCCTGGCCGCCGGTTATCTATGTCGTGGCGATCGCGGCGAGCGTCGTCCTCGACATGCTCTACCCGCTGCCCTGGATCGGCGACATCTTCGGCGATCTCTTGTTCGGCGTCGGCTGGGTGGCGCTGTTCGGCGTCGCCATGCTGTGGATCACGGCCATCCGAGCCATGTTCAGAGCCAAGACGACGCTCGACCCGAACGCCGAGCCAGACCATCTGGTGACGTCCGGCCCCTTCGGCATCACCCGCAACCCGATGTATCTCGCCAACACGCTGCTGCTGATCGGCGTTGCCTTCATCAGCGGCATCGCCTGGTTCCTGCTTTTTGCCTTCCTCGCTGCCTTCGCGACGCAGAAGCTGGCGATCGAGAAGGATGAAAAGATCCTGGCGGCGAAGTTCGGCAAGAAATACCGCGACTACGCCAAAAAGGTGCGCCGCTGGATTTGAGGCGGCTCGTTAGGTATTGACACCCAGCTCGGCCAGCCGCTCGACGCAGGACTCCTCGGCCTGGTCCAGCTCGGCCAGCGTCTCCTCCAGGTCGCGCCGCTTCTGGCGCAGGTCCTCGCGCTTCTCCTCGATGCGCTTGATCATCAGCTTCAGCTGGCCGACCTCGCCGGGCGGCTCCTTGTACATCTGGATGATCTCGCGGATCTCGTTGATCGAGAAACCGAGCCTTTTCCCCCGCATGATCTGGCGGATCAGGTGTCGGTCGGACGGCCTGAACAGCCGCGTGCGGCCGCGCCTTACCGGCTGCACCAGCCCCTCGTCTTCGTAAAAACGCAAAGTCCGCGTCGACACGTCGAATTCGCGTGTCAGCTCGGTGATCGTATAATATTCCCGCATTCCCGCTCCCAAGCCCGGGCATCGCCGCTTGGAGCGTCGCCCTTCCCTCCGATCAGACCCATCCCGCGCCGGAATCGGCACGTGACCCGGAGGCAACCTCGCACGGCATTTACGTAAAAGTCAATTAACGTCGGCTTGTTGATTTAGGGCACTCTAAACCACCACGTCGCCAGTCCAAGGAAGGCGAAGAAGCCGACACAGTCGGTGACGGTGGTGACGAAGACGGCCGAAGCCACCGCCGGATCGATCTTGAAGCGGTCGAGCACCAGCGGGATGAGGATTCCGGCAAGCGCAGCCGCGAACATGTTGATGATCATCGCCGCCGCGATGAGGCCGCCCAGATTGGGGTCGCGGAACCAGAAACCGGCGACCATGCCGATAAGCACCGCAAACACCACGCCGTTGATGAAGCCGACACCGAGCTCCCGGCGGATGATGCGGGCGGCGTTGTAGATATCGAGGTCCCTGGTCGCCAGCGCGCGCACGGTGACGGTCATGGTCTGCGAGCCGGCATTGCCGCCCATGCCGGCGACGATCGGCATCAGCACGGCAAGCGCCACGATATGCTCGATCGTGCGGTCGAACAGGCCGATGACCGAAGCGGCGAGGAAAGCGGTCACAAGGTTGACGAGCAGCCAGGGCACGCGCGAACGCGAGGTGGCGAGCACCGTGTCGGACAGCTCTTCGTCGCCGACGCCGCCCATGCGCAGAAGGTCTTCTTCCGCCTCATCCTGGATGACGTCGACCATGTCGTCGATGGTCAGCACGCCGACCAGCCGCCCGTTCTCATCGACCACGGCGGCGGAGAGCAGGTTGTATTGTTCGAACTCCCGCGCCGCCTCTTCTTGGTCCATCGTGGCCGGGATCGCATGCAGGGTCTCGTGCATCACGTCCTCGACCTTGACCGCGCGCTTGGTGCGCAGGATCTGGTCGAGGTCGATGGCGCCGACCAGCTTGAAGCTCGGATCGATGACGAAGATCTGGCTGAAGCGCTCGGGCAGGTCCTTGTCCTCGCGCATGTAGTCGATGGTCTGGCCGATCGTCCAGAACGGCGGCACGGCGACGAACTCGGTCTGCATGCGCCGGCCGGCGGTTTCTTCCGGATAGTCCAGCGCGCGCCGCAGCCTGATGCGCTCGGTGAAAGGCAGCTGCGACAGGATCTCGTCCTGGTCTTCCTTCTCGAGGTCCTCGAGGATGTAGACGGCGTCGTCGGAATCGAGCTCCTGCACCGCCTGCGCGATCTGCTCGTTGGGCAGGTTGTCGACGATGTCGAGGCGGATCGCCTCGTCGACTTCGGTCAGCGCGGAGAAGTCGAAATCGGAGCCGAGCAACCCGACCAGCGCGCGGCGTTGTTCCGGGTGAAGCGCCTCCAGCACGTCGCCGAGTTCCGACTGGTGCAGGTCGTCGACTTCGCGCTTGAGGGTGATCGTGTCGCGATCGGCGATCGCCGCGCCGATCCGGGCAAGGAAGGAGGCGCGCACCGCGCCGTCCTCGCCATAGATGTCGGCGTGATGCTCCTCGGCGGGCGCGGCGCCGGTCGTCTGTCTGTCCTGACCTTCCACCAGCGCCTCCCGCAACGAGGAATCCCGAAATGAGGTCTAGTGCATGATCCCGAAAAGTGGAAACCGCTTTTCGGGAAATCCAAACCCTGTGCGGCAGATAGCGCGGTGACAGGATTCGTCTTGGAAAGATGTCGCTCTAGCGTGCGGAATAGCCAAGGAAATGTGGCGTCCGCCTTCGCCTCCGATCCCTCGAAGGGGGCGTATGGCTATCGCGTCGCAGCTGCGACAATCCCTTCAGCCGGCGCGACAGCGCATGTCGCTGGGGAAAGAGCACCCCTTCCCCATTGAGGCAGAATTGTCATGATGCATGGTCCAGCAGGATCAACGCATCGCCAACCGGTCCGAGGACGAACGCTGCCCTTGAACATCAAGTCTGGAAAGACAAGCGGGGGAAATGCCGAGCGGCGCGTTCGCCTGGTCGTCGCCGAGCGCAATCCTTTCGTCGTTTCGGCGCTGCGCGAAATGCTGGAATGCGACGGCCGTTTCGATTTGCTCGGTGTCGTGCACAGCGGCGCGCAATTCCTGGAACTGGCCGCCGCCACGGAATTCGACGTCGCCGTCGTCGGCTGGAAGCTCGCCGACATGGATGGCGCCGATCTGCTTACGGAAGTTCAGAGCCGCGAGCTTGGCGTGCGCATCACGATCTTTTCCAACGACCACGACATCGGCATCCTCAAGCAATGCGTGCGCCTCGGCGCGCAGGGCTACTGCTTCCAGTTCGACGATCCGCCGGTCATCTTCGAGACGATCCTGGCGGTCGCGCATGGCCGCATCTGCATCCCCTATATCGACATCAACAAGGTCAACGACACGCCATTGTCCAGGCTCACCGTGCGCGAGCGCGAATTGCTGGCGGTGCTTTCCGACGGCTGGACCAATTTGCAGATCGCGACGCGGACCGGAATTTCCGAGAACACGGTGAAGTATCACCTGAAAAATCTCTACGACAAGCTGGACGTCCGCAACCGCGCCATGGCCGTCGCGCTCTATTCGAGCGAGAAACGCCGCACGCCCAAATCGCCTCTCGGGTAGGTTGACCGGGTAGGACCTTCCCACCCGCAAGGGCCAACAACTTACCCGGCAAGGTGTTGTTGCCGAGCCTCGCCAAGACGAAACTTCTTCCACCATCCCAAACGATCGGAGGAGTTTCGCACATGGCTGGGTTCACGCATCTTTTCATCCCGGGGCCCACCAACATTCCCGAGCAGGTCCGGCAGGCCATGAACCTGCCGATGGAGGATATGCGCGCCGCCTCCTTCCCCGACCTGACCTTGCCGCTGTTCGAGGACATCAGACGAGTCTTCAAGAACGAGACCGGCCGCGTCTTCATCTACCCCTCCTCCGGCACCGGCGCCTGGGAAGCCGCGATGACCAACGTGCTCAGCCCCGGCGACAAGGTGCTGATGTCGCGCTTCGGCCAGTTCTCGCATCTGTGGGTCGACATGGCCGAGCGCCTCGGCTTCGAGGTCGACGTCATCGACTGCGAATGGGGCACCGGCGTTCCGCTCGAAATCTACGCGGAGCGGCTGAAGGCCGACAAGGCGCACCTCATCAAGGCGGTGTTCTGCACCCAGAACGAGACCGCGACCGGCGTCACCAGCGACGTCGCCGGCTGTCGCGCCGCGCTCGACGCCGCGAACCACCCTGCCCTTCTCTTCGTCGATGGCGTCTCCTCGATCGGCTCGATCGACTTCCGCCAGGAGGAATGGGGCGTGGACTGCGCCGTCAGCGGCTCGCAGAAAGGTTTCATGATGCCGGCCGGCCTCGGCTTCCTGTCGGTGAGCAAGAAGGCGCTTGCGGCTTCGCGGGTGGCAAAGCACCGGCACTGCTACTTTTCCTTCGAGGACATGATCCGCGCCAACGATGCCGGCTATTTCCCCTACACGCCGGCGACGCAGCTGCTGCGTGGCTTGCGCGCCTCGCTCGACCTGATCGAGGGAGAAGGGCTGGAGAACATCTTCGCCCGCCACCATCGCCTGGCCGAAGGCGTGCGCAAGGCCGTCGACGCCTGGGGCCTGAAGCTCTGCGCCAAGGCCCCGCAATGGCACTCCGACACGGTCAGCGCCATCCTGGTGCCTGAAGGCATCGACAGCGCCAATGTCGTGAAGCGAGCCTACAACGCCTACCAGACATCGCTGGGCGGCGGCCTCAATAAGGTTGCCGGCAAGGTCTTCCGCATTGGCCATCTCGGTTGGCTGAACGAAGTGATGGTGCTGGGCTCGCTGTCGGCCGCCGAAATGACGCTACTCGATTGCGGCGTGCGTCTGGCGCCTGGCTCCGGCGTGGCGGCGGCGATCGAGCACTTCCGCCGCACGTCCGACGTGCCTGTCGCCAAGGCGGCGTGAGGAACGCATCATGAGCCACACCATCAACCACCTGAAGAAACTGCGGCTGCAGCGCAGCGAGCTCGCCGTCCCGGGCTCGAGCCCGGAGATGATCGACAAGGCGGCCAACAGCGCCGCCGACTTCGTCTTCCTCGACATCGAGGACGCGGTCGCGCCGCCCGACAAGGAGCGCGCCCGCAAGAACATCATCCAGGCGCTCAACGACATCGACTGGCGCGCCAAGGGCAAGACCGTGTCGGTGCGCATCAACGGCCTCGACACCCCTTACATGTACCGCGACGTCGTCGACGTCATGGAACAGGCCGGCGACCGGCTGGACACCATCCTGGTGCCGAAGGTCGGCGTGCCGGCCGATCTCTACATGGTCGAGGCCATGGTCAACCAGATCGAGATGGCCAAGGGCTTCAAGACCCGCGTCGGCCTTGAAGCGCTGATCGAGACGGCGCTCGGCATGGCCAATGTCGAGGCGATCGCCGCCACGCCAGGACGGCTGGAAGCGATGCATTTCGGCGTCGCCGACTATGCCGCCTCAAACAAGGCGCGCACCGTCAACATCGGCGGGCTCAATCCCGATTATCCCGGCGACCAGTGGCATTTCGCGCTGTCGCGCATGACGATCGCCTGCCGCGCTTATGGCCTGCGCGCCATCGACGGACCGTTCGGCGATTTCTCCGACCCCGAAGGCTACAAGGCCGCCGCCCGGCGCGCCGCGGCCCTCGGCATCGAGGGCAAATGGGCAATCCACCCTTCGCAGATCGCGCTGGCCAACGACGTGTTCTCGCCGCCGGAAAAGGAAGTCACGCGCGCGCGCCGCATCCTCGAAGTGCTGAAGGAAGCGGAAGCGCTTGGCAAGGGTGCCGCCGCCCTCGACGGCAAGATGATCGACGCGGCGTCGGAGCGCATGGCGCGCAACGTGCTGGTGGTGAACGAGGCGATCGAGCGCGCCGGCCAGGCGCATTAGAAAAATACCGGGAGGACAAGATGGACATCCACGAATACCAGGCCAAGGAACTGCTTGCCCGCCACGGCGTGCACGTGCCGCGCGGCGGCCTCGCCTACAGCCCCGAGCAGGCGACCTACCGCGCCAGGGAAATCGGCGGCTCGAAATGGGTGCTGAAGGCGCAGGTTCATTCCGGCGCGCGCGGCAAGGCCGGCGGCATCAAGCTCTGCTCGAACGACGAGGAGATTTCCAACGCGGCCGAAGCCATGCTCGGGCGAAAGCTGGTGACCCAGCAGACCGGCCCGCGCGGCAAGCTGATCTCGCGCCTCTATCTCGAGGAAGCCGTCGACATCGCGCAGGAGCTCTATCTCGGCTTCGTCCTCGACCGGAAGGAGGAGCGCGTCATGATCGTCGCCTCGGCCGCCGGCGGCATGGAGATCGAGGAGATCGCCGAGACGGCGCCGGATTCGATCATCCGCGCCACCGTCGATCCAGGCGTCGGCATGCAGCGCTTCCAGGCGCGCGAGATCGCCTTCGGCCTCGGGCTCGAGGACAATTTGATCGGCAAGGCGACCGAAACCATCCTCGGCTGCTACCGTGTGTTCCGCGATTATGACGCCACGATGCTGGAGATCAATCCGCTGGTGGTGACGCGCGACGGCAGCCTCGTCGCGCTCGACGCAAAAATGTCCTTCGACGAGAATGCGCTGTTTCGCCGTCCGGAAATCTCGGAACTGCGCGACAAGAGCCAGGAAGACCCGCGCGAGACCTTCGCCAGCGACCGTGGCCTCTCCTATGTCGGGCTCGACGGCAATATCGGCTGCATCATCAACGGCGCAGGGCTGGCCATGGCGACAATGGACATGATCAAGATCGCCGGCGGTGAGCCGGCCAATTTCCTCGACATCGGCGGCGGCGCCTCGCCGGAGCGGGTGGCGAAATCCTTCCGCGCGGTGCTCGGCGACAAGAATGTCGAGGCCATCCTGGTCAACATCTTTGCCGGCATCAACCGCTGCGACTGGGTGGCCGAAGGCGTCATCAAGGCGATCCGCGAGGTCGGCGTCGACGTGCCGCTGGTGGTGCGCCTTTCCGGCACCAAGGTCGAGGAAGGACGCAAGATCCTGGCCGATTCCGGCGAGGCGGTGATCGTCGCCGACACGCTGGCCGAAGCCGCCGAGAAAGCGGTCGCCGCCTGGCGCGAAGCCACCAAGAACAAAAAAGCAGCCTGAGGGAGGTCGAGAAAATGGCAATCCTGCTCAACCGCAGCACGCGCGTCATCGTGCAAGGGTTCACCGGCAAGATCGGCAGCTTCCATGCCGACGACATGAAGCGCTACGGCACCAAGCTGGTCGGCGGCGTCACCCCCGGCAAGGGCGGCCAGACGCATCTCGGCCTGCCCGTCTTCAACACGGTCAAGGGCGCGGTGCGGGAGACCCGCGCCGAGGCCAGCATCGTCTTCGTGCCGCCGCCCTTCGCCGCCGATTCGATCATGGAGGCGGCGGACGCCGGCATAAAGCTCTGCGTCTGCATCACCGACGGCATCCCCTCGCAGGACATGATGCGGGTCAAGCGCTACATGCGCCGCTACCGCTTCGAGGACCGCATGCGGCTGGTCGGCCCCAACTGCGCCGGGGTCATAACGCCCGGGCAGGCGCTGATGGGCATCATGCCCGGCAGCATCTATTTGCCTGGACGCGTCGGCATCGTCGGCCGCTCCGGCACGCTGGGCTACGAGGCCGCCTCGCAGATGAAAGCGCTGGGCATCGGCGTGTCGACCAGCGTCGGCATCGGCGGCGATCCGATCAACGGCTCGTCCTTCAGGGACATCCTGCAGCTCTTCGAGCGGGACGACGACACCGACGCCGTGGTGATGATCGGCGAGATCGGCGGCCCGCAGGAAGCCGAAGCCGCGATCTGGGCGCGCGACAACATGCGCAAACCCCTGATCGCCTATATCGCCGGCCTGTCCGCGCCGAAGGGCCGCCGCATGGGTCATGCCGGCGCCATCATCTCCGCCTTCGGCGAGTCGGCGCAGGAGAAGGTCGAGATCCTCAAGGAAGCCGGCGTCGTCATCGTGCAGACCCCGGCGTCGTTCGGCGAGGTGGTGGCCGACACGCTGGCGCGGACGAAGAAGGCGGCTTGACAGCCGGCCAGAGCCAAAGTCGCGGAATGCAGAATGTGAAGCCAGTCTCGGGCCGGCGGTCTTGCCGATCGCCGGCCTCCGATCGGCTCGATGGACGATCGGGAAAGCGGCCTTGGAACAGAGCAAACGCATCAAGTTTCGTGAAGACGAGCGCAGTCTGCTGCTGCGCCTGCTGCTTCAGGTCGCAAGCGCGCGCGAGCCCGAGATCGCCGCGGTCCTGAGCGGACGCAGGTCGCTTGTCTCCCTCGCGCCCGAACAGCGCATCCCGGCGCTCCAGGCGAGCGGCGTCTGGTTCCAGTTGCTGACGATTGCCGACGAATTGGTTGCCATGCGGGCGCGGCGCGAGCTCGAACAGGGCGCTGGTATCAACGACGTGCCCGGGTCCTTCGCCAGCGTGGTCGCGGAGATGGCGGCGAACGGTCATTCCGTGGCGGAAGCACAGGCGGCGCTCGATGAACTTTGCGTCGGTCCGACCATGACCGCGCATCCGACCGAGGCCAAACGCGTCACCGTGCTGGAAATCCACCGCCGCATCTATCGCAAGCTGACAGAGCTCGACCAGCCGCGCTGGGCGCCGCGCGAACGCGACCTTTTGGTCGCCGATCTGGAAAGCGAGATCGAGCTTCTGTGGATGACGGGCGAGCTGCGACTTGAGCGCCCGACGGTCGAGCGCGAGATCGCCTGGGGCCTGCATTTCTTCCGCGAAGTCATCTTCGAGGCGACGCCGCAGCTCTATGGCAGCCTTCAGGGCGCCTTCGAGCGTCATTATCCGGGCCGGCCGATCCGAATTCCCTCCTTCATGCGCTATGCTTCGTGGATCGGCGGCGACCGCGACGGCAATCCGAATGTGACGGCCACGGTAACCGCCCATGCCATGGCCGAATACCGCGACACCGCCATAGGCTGGTACCTGACGCAGGTGCAGCGGCTGGTGTCGGTGCTCAGCGCCAGCTCGAACGTCATCGAGCTGCCGGCGAGCTTCAAGCCGGTGCTGCAAACGGCGCTTGAGAAGAGCGGAGAGGCTGACGAGATCGCCGCCCGCAACCCCGACGAACCGCTTCGCCAATTTGCCTCGGCCATGCTTGCCAGGCTGCAGGCAGCGCGGGATGGCGGCGCCACGGCCTACTCCTCGGCAGAGGCGTTTCGCGCCGATCTGAGCGCACTGTCTTCGGTTCTCGAAGCGATCGGCGGACGTGCGGTGTCCAGGCGTTTCGTCCAGCCGCTCATTTGGCAGGTCGGAAGCTTCGGTTTCCGCACCGTCTCGCTCGACATCCGGCAGAACTCCACGGTCGTCAATCGGGTGCTGGCCGAACTGTTTGCGCTGGCGGATCCGGGCGATCCCGTCGTCCCCGGCACGCCGCAATGGTCGGCGCGCATTCGCTCAAGCCTCAGCCAGGGCGAACGGTTGGAGATCGACGAAGGGCGGCTCTCGCCGGAAGCCGCCGAGCTGCTTTCGACCTTCTCGGTCATCGCCAGGCAAATCTCGGGCTCCGATGCCGACGCGGTCGGCTCCTTCGTGCTCAGCATGACCCGATCGGTCGACGATCTGCTCGCCGTCTATCTGCTGGCGCATTATTGCGGGCTATCGACCGCGCCAGGTGGTAGCGGCACGATCAGGCTGCGGATCGTGCCACTGTTCGAGACCATCGCCGATCTGCAGGCCGCTCCTGCCATCCTGAACGGGCTGCTTGGCGTTTCGTTGGTGCGGCGCACGGTGCGCGATTTCGGCGCGTGCCAGGAAATCATGCTCGGCTATTCGGATTCCAACAAGGACGGCGGATTCCTGGCTTCCAATTGGGAACTGGCAAAAGCGCAAAAGCGCCTCGCCGCCATCGGCCGCAAGCACAACACCAGGATCAGCTTTTTCCACGGTCGCGGCGGCTCCGTCAGCCGTGGCGGCGCGCCGACCGGCCGCGCGATCGCGGCGCAGCCGCAGGGCACCGTCGCCGGATCGATGCGAGTCACCGAACAGGGTGAGGTCGTATCGTCGAAATTCGCCAATCGCGGCACCGGTCTCAACCAGCTTGAGGTCCTCGCCGCGGCCGTGCTGGCGCACGGCGTCCGATCGGCCGGCGATGCCGGCGCGAAGGAATCGCCGGAGTTCGACGAAGCGCTGGAAGCGCTGGCGGGCATGTCGCAGGCATCCTACGCCGGGTTGATGGCCGAGCCGGGCTTCCTCGATTATTTCAACCAGGCGAGCCCGGTCGCGGAACTGGCGCTCTTGAAAATGGGCTCGCGCCCGGATCGCCGTTTCGGCGCCAGCGGCATTGCCGATCTGCGCGCCATTCCATGGGTGTTCGCCTGGAGCCAGAACCGTCACCTGCTGACCGGCTGGTATGGCATCGGCAGCGCTCTGAGCGCTTTCGTCACCGTGCGCGGCGAGGCCGGGCGCGAGCTTCTGGCGCGCATGTTCGAGCACTCGGGCTTCTTCCGCCTGATCGTCGACGAGGCCGAAAAGACACTCTACCAGTCGGATATGGAGATCGCGCGGCTCTATGCCGGCCTGGTGTCCGACAGCAGTGCGGCCAACCGAATCTATGCCCGCATCGCGGCCGAATACGAGTTGACGCGGCGCCTGATCGGCGACCTCACCGGAGGTGATCTTTCCGCGCGCTTCCCGATGTTCAAGCGGCGTTTCGACAATCTGCGCCGGCAGATGGATGACATCCACCGGCTGCAGGTCGATCTGCTGCGTGAAGTCCGAGCAAGCACCGGCACGGCGGATCAGAAGCGGGCGACCGACGCCCTGCTGGTGTCGATCAACTGCATTTCGGCAGGCCTTGGCTGGACCGGGTAGGCCGTTTGGCCAAATTGCGGAAAAATGTCCTCGCGTCAGACTTTGGCGGTGTGGTCTTCATGGCCCGCCACCGCTTTCATTTTGATCCGAGGAAGCCGCAGGAGCGACAAGAACAATCCGCTTGCCGATGCCGAATTCAGCTGGCTTTTGGAGAGAATGGTGCGGTCGAGAAGACTCGAACTTCCACGGGTTGCCCCACAGCGACCTCAACGCTGCGCGTCTACCAATTCCGCCACGACCGCACGTGGTAGGAGCCGGAACCGTCCGGCCCGGGGCCTGTAGCAAATCGTTTCCGGCGAAACAAGTGCGCTGAGCGGAATAATCGCTAATGCATGTCGCCCAAAAGTGCGGAGCGGTTTTGGGAGAACGACATGCATCGGACAAAGCGGCATGCACAACCCTTCACGGCCCGGCTTCACGCTGGTGAAACTGGACGTTTTGGCCGATTGCCGCCATATGAGAGGGACATCGAGAAAGTTCCATGACAGAACGCAGCCAGATCGCCACGTCGTTCCTACCGCTCCCCGGCTCGACGCCGGTGGAATGGGTGATCGAGCCCGGCCTGACATCCTATCCGGACGCGCTGGCCTTCATGGAGGCGCGCGCCGAAGCGATCCGCAGCGGCGCCGTCAACGAGATGGTCTGGCTGGTCGAACATCCGCCGCTCTACACCGCCGGCACCAGCGCGCGAATCGAGGACCTGATTGATCCCGACCGCTTCCCGGTCTTTGCCGCCGGGCGCGGCGGCGAATACACCTATCACGGCCCCGGCCAGCGCGTGGCCTATGTCATGCTCGATCTCAAGCGCCGGCGCGAGGATGTGCGCGCCTTCGTCGCGGCGCTCGAGCAATGGATCATCGCCACGCTTGCCGCCTTCAACGTGCGCGGCGAGCGGCGCGAGGACCGCGTGGGCGTCTGGGTGGTGCGGCCGGACCGCCCTGCTTTGCCCGACGGCACGCCGGCCGAGGACAAGATCGCTGCAATCGGCATCCGTCTGCGCCGCTGGGTGAGCTTCCACGGCATCGCCATCAATGTCGAGCCGGACCTCGGCCATTTCGGCGGCATCGTGCCCTGCGGCGTCTCCGACCACGGCGTGACCAGCCTGGTCGATCTCGGCCTGCCGGTCACCATGGCCGACCTCGACCTGGCGCTGAAATCGGCGTTCGAGGATGTGTTTGGCCCTGCAGCTGTGCCTGCTGCCGAGCCTGCTCGAAAGGTTGGCTGAACTGTCTCCGGCCAGGGTGTGTTGAGATTCAGGTCAGGCCGAGTCGGAGTCGAAGACGGGCGCGAAGCGACCAAACAAGCAGGGTTCCGAGAACCGGGGCGGAGCGTACTTAAGTACGTGAGCACCGGAAGCGCAGGAAGCCAGCGTTTGCAGGGCCGGCATCACCTGAATATCAGCACACCCTTACATGAGCTGTGCCGAAGCCCAAAGCATCCCGTAGCCATGGATGGCAAAGACGGCGAGCAGCGCGCCGGCCATGGCCAGCCGGTCGAAGGTCTTGATCGGCTTCAGCTCATGGCGCGGCTTCACGCCGCTGCCCACGGTGATCAGGCTGAGGATCGCGAACACCGCGCCGGCAATCAGCAGGAAGCTCGGCGAGAAACCGGCCCGCCATCCGAGCGCCAGCAGCGCCGACAACAGCAGGAAGGACGCCAGCGCGAGTGCCGCTGGCCCCGGGCAGATCTGGCGCAGCACCTGGCCGCCGTCGAATTTCCACACCGGCACCAGATTGGCGATGTTGAACAGCGACGCGCAGCCGGCAAGCGTGGCCAGGAGCATGGCGGCAAGCCGATGGCCTTCGCCATTGGCAAAGCCGCTGGCGGCAATCAGCACCGGCACCAGGAAAGCGGAGAAGCCAGCGCCCATCAGCGCCACGAACGCCACCTCGAAGCGGCTGTCATAGGGCCTGCCGCCGATGGCGATGCCGCCGAGCAGCGGAATGAAGATCATCCGCGCCCGGCGATGTCCTGTCAGCCGGAAGGCCGCCATATGGCCAAGTTCGTGCAGAGCGACCACCGAGGTCAGGATCGCGGCGAGAGCCAGGCCGCCGAGATTGAGGCCGAAAAAGGGCCACAGGATCAGGGCCGAGAGCACAGCGAAGCCGATCTGGCTCACCGGGTGCTCGAACCAGCCGCCCTTGCGATACGTACCGGTCGCCGCCCAGACATCCAGCTTGCTGAGCTCGCGGCGCATGGCAAAGAAACGGAAGACCAGAAACGCGACGCCGCGATAGCGGTCGGTCTGGGTGAGCGTGACCCGCGTCGCATCGCCCAAGGGCACAAGTGCGACGGTCTCTCGATAGTTCGCCCAGAACGAGGGATCGAGCGCCGTGTCCTCGATGACGGTCATCGCGAAGCGGCTGCCCTCGCCGACGTCCTCGAACCGCGCCTTGCGTTCGATGGGCCGACCGTCACGGCCGTCCCAGGACAATCTGATCAGCGCCGTCCCCTCGCCGTCCACCGGCTCGGCGGAGAGGATTTCGCCGGACCATCCGGCATTGCTGCCGAACGGCCACAGCGCCTGCCAGAGGCGGTCGCGGTCGGCCTTGATCACGCGGCTGACCGTCACCGTGCGCAGTCCGAGCGGCACGGTCATCAGAAGAAAGATCAGTCCAAGATTGCCGGCCACGAGAGTGACCGTGACGATGACCGACACTTGCCTTCGCTCCCTGTCTTAGAGGAGCAGCCTAGCGGCGGCGCAGCCAAGAAAGACTTAACAACAATGGGCGGGTTCTTGCCCATCCCGTACAGCGGCTAGGCCGCCTGATCACATGGCGCCGATCCAGATCGCCATGGAAACGAGGAAGGTGCTCATGCAAACCAGCGAGACGACATCCTGAACCAGATCAGACATAACTCTCTCCGTTGTTAGTATGTTCGTAGTTTGTTCTAATTTTGTTCGAATGTCAACGACCGTCGGGGTATGGAGATAGGTTCGGAAATTAGCACGGTTAGCGGAAAGTTAATCGGCCGGTGCGTCGGTTGAGCAGCCGGTTAAGGGCGAGTTAGCCCCCTCAAAGAGGCTTAGCGTAGGGTCTGGCGTTCAGAAGGCCGTACCGTAGCCTATTTGCACGCTGAGCGCCGGATCATCCCCGTAGGCAGCACGTGAAAGGCCTGCGCCCACGCTGAGTGTCGAACGGTCGCCGACATTGAATGAGTAGGACGCTTCGATGAAAGGACGGATCGTGTTGCGATGAAGCGTCTCGTTTTGGGATACCTTGCCCATGCCGGGTATAGTCGACGTGCCGCCGAGCCCTGCCTTGGTGTAGTCGACATCGGCGACGATGCCTGTATTCAATCCTATTCGCTGCCTGTCGCCGATCGGATGTTCTCCCGCGAGCGACAGCGTGGCGGTCGTCAGATTGGTTGTCAGCCTGTTGTATTGCGCGGGGAAGTCAGCGCTCGCGTCTTCGTCGTAGGCCGAACGGCTCATCCGGTAAGTTTCGAGGGAAAGCGAAGGGGTTACGAGCCATCCCTTTCCAACGAAGCCGTAGCCGACACCAGCCCTGCCGGCGAGTGTGGCGAGGTCCGCGTTGCCAGCGACCGCGATCACATTGTCGAGCCCGAGGCCCCGCGTGATATCGGCGCGGGTCTTTCCGTAGGCGGCAGCAATGTCGGCCTGAAGGCCGGTACCGGCTGTTCCCCCTGCGCTGTATGTCCCCCAGAGGCCGAAGCTCGGCATAGTGGCAATGTCGAACGCGCCATCGCCGATGCGGTCCTTGGTCGTCACCGCGAGCGCCAGACCGGTGGTAATTTGCTCGTCAACGGCATAGCCCAGTGACACCCTGCCTGTCAGGGCGCTCTGCTGGCCAGAGACTGCAAAGCCCGAAAGGGTTGTGCTGAGACACCAACTCGCCCCGGGTGTGATGCGACATTCGCCGTTCAACAGGTCGGTCAGCACACCGACCTGCCGGGCAAATACGATCGCTGTGTTGTCGGCGAGGATCGGCATCGATAGGTAGATGTTGTTGAGGTCTTGCATCGGCGCGGCAGCCCGCGTTCGCAACACGAAGGCATGAGTTAGTCCGCTACTAGTATTTGACTGACCTACGATGACCGAGCCGTCAGCGCTGACTGCGGTTGCGACACTGAAGTTACCCCCGAGCGTGCCCAAATCGGTCGGCGTCACCGCGCCGTCGACCCATGACACCGCGCGACCTTGGTTTGCTGCGGTGGTGGCGTAGCCCACGATGACCGAGCCGTCGGCGCTAACTGCATTGGCTTCGCTAAGGTCGCCGCCAAGCGTGCCGAGATCGGTAGGTGTTGTCGCACCGTTGGTCCATGATACAGCATGTTGCTGGTCGGCCGCATTGTAGGCTGAGCCTACGATAACAGAGCCGTCGGCGCTGACGGCCATGGGGATGCTCGCGATGCCCCCGAGCGTACCGAGATCGGTGGGTGTCGTGGCACCGTTCACCCAAGACACCGCATGATTCTGGTAGGACGGGTTGTAGGCCGTACCCACGATAACCGAACCGTCGGCGCTGACTGCATTGGCGACGCTGTCGGAGCCTCCCAGAGTGCCAAGATCGGTGGGTGTCGTCGCCCCGTCGGCCCAGGACACCGCATGGGGGCGACCGGCTGCGTTGTAAGACCAACCGACAATGATCGAACCGTCAGCGCTAACTGCACTGGCACTGCTGTAGTAGCCTCCCGTGAGCGTACCAAGGTCAGTCGCCGTCGTCGTCCGGTCGGCCCATGATACTGCATGCTGGTAACCAGATGCAGTGTACGACCACCCGACAATAACCGAGCCGCCTGCGCTGACGGCGCTGGCGTTGCTATCGGATCCCCCTGTGAGCGTGCCGAGATCAGTAGGCGTCGTCGCACCATCGGCCCAGGATACAGCATGAATACGGCCGGCGGCATTGAAGGACCAACCCACAATGACAGTGCCATCGGCATTTACCGCGTTGGCAACGCCGTAAGTGCCTCCGAGTGTGCCGAGATCAGTGGGCGTCGTCGCACCATCAGTCCAGGATACAGCATGACCTTGGCTGCTCGCATTGTAGGCCACGCCCACAATGACCGAGCCATCGGCATTTATGGCCAAAGCGCTGCTATTGACGCCTCCAAGAGTGCCAAGATCGGTCATCGTACCGATGGGCCAGTCGTCAGCACAAGCAGTCCCTGTCACAAGGCATGCAAGGATCGCGGTCGATCCCCAAAGCTTGCGTCGGCTAGTGCGGTTTCGTTTAAAGAACAAAATAGGGTCGTCTGCAGGCGTGGAATCTTGGGAACACAATGATTGCCCGCCGTTCATCCCGCGAACGGCCGTCAACGCCACAAGTCTCATCGAAATCCCCAGCCAATGCTGCCCCGAGGCAAGTCTGCCAAAAAATGCACCTAATATCAATCGGTGCGTTCCGCTTCACCCAATTGGTGAGGCGAGCCAGTCGGGAAGTAATCAAAGGTCGGCGTTTGAGGCTTGGCTTATTTCTCTCTGCGTTTCGCTTTCCTGCATCCAAGCAGTCTAAATCGCTGTGCCTCATATCGTGGGAAGAGGGCAAAGTGCGCATCGCGGCCTAACATAACCGCGTGTCCGAAAAACCGGCAGCAGGCCATTCACCCGGAAAACGGCGCTGGGTCGCCTACGACCCCCCTAACTTCCTCAACAAAGCACTCGTTGAATCGCTTCTGTAGGTCGATGTTCTCGTTTGCGAGAGACAGGTCGCCTTGAAAATCAGCAGACACTGTGGGTATGAGATGGCTAAGCCTATCCTTAAGCTGATTATAACTAAATGTCGGTTTGTCCTCAGATTCATCGCGCCACTCGATAATGTCGTTCTTTGCCCATCCGTCTGAATTACTTCCATAGTGACGCAATAGGTCTTCACAATCGGAAATTATACGTGTGACAGCCCCATCAGTTAAAGTGACAAATTGGTGGGTAGTCTGGGCCACCGCAGCGTCGTACCGTGCTTTGGTCTGCAGGCGTCGCCCTTCTTCCTCGGCGGCTGCCTTCGCGCGATCTGGCGCCCCTGCGAGGTAAGATGCAAAAATTAATACAAATATTGATACAAATATAAGGAGAAGTAGGTGTGTTGTACTAATTCTGTTTGTGGATTTACCGATTAGCCACGCAAGCATTCCTATTGCAGAGATGCCAAACGTCAACGCAATGATCGTCAAAATTACTGAGAAGGATTGGTCAGAAGTTAGGCTAGAAAAAAGGCTTCGCTGTAATACCTCTTTAAATATCAGGAGGAATACACCAAGTGCTAAGCCCGCCAGACCCGCAACACGTCCGACCGATGCAAGAAGTCGTGCTTCCATGGTGTAGCCTTCCGTAACGCCGATCGAGGCGGAACACCCGATATTAGCAAATCCGCTAGTTGTATTAAAGATCCCTAATGGGCAAGCTTTGCAGAGCCTTAAACATAAACCAGCGTTATGTTCTAAGGGTCCTTCTCTGAACGCCGGTTTAGATAGCCGCGCCAACGCCTTGAGGAGAAGCACCCGACTGGTCCGAGCCCAATTTATCGCGGGAGCGGCTCGCGTTTCCGGCAGCTAGTTGGCTCGCGTCTGCACCATTTTTAACGGTCCACGACCCGAGTGGGGCTACTGGCGAAGGTTGCCATGCCCCGACATCCTGGCGCGGTTAACGTTCTCGCGACTCGAAACGGATCGCCGTTTGGTTCAAAGGCTCCCGATCGCCGGACGAAGCCAAGTTGCCTCCTCCATTGCGCAGCACAGAAGGCTCTGCGTCCAGTTAACACTTCAGTTACCGTGCTAATTTCTTCCTCTATCTCCATACCCCATGTCAACGACGTCGACGGCGCGCTGTGGTGAATCCGCGCGGTCCGTTTGGGCAGGGTTAAGGAAAGGTTGACGAGTGCCGGCTACCCGGCCCCAGGGCACGTCGATCAGTGGTCGCCGTCGACGACCGGAGATGGCGCGAGGACCGGCGGACCATTGCATGTTCTGGCCCGCTGCTCATCGTTCCAGATATATTTCCCCGATGTTGGATCGTCGCAAAGATCGACCTGATTGTTCACGACATCACATTGCCAAAGCACTACCGCGAAGAGCGGTAGCAGCAGAAGCAAGCCCCAACTGACAATATGTCCGGCCTTGCTCACCAACCCATCCTTTTCAGTTGGCAGACCGATTGGTTTTGCCGCTACAGCGGCACCACCTTGCCCTCGGCCAGCGTCACCCGCCGGTCCATGCGCGAGGCCAGCTCGTGGTTGTGGGTGGCGATCAGCGCGGCGAGGCCCGACTGCCTGACCAGCGCCTCCAGCGCGTCGAACACGTAGGAGGCGGTGACCGGATCGAGATTGCCGGTCGGCTCGTCGGCCAGCAGCACCAGCGGCGCATTGGCGACCGCGCGGGCAATGGCGACACGTTGCTGCTCGCCGCCGGAAAGCTCGGCCGGCCGGTGCTGCGCGCGCTTGCCGATCTGCATGTAGTCGAGAAGCTGCGCTGCCCGTTCCGAAGCGTCCTTGGCGGGAAGCCCCTTGATCAGCTGCGGCATCATGATGTTCTCGAGCGCCGAGAACTCCGGCAACAAATGATGGAACTGATAGACGAAGCCGACATCGTTGCGGCGGATCGCGGTGCGCTCCTCGTCCGACAGCCGGCCACAGGCACGGCCGGAGAGGATCACGTCGCCCGCATCGGGCCGCTCCAGCAGACCGGCAGTGTGCAGCAGAGTGGACTTGCCGGTACCGGACGGCGCCACCAGCGCCACCATCTCGCCGCGCCGGAGCGAAAAGTCGGCGCCGTTCAAAATGGTGAGCTTACGCGGCCCCTGGACATAGTGCCGCTCGACGCCCTTCAATTCGATAATGGCCTCGGCCATCATTCGTACCTCAAGGCTTCGACGGGATCGAGCCGGGCGGCGCGCCAGGCCGGGAACACCGTCGCCAGGAACGACAGGCCGAGCGCCATGATGACGACATAAGTCGTCTCGCGCGGATCCATCTTGGCCGGCAACTGGCTGAGGAAATAGAGCTCCGGATTGAATAGTATCTTGCCTGTCATCCACGAGAAGAACTGGCGGATCGATTCGATGTTGAGGCAGATGACGACGCCGAGCAGGACGCCGGCGATCGTGCCGGTGACGCCGATCGCCGCCCCGGTCATCAGGAAGATGCGCAGGATCGCGCCACGCGAGGCGCCCATGGTGCGCAGGATGGCGATGTCGTGGCCCTTGTCCTTCACCAGCATGATGAGGCCGGAAATGATGTTGAGCGCCGCCACCAGCACGATCAGCGTCAGAATCATGAACATGACGTTGCGCTCGACCTGCAGCGCCGAAAAGAAGGTCTCGTTGCGCTGGCGCCAGTCGACGAGGTCGACCGGCCGCTGCGCCGCCTGCTCGACCAGCGGCTTCAGCGCGTCGACATTGTCGGGGTTGTCGACATAGATCTCGATGGTCTGCGCCCGCCCGTCCATGTTGAAATAGAGCTGCGCTTCCGAGAACGGCATGTAGACGATCGAGCTGTCATATTCCGACATGCCGACCTCGAAGATCGCCGCCACCTTGTAGCCCTTCATGCGCGGCGTGGTGCCGAGCGGCGTCACGTCGCCGTCGGGCGAGATCAGCGTGATGGTGTCGCCGAGCACAAGCCCGAGGCTTTCGGCCATCCGCTTGCCGATCGCCACGCCATCGCCGGCGTCGAAGCCGTCGAGCGTGCCCTGCTTGATGTTGCTGGCGACGATCGAAATCTTGCCGAGGTCCTCGCCACGGATACCGCGCACCAGGGCGCCCGTGCCGCCGCCGACATTGCCTTGCGCCAGCACCTGGCCGTCGATCAGCGGGATGGCGTATTTGACGCCGGGGACGCCGTTGATACGGCTCGCCACCTGGGCGTAATCCTCCAGCGGCGAATCGAGTGGCTGCACGATGAGATGGCCATTGACGCCGAGGATGCGGGTGAGCAGTTCGGCGCGAAAACCATTCATCACGGCCATGACGACGATCAGCGTCGCGACGCCGAGCATGATGCCGAGGAAGGAAATCGAGGCGATGACCGAGATCACCGTTTCCTTGCGGCGCGACCGCAGATAGCGCCACGCCACCATGCGCTCGAAGCCGGAGAAAGCGCCCGCCGCTGATCTGGCCGCTGTCGCCGCCTCGCTCATGCGGCGACACCCAGGCGCTTCTTGGCCTCGGCGATCGGCAGCGTCTCGCGCTCACCCGACTTGCGGTCCTTGATCTCGACCTCGCCGGCGGCCACGCCACGCGGTCCGACGATCACCTGCCACGGCAGGCCAATCAGGTCCGCGGTGGCGAACTTGCCACCCGGACGCTGGTCGGTGTCGTCATAGAGCACGTCGTTGCCGGCGACGTTAAGCGCGGCATACAGCTCGTCGCAGACGCGGTCGCATTCGCCGTCGCCGACCTTCATGTTGATCAGGCCGATGTCGAAGGGCGCCACCGCATCCGGCCAGATGATGCCGTTCTCGTCATGGCTCGCCTCGATGATCGCCGCGACCAGACGCGACGGGCCGATGCCGTAGGAGCCGCCCGAGGCGTAATGGTCCTTGCCGTCGGGGCCGGTCACCTTGGCGTTCATCGGCTTCGAGTATTTCTCGCCAAAATGGAAGATGTGGCCGACCTCGATGCCGCGCGCCGAGAGCCGGTCGCCTTCGGAGACCTTCTCCCAGGCTGCTTCGTCATGCATTTCGTCCGTCGCCGCGTAAGGCGTCGTCCATTTCTTCACGATGTCGCCGATCTCGGCGTCGTTGGAGAAATCCGTGCCGGCGCCCGGCACGTCGAGCGCGAGATAAGCGCGGTCGCAGAACACCTGGCTCTCGCCGGTATCGGCCAGGATGATGAACTCATGGCTGAGGTCGCCGCCGATCGGACCCGTGTCGGCGCGCATCGGAATGGCCTGCAGTCCCATGCGCGTGAACGTCCTGAGATAGGAGACGAACATGCGGTTGTAGGCGGCCCTGGCGCCCTCGAAATCGAGGTCGAAGGAGTAGGCGTCCTTCATCAGGAACTCGCGCGAACGCATGACGCCGAAGCGCGGGCGCACCTCGTCGCGGAACTTCCACTGAATGTGGTAGAGATTGAGCGGCAGGTCCTTGTAGGACTTGACGTAGGCGCGGAAAATCTCGGTGACCATCTCTTCGTTGGTCGGGCCGTAGAGCATGTCGCGATCCTGGCGGTCCTTGATGCGCAGCATCTCCTTGCCGTAATCGTTGTAACGGCCGCTTTCGCGCCACAGATCCGCCGACTGGATGGTCGGCATCAGGATTTCCAGCGCGCCGGCGCGGTCCTGCTCCTCGCGGATGATCCGGCAGACCTTGTCCAGCACGCGCTTGCCCAATGGCAGCCACGAAAAGCTGCCCTGCCCCTGCTGGCGGATCATGCCGGCGCGCAGCATCAACCGGTGCGAGACGATCTCGGCTTCGCGGGGATTTTCTTTGAGAATGGGCAGGAAGTAGCGCGACAAACGCATGGACTGGTCCGTGAATGAAAAATGACGCGCGGGAATCGGCGCGAAAGGGCTGCTTGCCCGGGCTTCATAGCCATTTCATGGCAGAATGGGAACCCGAGTGCCCCAAAGTATCGGGGCCTTCTGCACCTTACCAAAAAGGCAATTTTGGCTGCAAAGTGCCGCAAATGGCTTTTTGATCGATTCACAAGCAAGCCCTGCCGCACTATTGTGCAGTGCAGCACGATATTGCCTGTTTCGAGGCAAAATTCTTCGTGACATTTTCACCTGCCTTGGTCTAGTGTGCCCCGATAACCGAGAGGGCGGAAAAAAATCTGCTCTCCTACGCGGTCAAAGTCTTGGGAGGATGCGATCTAGGCGCGGTAACTCGCTGCCGCCGGACACCGGAAACGGATCGGACGCGTTTAAATTGCAAGGCCTCGTGCCTTGCATTTTTTTTGTGCAATCATCTGCTTAGCACAACCATCTGCCACACAGCATAAGGCGTGATCAGCCGTTGAAATCGAAAGCCGGCTTCCGATTTCAACCTTTGCGGGCGTATGCTTCCCAATACTTGCGGAAACTGTATCTTCAGCCTCAATGACTGACGTCCGGACTAAAGTCCGGCATGATCCGCATGATGTCGTCGAAGCTGAATCCCAGGCCAATCGTCAGGCCGTAAAGAATGCCCATCACGATCACCGTCACGATCGTCGCGCGGATGAAGGCGCGCAGCATATGCGGTCCGCGCGGCGCGCTGGAAACGGTGCCAAGCGTGACATCCTGATCGTCGTCCTGCGTGCGCAGGCTGAACGGAAGGACGACGAACAGCACCACCCACCAGGTGACGAAGAACAGCGCGGCAAACAGGATCCAGTTCATACCTGCTCCAGTTCGACCAGTGTGCCGAAGAAATCCTTGGGGTGCAGGAACAGCACCGGCTTGCCATGCGCGCCGATCTTCGGGTTGCCGTCGCCCAGCACGCGGGCGCCGCTTTGCTTCAAATGATCGCGGGCAGCCAGGATATCGTCGACCTCGTAGCAGACATGATGCATGCCGCCCGAAGGGTTCTTCTCAAGGAAAGCCGTGATGGGCGAGGCGTCGCCCAGCGGCTCCAGCAGCTCGATCTTGGTGTTGCCGACATCGACGAACGCCACGGTCACGCCATGCTCAGGCAGCGCCTGCGGCTCGCTCAATCGCGCGCCCAGCGTATCGCGATAGGCAGCCATCGCCGCGGTAAGGTCCGGCACGGCAAGCGCGACATGGTTCAGGCGTCCAAGCATAAAGCGCTCCGCTTTTAGGGGAGTAAGGGAGTAGGGGAAAAACAAGAAAACAAGCAACTGCTCGCTTTCCCTACTGCCCTACTGTCTTACTCCCCTATTCCCTTATTCGTCACCGCGTGACGAACACCGTCACCAGCGGCTTCTTGCCCCAGGCTTCGTTGGCGGCGCTGCGCACGGCACGGCGCACCGCTTCCTGCACCAGGTCGAGGTCTTTTCGGCGCTGGCGCGGGATCGAGTCCACGGCGCCGATTGCCGCATCGAGCATCAGGTCTTCCAGCGTCTCGCCCCTGGCATCGGCCTCGGCGACGCCGATCGCCACCAGGTCGGGATCACCGGCAAGCTCATATTTGTCATCGAGCACGACATTGACCGCGACATGGCCGGCGAAGGAGAGCTTGCGGCGGTCGCGTATGCCCATTGCCTGGTCGGTGCCGATGAGATTGCCATCCTTGTAAAGCCGGCCGAACGGCACCTGGTCGATGATCGTCGCCGGGCCTGGCCAGAGCCTGAGCATGTCGCCGTCGCGCACCTGCGCCACCTGGCCGATGCCCGACATCGACATCAGCGAGCCCTGCGCCACCAGATGCGCCGCCTCGCCATGCACGGGAACGCCGATCTGCGGCCGCACCCATTCATACATCTTGCGCAATTCGCTGCGGCGCGGATGGCCGGAGACATGCACCAGCGCGTCGCCGTCCTCGATGATCTTCATGCCGAGGTCGATCAGCCGGTTCTTGATCTCGAGGATTGCCTTTTCGTTGCCGGGAATGGTGCGCGAGGAAAACACCACCGTATCGCCTGCCGTCAGCGCCACCGACTTCATCTCGTCGCGCGAAAGCTTTGCCAGCGCCGCCAGCGGTTCGCCTTGGCTGCCGGTGCAGATGATCACCAGGTTCTCGCGCGGGATATAGCCGTAGTCTTCCTCGGCGATGAACTCCGGCAGGCCATCCATGTAGCCGAGCTCACCCGCCACATCGATGACGCGCTTCAGCGAGCGGCCGAGCACCAGGCATTGCCGGCCGGCATCGCGCGCCGCCCTGGCGATCGAAACGATACGCCCGACATTTGAGGAGAAGGTGGTGACGGCGACGCGCCCCTTGGCTTTCTCGATGACGCCCTTGAGGCCTTCGCCGACCGCCACTTCCGAGGGCGACTCCCCTTCCCGCAGCGCGTTGGTGGAATCGCAGATCAGCGCCAGCACGCCCTTGTCGCCATAGGCGCGGAAGCGCGCCTCGTCGGTCTTCGGGCCGATCGTCGGCGCCGGATCGATCTTCCAGTCGCCGGTGTGGATCACCGTGCCGGCGGGCGTGGTGATCGCCAGCGACATCGGCTCGGGGATCGAATGCGCCACCGGGATGGCCTCGATCTCGAAAGGTCCGACGGTGAACTTCTCGCCGGCGCGATAGATCGACGCCGGAATCTTCGGGGCGTTCTGCTCGCCCTGCCGCTTGGCCTCGAGCAGGCCGGCGGTGAACGGCGTCATCCATACAGGCGCCTTCAGCTTCGGCCAGATGTCGAGCAGCGCGCCGTAATGGTCCTCATGCGCATGAGTGATGACGATGCCGCGCAAGCCGTCGAGGTTCTCCTCGATGAAGCGCGTATCGGGCAGGATCAGATCGACGCCGGGATGCGCCGAGTCCGGAAAGGTGACGCCGACATCGACGATGATCCATTCGCGCGCGTCGGCGGGCCCATAGCCGTAAAGGGCGAAGTTCATGCCGATCTCGCCGACGCCGCCCAGCGGCGCGAAGACGAGCTCGGCGTTTTCCTTATTCGCCATGAATTCTTTCCTTCCTGGCCGTCAGGCCAAGCCGTTGGGGCAATTCCGGGAAATACGTGTCACGGTTTCCGTCCGGAATTGCCTAAAACAAAATTATACTCTGGCCGAGGCGACGGCGCCGAAATGCACGTCGCCGGCCGCGATCGTCAAAACCGATCCCTCATCGTCGCGGATCACGAAACGGCAGTCCTCGTCAATGGTCTCGAAGACGCCGCGCACCACATTGCCGTCAATTCTGACAGCAACCTCGCCGCCTAGGCCGGCTGCGCGGGCAAGCCAGCGCTTTCTGATGGCATCGAGCCCGCGTCCGTCGTCCCACATCCTGGCATTCTCGCTCCAGGCATCCGAAAGCGCCAGGAACAGCGTTTCGGCATTGCAGGCGGCGCCCAGCGCCTGCAGCGACGTCGCCGGATAGGGCAAGTCCTCGGGATAGGCCACGACGTTGACGCCGATGCCGATGGCAACCGCGAAACTGCCGCCTTCCAGCATCGTCGATTCCAAAAGGATGCCGGCAAGCTTGGCGCCCGAGGCCAGCACATCGTTCGGCCATTTCAGCTCGAAGCGGTTGCGGCCCTCGCTCGCGCCATCCAAGGCGACGGCGATCCGACCTTTCGGCACGACGGCGTCGAGCGCGTCGGCCAGCGCAAGCCCGGCGACAAAGCCGAGCGTCGCGGCAAGCCGCAGTTCGCCGCCCGGAACCAGAAGCAGCGTCGCCGCAAGATTGCCTTCGGGCGTCGCCCAGACGCGCCCACGCCGGCCGCGGCCGCTTTCCTGCTTCTTCGAAACGACCCAAAGCTTGCCGGGATCGCCGGCGCGCGCATGGTCCAGCGCCAGCGCGTTGGTCGAGCCGACGCTGTCATGCGCTTCGAGCCGGAACCCCTCCGACGCCGCGATTGGAGCCAGCCGAAATGCCATCCCGTCAGAAGAAGGTCTTGGCGGCGGCTTCGGCATAGCTCCCGATCGGCCCGCCGATCAGCACATAGAACAGCACGAAGGCGCCGCTGACGCCGAGCACGAGGCGCAGCTCGCTGGCCATCGGCACAAAGCCGCCGACCGGCTCGTCGAACCACATGATCTTGATGATGCGCAGATAGTAGTAGGCGCCCACCACCGAGGCCAGCACGCCGATGATCGCCAGCGCGTAGAGATGCGCGTTGATGGCGGCGAGGAACACGTACCATTTCCCCCAGAAGCCAGCGAGCGGCGGAATGCCGGCCAGCGAGAACATCAGGATGGTGAGGATGGTGGCCATGATCGGGTTGGTCGAGGACAGCCCGGCGAGATCGCTGATCTGCTCGACATTGCCTTCCTTGCGACGCATGGCGAGGATGAAGGCGAAGGTGCCCAGCGTCATCACCAGATAGATCAGCATGTAGATGGCGACGCCGCGCACGCCGGCCTGGCTGTTGGCGGCAAGGCCGACCAGCGCGTAGCCCATGTGACCGATCGAGGAATACGCCATCAGGCGCTTGATGTTGGTCTGGCCGATGGCCGCGAACGCGCCGAGCGCCATCGAGGCGATCGAGATGAAGACGATGATCTGCTGCCAGTCCGCAGCCACCGGCTTGAAGGCGCCCATGGTGACGCGCACGATCAGCGCCATCGCCGCCATCTTCGGCGCCGCCGCCAGGAAGGCGGTGATCGGCGTCGGCGCGCCCTCATAGACGTCCGGCGTCCACATGTGGAACGGCACGGCCGAGATCTTGAAGGCAAGGCCTGCGAGCACGAACACCAGGCCGAAGACGAGGCCAAGCTGGCGCTCGCCGCTTCCGAGCGCCGTCGCGATTTCCTGGAAACCGGTGTTGCCGGTGTAACCGTAGACGAGGCTGATGCCGTAGAGCAGCATGCCCGACGACAGCGCGCCGAGGACGAAATATTTCAGGCCCGCCTCGGTCGAGCGCAGATTGTCGCGGTTGATCGCCGCCAGCACGTAGATCGCCAGCGACTGCAGCTCGAGGCCGAGATAGAGCCCGATCATGCCGTTGGCCGAGATCATCAGCATCATGCCGAGCGTGCAGAGCAACACCAGAACCGGGAATTCGAACTTGTCGAAATGTTCCTGGCGCGCAAAGCGCATCGACATGACCAGCGTCACCGCTGAGCCGATCAGCGCCAGCATCTTCATGAAGGCGCTGAAGGAATCCTGTACGAAGGCGCCGCCATAGGCAGCGCCCTTCCCGCCTGAGAAGGCAAGCCACAGGCCGGCCACCACCAGCACGAGGACGGCCAATCCGGTCACGGTCATGGTGTTGTTGGAGCGCGAATAGGCTCCGATCATCAGGAGCACCAGCGCGCCGACGGCCAGGATCAGTTCCGGCGTCGAGAGCGAAAGACTGGAGAGAAGGTCCGGCGTCATGGTCTATTCCCCAGTCAGTTCGCCGCCGCGGTCTGCGCGGAATTGATGGATGCGGTGACGTTGGTGACGAGCGTCTTGACCGAAGCGGCCGTCGCGTCGAACACCGGCGCCGGGTAGACGCCAAAGAAGATGACCAGCACCACCAGCGGATAGATGATCGCCTTTTCGCGCGGCGACAGATCGAGCAGGTTCTTAAGGCTGTCCTTGGTCAGCGCGCCGAAGATCACCCGGCGATAGAGCCACAGCGCGTAGGCCGCCGACAGGATGACGCCGGTGGCGGCGAAGAACGCCACCCAGGTGTTGACCTTGAACACGCCGAGCATGGTCAGGAATTCGCCGATGAAGCCGCTGGTGCCGGGAAGGCCGACATTGGCCATGGTGAAGATCAGGAACACGGTGGCGTATTTCGGCATGTTGTTGACCAGGCCGCCATAGGCGTCGATCTCGCGCGTATGCATGCGGTCATAGATGACGCCGACGCACAGGAACAGCGCGCCCGAGACAAGGCCGTGACTGAGCATCTGGAAGATCGCGCCCTGCACGCCTTCCTGGTTCATCGCGAAGATGCCCATGGTGACGAAGCCCATATGCGCGACCGAGGAATAGGCGATCAGCTTCTTCATGTCCTCCTGCATCAGCGCCACCAGCGAGGTGTAGATGATGGCGACGACCGAAAGCGTGAACACCAGCGGCGCGAACATCTCTGACGCCTGCGGGAACATCGGCAGCGAGAAGCGCAGGAAGCCGTATCCGCCCATCTTCAACAGGATAGCGGCCAGGATGACCGAACCAGCCGTCGGCGCCTCGACGTGAGCGTCGGGCAGCCAGGTGTGCACCGGCCACATCGGCATCTTCACCGCGAAGGAGGCGAAGAACGCGAGCCACAGCCAGGTCTGCATGCTGGCCGGGAAGTTATGCGTCAGCAGCGTCGGGATGTCGGTGGTGCCCGACTGGAAGAACATCGCCATGATGGCGAGCAGCATCAGCACCGAGCCGGCGAGCGTATAGAG
The DNA here is from genome assembly GCF_020165615.1 of Mesorhizobium sp. BH1-1-5. Taxonomy (NCBI): domain Bacteria; kingdom Pseudomonadati; phylum Pseudomonadota; class Alphaproteobacteria; order Hyphomicrobiales; family Phyllobacteriaceae; genus Mesorhizobium; species Mesorhizobium sp. BH1-1-5. Next base: position 55,251 of record NZ_JAIUIM010000002.1, read on the forward strand.
GAAGAACTTGAACGAGGCATAGACGCGGCGCTTGCCGCCCCAGACGCCGATGATGATGAACATCGGGATCAGGCCTGCCTCGAAGAAGACGTAGAACAGCACGATGTCGAGCGCGCAGAACACGCCGATCATCAGCGTCTCGAGGATCAGGAAGGCGATCATATAGGCCTTGACCCGTTTCTCGATCGCTTCCCAGGAGGCGAGGATGCAGAACGGCATCAGGAAGGTCGTCAGGATGACGAACAGCATCGAGATGCCGTCGACGCCCATATGGTAGGAGATGCCCGAATCCAGCCAGGCGTGCTTTTCGACAAACTGGAAGCCGGCCTGCGAATTGTCGAAACCCGTCCAGATGAACAGCGAGATGACAAAGGTGAACGCCGTCGTGATGAAGGCGATGGCGCGGATGTTGCGGCGTGCGTTTTCGCTGTCGTCGCTGATGAACAGGATGAGCAGAACACCAACCAGCGGCAGGAAGGTGACCAGCGAGAGGATTGGCCAGTCGGTCATCAGAGCATCATCCAGGTGACGAGAGCGGCCACGCCGATCAGCATGGCGAAGGCATAGTGGTAGAGATAGCCGGTCTGCAGCTTGACGACCCGGTTGGTGACGTCGACGACGCGCGCGGAGATGCCGTCGGGGCCGAGGCCGTCGATGATCATGCCGTCACCGGTCTTCCATAGGAACCGGCCGAGGCGCTTGGCCGGTTGCACGAACAGGAAGTCGTAGAGCTCGTCGAAATACCACTTGTTGAGCAGGAAGGCGTAGAGGCCGCGATGCTGCGCCGCCAGTTCCTTCGGCATCTCCGGCTTGCGGATATAGAACTGCCAGGCGACCAGCAAGCCGATCACCATGGCGACGAACGGCGCCAGTTCCACCCAGAGCGGCAGCTCGTGGATCTCGTGCAGGATGTGGTTGTCCGGCAGCGTGAACAGCGACGCCTTCCAGAATTCGGCATAGCCCTCGCCGATGAAGGCGCCGTGGAAGATGACGCCCGCAAACAGCGCGCCTGCCGCCAGCACATAGAGCGGCCCCAGCATCACCGGCGGCGATTCATGGACGTGGTGCATGACTTCGTGGCTGGCGCGCGGCTCGCCGTGGAAGGTCATGAAGATCAGCCGCCAGGAATAGAAGCTGGTGAACCCCGCGGCGACGACGAGAAGCACGAAGGCAAGGCCGGCGACCGCGTTGTGGCTGGCAAACGACGTCGAGATGATGGCGTCCTTGGAGAAGAAGCCGGCGGTGCCGATCACCGTTGCCGGGATGCCCACGCCGGTCAGCGCCAGCGTGCCGACGATCATCATCCAATATGTGGTTGGGATCAGCTTGCGAAGGCCGCCCATCTTGCGCATGTCCTGCTCGTCGGACACGGCATGGATGACCGAGCCCGAGCCCAGGAACAGCAGCGCCTTGAAGAAGGCATGCGTGAAAAGGTGGAAGATCGCCGCGCCATAGGCGCCGACGCCGAGCGCCACGAACATGTAGCCGAGCTGCGAGCAGGTCGAATAGGCGATGACGCGCTTGATGTCGTTCTGGACGAGGCCGACGGTCGCCGCGAAGAAGGCGGTGAAGGCGCCGATGAAGGTGACGACGGTCAGCGCAGAATGCGACAGCTCGAACAGCGGCGACAGCCGCGCCAGCATGAACACGCCGGCGGTCACCATGGTCGCCGCATGGATGAGCGCGGAGACCGGCGTCGGGCCTTCCATGGCGTCCGGCAGCCAGGTGTGCAGCGGCACCTGCGCCGACTTGCCCATGGCGCCCATGAAGAGCAGCAGGCAGACCACCGTCAGCGCCGACTGCTTGTCGAGCGCATGGCCGAGGAAAGTGAGCACGGCGGCACCGGCGGGCGCGCCTTCGGCCGGCAGGAACGATGCGGCATTGGCGAAGATGGTGCTCAGATTGACCGAGCCGAACAGCACGAATACGCCGAAGATGCCGAGCGCGAAGCCGAAGTCGCCGACGCGGTTGACGACGAAAGCCTTGATGGCCGCGGCATTGGCAGACGGCTTCTTGTACCAGAAGCCGATCAAGAGGTAGGAGGCGAGACCGACGCCTTCCCAGCCGAAGAACATCTGGATGAGATTGTCGGCGGTCACCAGCATCAGCATCGCGAAGGTGAACAGCGACAGATAGGCAAAGAAGCGCGGCCGGTTCGGATCGTGGTGCATGTAGCCGATCGAATAGATGTGAACCAGCGCCGACACGGTGTTGACGACGATCAGCATCACCACCGTCAGCGTGTCGATCCTCAGCGCCCAGGAGGCGTCGACGCCGCCTGACTGGATCCAGCGCAGCACCGGCACGGTGAACACTTCGCCATGGCTGAACCCGACGGTGAAGAAGGCGATCCACGACAGCACCGCCGCGATCACCAGGAAGCCGGAGGTGATGTATTCGGAAGCCTTGGCGCCAAGCGAGTTGCCGAACAGGCCGACAATCAGGAAGCCAAGCAGCGGAAGGAAGACGATAGCCTGATACATGGTGGTTCCCGTCAACCCTTCATCGCGCTCACGTCTTCGACCGCGATCGAGCCGCGGTTGCGGAAGAAGACGACAAGAATGGCAAGACCGATCGCGGCCTCGGCGGCTGCGACCGTCAGCACGAACAGGGCGAAGACCTGTCCGACGAGGTCATGCAGCGCCGCCGAGAACGCGACGAAGTTGATGTTGACCGCGAGCAGGATGAGCTCGATCGACATCAGGATGACGATGATGTTGCGGCGGTTCAGGAAGATGCCGAACACGCCGAGCGTGAACAGGATCGCCGATACGGTCAGGTAATGTGCAATGCCGACGACCATCTCAGATGCCCTCGCCCGATTTGACCTTGCGGATTTCCATGCCCGTCGCCGGGGTGCGGCCGACCTGCGCGGCGATCGACTGCCGCTTGACGCCTTCCTTGTGGCGCAGCGTCAGCACGATGGCGCCGATCATGGCGACCAGCAGCACCAGGCCGGAAATCTGGAAGTAATAGAGGTAGTCCGTATAGAGGATGTCGCCGAGCGCCGCCGTGTTGGAGCGGGTGGCGAGATCCGGCGTCGCCTTGGCGACCGTCGAGGCAAGCTGCGGCGCGAACGTGTAGCCGCCGAGCACGATGATCAGTTCCGCCGCCAGGATCAGCCCGACCAGCGCGCCGATCGGCGCGTATTGCAGCGCGCCCTGTTTCATCTCGGCGAAGTCGACGTCGAGCATCATGACGACGAACAGGAACAGCACCATCACCGCGCCGACATAGACGACCAGCAGGATCATCGCCAGGAACTCGGCGCCAGTCAGCATGAACAGGCCGGCGGCGTTGAAGAAGGTGAGGATCAGGAACAGCACGGAATGCACGGGGTTGCGCGACGAAATGACCATGAAGGCCGACGCCACCGCGATAAAGGCGAAGAGGTAGAAAAAGGCCGCCTCTAGTCCACTCAGCATGGGTTCCCCCGGGTTCCTGTCGGGTCGGACCTATCGTCCGTTCCGTACTCTCTGGCTTCGTTCCGCCTCCGGTGCCGAAGCCGCGTTGTCCTTAGACGAGGCCCCTCGCCCCGTCCATGCGTCAAATGTCAGCGATAGGGCGAGTCCAGCGCGATGTTGCGCGCCAGCTCCCGCTCCCAGCGATCGCCGTTCGCGAGCAGCTTTTCCTTGTTGTAGTAGAGCTCCTCGCGCGTCTCGGTCGCGAATTCGAAATTCGGCCCCTCGACGATCGCGTCGACCGGGCAGGCTTCCTGGCAAAAGCCGCAATAGATGCACTTCACCATGTCGATGTCGTAGCGCACCGTGCGTCGCGTGCCGTCGTTGCGGCGCGGGCCGGCCTCGATGGTGATGGCCTGCGCCGGGCAGATCGCCTCGCAGAGCTTGCAGGCGATGCAGCGTTCCTCGCCGTTCGGGTAACGGCGCAGCGCATGCTCGCCACGGAAGCGCGGGCTGGTCGGCCCCTTCTCGTGCGGATAGTTGATCGTTTCCTTCGGCGCGAAGAACTGGCGCATCGAAAGGAAGAAGGCGCTGACGAAATCCTTCAGCAGCAGCGACTTTGCGGCCTGGGCCAGAGCGGACATCACGCAAACCCCGTGATCTTGAGGAAGGCCGCGGTGGCCACGACCATGAACAGCGAGATCGGCAGGAACACTTTCCAGCCCAGCCGCATCAGCTGGTCGTAGCGATAGCGCGGCACAAAAGCCTTCACCATCGAGAACATGAAGAACATCAGGCAGATCTTCAGCACGAACCAGATCACGCCTGGTACCCAGGTGAAGGGCGCGAAGTTGAACGGTGGCAGCCAGCCGCCAAGGAACAGGATGGTCGCCAGCGCGCACATCAGGACGACGGCGACATACTCGCCGAGGAAGAAGAGCAGGAACGGCGTCGACGAATATTCAACCATATGGCCGGCGACGAGTTCCGATTCCGCTTCGACCAGGTCGAAAGGCGGGCGGTTCGTCTCGGCAAGAGCCGAGATGAAGAACACCACGAACATCGGCAGCAGCGACAGCCAGTGCCAGTCGAGGAAGGTGTTGGGCAGGCCGAGCTTGGTGCCGAGACCGTCCTGCTGCGACATGACGATGTCGGAGAGGTTGAGCGAGCCGACGCAGAGCAGCACGGTGACGATGACGAAGCCAATCGAGACTTCATAGGACACCATCTGCGCGGCCGAGCGCAGCGCGCCCAGGAACGGGTATTTCGAATTGGACGCCCAGCCGCCCATGATCACGCCATAGACCTCGAGCGAGGAGATGGCGAAGACATAGAGGATGCCGACATTGATGTTGGCGATCGCCCATCCTTCGTTGACCGGAATGACCGCCCAGGCCGAGATCGCCAGCACCGCCGACACCAGCGGCGCCAGGAGGAACACGCCCTTGTTGGCGCCCGACGGGATCACCGGCTCCTTGAAGACGAATTTCAGGAGGTCGGCGAAGGCCTGCAGCGTTCCCCACGGACCGACGACGTTCGGGCCACGACGCAATTGCACCGCCGCCCAGATCTTGCGGTCGGCATAGAGCAGGTAGGCGACGCCGATCAGAAGCACGACGATCAGCACGACCGACTTCAACAGGATCAGCAGCGCCGGCAGCACGTAGAAGGAGAAGAAGGTTTCCATGCTTATTCCGCCGCCTGCTTGAAGCCGCTCTTGGCCAGCGCCGAGCATTCGGCCATCACGGCCGATGCCCGCGCGATCGGGTTGGTGAGATAGAAATCCTTCACCGGCGAGGTGAAGGTGCCCTTGTTCAACCGGCCGCCGAGCTTCGCCGCCTTGGCGATGTCGTCGCCGCTGCCGGCCTGCACCTGGTCGATGCGGGCGAGATGCGGGAACTCGCCATAGAGCTTGGCGCGCAGCTGAACCAGCGAATCGAACGGCAGCTTCTTGCCGAGCACGTCGGAGAGCGCCCGCAGGATCGCCCAGTCCTCGCGTGCCTCGCCCGGGGCGAAACCGGCGCGATTGGTCTGCTGAACGCGGCCTTCCGTGTTGACATAGGTGCCGGACTTCTCGGTGTAGGCGGCGGCCGGCAGGATGACATTGGCGCGGTGCGCGCCGGCATCGCCATGCGTGCCGATATAGACGACGAACGCGCCGCCGGTCTTGGCCATGTCGATTTCGTCGGCGCCGAGCAAGAACAGCACATCGGTGTCGCCCAGCATGCCGGCGACGTCCTTGCCGCCCTCGCCCGGCACGAAACCGACATCGAGGCCGCCGACCCTGGCGGCTGCGTTGTGCAGCACCGCAAAGCCGTTCCATTCGGCGGTGACCGCGTTGACGGCGGCCGCGAGCTTCGCCGCCTGGCCGAGCACCGCCGCGCCGTCCGTGCGCGCCAGCGCACCCTGGCCGACGATGATCAGCGGATGCGTGGCCTTGCTCAGCACCTCGAAGAACTTGCCATTGCCGTCGGCAAGGTCTTTCAGGGATTCCGGACCGGCTCCGATGAGGTCGTAGTCATAGCGGGTGTCGCCGATCTCGCCGATGACGCCGACCGGCAGGTTGCCGACGCGCCAGCGCTTGCGGATGCGAGCGTTGAGCACAGAAGCCTCGAAGCGCGGATTGGCGCCGACGATCAGCACCGCGTCGGCCTGCTCGATGCCTTCGATGGTCGGGTTGAAGATGTAGCTGGCGCGGCCGAGCGACGGATCGAGCGCGGCGCCGTCCTGACGGCAGTCGATGTTCTTGGAGCCGAGCGCCGCCATCAAAAGCTTCAGCGCGTAGATTTCCTCGACAGCGGCGAGGTCGCCGGCTATCGCGCCGATCCGCTCGGGCGCTGCCTTGCCTACCTCGTCCTTGATGGCGGCGAAGGCTTCCGCCCAGCTTGCCGGTGCCAGCTTGCCGTTCTTGCGCACATAGGGGCGGTCGAGGCGCTGCGTGCGCAGGCCGTCCCAGATGAAGCGGGTCTTGTCGGAGATCCACTCCTCGTTCACCTGTTCGTTGACGCGCGGCAGGATGCGCATCACTTCGCGACCCCTGGAGTCGACGCGGATCGCCGAGCCGACGGCATCCATGACGTCGATCGATTCCGTCTTGGTCAGTTCCCACGGCCGCGCCTGGAAGGCGAACGGCTTGGAGGTCAGCGCGCCGACCGGGCACAGATCGATGACATTGCCCTGCAGCTCCGACGTCATCGCCTGTTCGAGATAGGTGGTGATCTCGGCATCCTCGCCGCGGCCGATCAGGCCGAGCTCGGAGATGCCGGCAACCTCGGTGGTGAAGCGGACGCAGCGCGTGCAATGGATGCAGCGGTTCATCACCGTCTTGACCAGCGGGCCGATATACTTGTCTTCGACCGCGCGCTTGTTCTCGTGATAGCGCGAGGAATCGACGCCGAAGGCCATCGCCTGGTCCTGCAGGTCGCATTCACCGCCCTGGTCGCAGATCGGGCAATCGAGCGGATGGTTGATCAGCAGGAATTCCATCACGCCTTCGCGGGCCTTCTTGACCATCGGCGTGTTGGTGAAGATTTCCGGCGGCTCGCCATTCGGGCCTGGACGCAGGTCGCGCACACCCATGGCGCAGGACGCCTGCGGCTTGGGCGGGCCGCCCTTCACCTCGATCAGGCACATGCGGCAATTGCCGGCGATGGACAGCCGCTCGTGGAAGCAGAAGCGCGGCACTTCCGCGCCGGCGTCCTCGGCCGCCTGCAGCAGCGTGTAATGGTCGGGTACCGTGATCTCTTTCCCGTCGACCTTTAGCTTTGCCATTCGCCTCAAACCCCTGCGGATGTTCCGCAATCTCTATCTGCCGGGCACGGCTGAGCCGCGCCCGGCATTTCAATTCACTTCTTCGCGGCGAGCGCCGCCGCCTGCCCAGTCCAGTCGTCGCGGCCGATGCGGCCGGCGAGCGACAGGTAATCTTCCACCCAGGCGACCTCTTCCGACGTCCACGCGGCGATCTGGCCATAGGTCCAGATGCCGAGACCGTTGAGCACCTTCTCCAGCTTCGGCCCGATGCCCGAAATCGCCTTCAGGTCCGACGGCTTCGCCGGCTTGTCGAGCGCCTTCGGCTGCCTGAAATCCTCGGGCATCAGCCCGGTCGCGGCCGGCTGGGCGACGATATCGGCCCCGGTCGCGTCGAGCGCCTTCTCGGTCGCGTTCGCCGCGATGTCGGTCACGTCCCTGGCGAAGGTCTGCGCCCTGGCGATCAGCGTCTCGGTCGCCTTGCGCGCCTTGGACGCATTGGCGGCCGCTTCGTTCTGCGCCTCGAGATCGTCGAGGAAAGGCTGGAACATGCGCTGCGAGGCTTCCAGCGCGCCGGTGAAGGCGCCCATCCACATGCCGACGGCATGGTTGGCAAAACCGATGCCGAGCGCCGACATCGCCGCGGCGCCCGCGACCGGATGCGCCAGAAGGTTGACGGCGCTGGCCATCTCCTTCGGCATCATCTTGGTCAGGTCCTGGTTCATCTTCTCGAGTTGGTCCAAATCAGGCATGAACGGGTAGGGTATCGAATACGGCGCCATAGAGATCTCCTGGTCGTTTCTTCGTATGCCCGCCCCTGCTGTCAGTCTTCGGGCCAAGCCCGTATTTCAAAGTCCTATTCCGCCGCCACCATCACCGGCTCGACCCGGTGCGCGTTGCGCGAAAACTCGTCGATGCGGCGTTCCACCTCACCGCGGAAATGCCGCATCAGGCCCTGGATCGGCCAGGCCGCCGCGTCGCCCAGCGCGCAGATCGTGTGCCCCTCGACCTGCTTGGTGACGTCGAGCAGCATGTCGATCTCGCGCTTCTGCGCCTCGCCGCGCACCAGACGCTCCATCACCCGCCACATCCAGCCGGTGCCTTCGCGGCACGGCGTGCACTGGCCGCAGCTCTCATGCTTATAGAAATAGGACAGCCTGGCGATCGCCTTCACGATATCCGTCGACTTGTCCATGACGATGACAGCGGCGGTGCCGAGGCCGGATTTGAGATCGCGCAGCGCGTCGAAATCCATCGGCGCGTCCATGATCTGCTCGGCCGGCACCAGCGGCACCGAGGCGCCGCCCGGGATGACCGCGAGCAGATTGTCCCAGCCGCCACGGATGCCGCCGCAATGCTCCTCGATCAGTTCGCGGAACGGGATCGACATCGCCTCTTCGAAAGTGCACGGATTGTTGACGTGGCCGGACACGCAAAACAGCTTGGTGCCGGCATTGTTCGGCCGGCCGAAGGACGAGAACCAGGCTGCACCCCGCCGCAGGATGGTCGGCGCCACCGCGATCGATTCGACATTGTTGACCGTCGTCGGGCAGCCATAGAGGCCGACATTGGCCGGGAATGGCGGCTTCAGCCTGGGCTGGCCCTTCTTGCCTTCCAGGCTTTCGAGCAGCGCCGTTTCCTCGCCGCAGATATAGGCGCCGGCGCCATGATGCATGTAGATGTCGAAGTCGTAGCCGGACGTGTTGTTCTTGCCGATGAGCTTGGCCGCGTAAGCCTCGTCGATGGCACGCTGCAGCGCCTCACGCTCGCGGATGAACTCACCGCGCACATAGATGTAAGCGGCGATCGCGCCCATGGCGAAGCCGGCGACCAGCGCGCCCTCGACCAGCGTATGCGGATCGTTGCGCAGGATATCGCGGTCCTTGCAGGTGCCCGGCTCGGATTCGTCGGCATTGATGACCAGATAGCTCGGCCGTCCGTCGCTCTGCTTGGGCATGAAGGACCATTTCAGGCCGGTCGGGAAGCCGGCGCCGCCGCGGCCGCGCAGGCCGGACGCCTTCATCTCGTTGACGATCCAGTCGCGCCCCTTGGCGATGAGCCCGGGCGTATCGTCCCAGATGCCGCGCGATTGCGCGCCGGCCAGCGACGTGTCGAAGAGGCCGTAGATGTTGGTGAAGATGCGGTCTTTGTCCTGAAGCATTTTTCGTCCCTCAGACCGGCTTCTTGCCGAAGACGCGGATGTATTCGGCGACGCCGCCCTTGGCGAGCGCCTTGGCCTGCTTCACCCAGTCGTCGCGGTCGATGCGGCCGTGGAAGCTGAGATAGCCGTCGACCCACTCGCGCTCGGCCTTCTTCCAGGAAGCGATCTGCGCGAAAGTGTAGATGCCCAGCGAATGCAGGGTCGCTTCGATCTTCGGACCGACGCCGGAGATCAGCTTGAGATCGTCGACGGTTGCCGGACGCTCGATGCCGGCCGGACGGTTCTTGTCCTCGAGCGACGGCTTCGCCGTTTTGGCGACCGGCTGCTTGGTTTCCGGCGCCTTGAACGCGGTGGCCGGTTCGGTCTTGGTCTTCGGCCCGCTGCGCGGCTTGGACACGGCTTCGACTTCCGGATCGGCCTGGTTGGCGTTGGCGGCCGAATGGCGCGGCGCCTTGACGCTGGCGCCGTTCTCGGTGGCCGGAGCTACCTTGACCGGCGACGGCGTGTTGAGCGCCGGGCTGGTTTCAGCCGCGTGGGTCTTCGGCTTGCTGGATTTTGATGGCGCAACCGGGCCGGAAGCCGGAGTGGCTGCGGGTGCGGGAACCGCAGGCGCGGCCGGAGCAGGCGCCGCCTGCGAGACGACGGCAGCAGGCGCGGCAGCCGGCGCCGCGGCGGCGGCATCCTTGGCCGCCTTCGCGGCAGCCTTGGCTTCCTTGTCGCGCGTCGTCTTCAGGATCGCCTTTTCGCTGGTCAGCGTCTTCAAGCCGCCGGCCGGCTCGGAGCCGTGGCGGCCGTTCTGCGGACCGGGCTTCACCTCGGCGCCCTTGCCGGCGTCATAGAGATCGATGATCTCGGCCAGCCGCTCGGGCGTCAGGTCCTCGAACGTGTCCTTGAAGATCATGACCATCGGCGCGTTGACGCAGGCGCCGAGGCATTCGACCTCCTCCCACGACAGCGTGCCCTTGTCGTTGGTGTGGAACTGGTCGTGATGGATCTTCGAGCGGCACACATCCATCAGCGCTTCCGAGCCGCGCAGCATGCAGGGCGTCGTGCCGCAGACCTGGATATGGGCGCGCGTGCCGACCGGATTGAGCTGGTACTGCGTGTAGAAGGTCGCGACTTCGAGGCCGCGGATGCGCGGCATGCCGAGCATGTCGGAGATCGTCTCGATCGCCGCCTTGGTGACCCAGCCTTCCTGCTCCTGCGCGATCATCAGCAAGGGGATGATGGCCGACTGTTCGCGTCCCTTCGGGTATTTGGCGATCCACTGCTGAACCGCAGCCTCATTCGCCTTGCTGAAGGCGAATGAGGCTGGCTGGACGCTGGCATCTGCGAGGCGGCGGACTGACATTAGCGATCGACCTCACCAAACACGATGTCGAGGGAGCCAAGGACGGCCGTGACGTCGGCCAGCATGTGGCCGCGGCACAGGAAATCCATGGCTTGCAGATGCGCGAAACCCGGCGCGCGCAGCTTGCAGCGGTAGGGCTTGTTGGTGCCGTCGGAGACCAGATAGACGCCGAACTCGCCCTTCGGCGCCTCGACGGCCGCATAGACCTCGCCGGCCGGCACGCGATAGCCCTCGGTGTAGAGCTTGAAGTGATGGATGAGCGCTTCCATCGAACGCTTCATAGCCTGGCGCTTCGGCGGCACGACCTTGCCGTCGAGGTTCGACACCGGCCCGGCGCTTTCCTTGCCGAGCAGCAGATCGACGCACTGGCGCATGATCCTGGCCGACTGGCGCATCTCTTCCATGCGCAACAGATAACGGTCGTAGCAGTCGCCGTTCTTGCCGATCGGGATGTCGAAATCCATCTCGGAATAGCATTCATAAGGTTGCGATTTGCGCAGGTCCCAGGCGGCGCCCGAGCCGCGCACCATCACGCCCGAAAAACCCCAGGCCCAGGCATCGGCCAGCGACACGATGCCGATATCGACATTGCGCTGCTTGAAGATACGGTTGCCGGTCAGCAACTTGTCGAGGTCGTCGATCGACTTCAGGAACGGGTCGATCCACTTGCCGATGTCCTCGACCAACTGGCGCGGCAGGTCCTGGTGCACGCCGCCCGGCCGGAAATAGGCCGCATGCATGCGCGAGCCAGAGGCGCGCTCGTAGAACACCATCAGCTTTTCGCGCTCGACGAAGCCCCACAGCGGCGGCGTCAGCGCGCCGACGTCCATCGCCTGCGTCGTCACATTCAAGATGTGCGACATGATGCGGCCCATCTCGGAATAGAGCACGCGGATCAGCTGGCCGCGCTTCGGCACCTCGATGCCGAGCAGGCGCTCGGCCGCGAGCGCGAAGGCATGCTCCTGGTTCATCGGCGCGCAATAGTCCAGCCGGTCGAGATAGGGCACGGCCTGCAGATAGGTCTTGGCCTCGATCAGCTTCTCGGTGCCGCGATGCAGGAGACCGATATGCGGATCGACGCGGTCGACCACCTCGCCGTCCAGCTCCAGCACCAGGCGCAAAACGCCATGCGCCGCGGGGTGCTGCGGGCCGAAGTTGATGTTGAAGTTGCGGACGGAGGTTTCAGCCATTGTGGCGCCTCTGGCGAAGAGTCAGTAGTGAGTAGTGAATAGTGGCCATCAATCTCAATGCCTGCTTCATTCCGCCTGCTTGGCCTGCACCGTTCTGATCAGAGATCGCGTCATTTTTCCAATCTCTTCGCACCGCAGCAGCAGTTCAGTCTCGTTGTCTCTCTCCAACATACCGATCCGGCATGCCAGCAGTATGTGCGTCTCCAGTTCCTTCAATGAACCCTGCGCCATGCGCAGAAATTGAACGAAAGAACCTCTATTCTCACGACCGTACCCTTCAGCGATGTTCGCGGCGATAGAAACCGCCGAGCGGCGCATCTGGGAGGTCATTCCATAGATCTCATCTCTCGGAAAACCTTTGGTGATGCGATAACAATTCTCGGCAAGTACCATTGCCGATTGCCACACCACCAAGTCACGATAGGATTCGATCTTCTTTCCCAATTCCTTCCCTACTGACTACTCACTACTTCCCTACTCACTGTTTCGCCTTCTCATCCCCCGGAAGGACGTAATCCGTCCCTTCCCATGGGCTCAAGAAGTCGAAGTTTCTGAATTCCTGCTTCAATTCCACCGGCTCGTAGATGACCCGCTTGGCCTCGTCGTCGTAGCGAACCTCGACGAAGCCGGTGAGCGGGAAATCCTTGCGCAGCGGATGTCCCTCGAAGCCGTAGTCGGTCAAAAGGCGGCGCAGATCGGGATGGCCCGAGAAGAGCACGCCGTAAAGGTCATAGGTCTCGCGCTCGTACCAGTCGGCGCCCGGATAAACACTTGTCAACGAGGGAACCAGCGTCTCCTCGTCAGCCTGAACTTTCAGGCGGATACGGACATTCTGCTTTGGCGACAACAGATGGTAGATGACGTCGAAACGCCTGGCGCGCGAAGGATAGTCTGCGCCGGAAATGTCGATGATCGAGATGAACTGGCAACGCGCATCATCGCGCAGGAAGGTCGCCACCTCGATCAAGTTAGCCGGCTCGACGGAGACCGTCAGCTCGCCATAGGCAAGCACGGCTTCGCCGATGCGGCCGGAGAGCTTCTCGCCGAGATATGTGGAGAGTTCGTTCAACGCCTGGGTCATCGGCTCACCGTTCGATCGTGCCGGTGCGGCGGATCTTCTTCTGCAGAAGGAGAATGCCGTAGAGCAGCGCTTCCGCGCTCGGCGGGCAGCCGGGCACATAGATGTCGACCGGCACGACGCGGTCGCAGCCGCGCACCACCGAATAGGAATAGTGGTAATAGCCGCCGCCATTGGCGCAGGAGCCCATCGAGATGACGTAGCGCGGCTCCGGCATCTGGTCGTAGACCTTGCGCAGCGCAGGCGCCATCTTGTTGGTCAGCGTGCCGGCGACGATCATGATGTCGGACTGGCGCGGAGAGGCGCGCGGCGCGACGCCGAAGCGCTCCGAGTCGTAGCGCGGCATCGAGGTGTGGATCATCTCGACCGCGCAGCAGGCAAGGCCGAAGGTCATGAACATCAGCGAGCCGCTGCGCGCCCAGGTGATCAGCGCTTCGGTCGAGGTGACAAGGAAACCCTTGTCGGCCAGCTCATTGTTGATTTCGAGGAAGAAGGGGTCGTCCTCCCCCACCGGCCTGCCGGTATTGGGGTCGATGATGCCCTTGGGCTTCGGCGCGACGAGGGTGCCTGAACTGTCGTTCAATCCCATTCCAGCGCTCCTTTTTTCCATTCATAGGCAAAGCCGATGGTCAACACCGCCAAAAACACCATCATCGACCAGAAGCCGAGCATGCCGACCTTCGAGAAGGACACCGCCCACGGGAACAGGAAGGCGACCTCGAGATCGAAGATGATGAACAGGATCGACACCAGGTAGAAGCGGATGTCGAACTTCATGCGGGCGTCGTCGAACGAGTTGAACCCGCATTCATAGGCGGAAAGCTTTTCCGGATCGGGATTGCGATAGGCCACTAGGAAGGGGGCGACGAGCAGCGCCAGACCAACGACCATCGCCACGGCGATGAACAGGACGATGGGCAGATATGAACTCAGGAGTGCGCTCATGCGGCGGCTTTCCTTCGGCGGGGTAGTTCACTTTGATTACAGCAACGAACTCTAATGCGGAAGCGTGACAGTTTAACCGCTGAACCGTTTTAAGAGGCCCATGCTGCAACGCGGCGAGGGTTAGCGCAGCGGTTTCGGTGACGCAAGTCAAACCTTGTTCAATTCGCGGCCCTGGACGCCTTATCGGAAGAAACTGGTCCGATCCGCTCTTGTTTGATTTCCTTCATTTTTTACTCCACTTTTCTCTCCTGACACATCTCCCGCCATTTGCCTGCTAGCATCGCTGGAATCACCGGCTAGATATCCGGCAAACGATCAAGGCAAGGGCGCCTCGATGAAGGATAAGATTTCGCTGGCCATGGCCAGACGCATCGCGCTCGGCGCGCAAGGGTTCAACGACCCTCGCCCCGCGGCGGTTCCGGATCGCCGGCACCTTGCGCGTGTGCTTTCGCGAACCGGCCTGTTGCAGATCGATTCCGTGAGCGCGGTGGTGCGCGCTCACTATATGCCGCTCTATTCGCGCCTCGGCCCCTACCCGCTTGCGCTCCTGGACAACGCCGCGGTCACCCGCAAGCGCGCAGTCTTCGAATATTGGGCGCATGAGGCGTCGTTCCTGCCCGTCGAGACCTACCCGCTGATGCGCTGGCGCATGCAGCGCGCCGAGCAGGGCGACGAGATGTATCTCGGCCTCGCCAAATGGGGCCGTGAACGCAAGGAAATGATAGACGAGATATATAGAGAGGTCGCCGATCGCGGTCCGATCGCGGCCTCCGATATCGAGGGCCACAAGGGCAATGGCGGCTGGTGGGGCTGGAGCGAGGCCAAGCACGCTTTCGAATGGCTGTTCTGGGCCGGCCGCATCACCACCGCCTACAGGCGCGGCTTCGAACGCTATTACGACCTGCCCGAGCGCGTTTTGCCGCAGGCCGTGCTCGACCTGCCCGTACCGTCGGTCGAGGACGCGCATCGCCAATTGCTGCGTATCTCGGCCCGCGCCCACGGCATCGCCACCTATGGCGATCTGCGCGACTATTTCCGCCTGGCGCCCGGCGACACCAAGGACCGCATCGAGGAACTGGTCGAAACCGGCGAATTGCTGCCGGTCAAGGTCGAAGGTTGGGATAAGCCCGCCTATCTCCACAAGGACGCCCGAATCCCGCGCCGCATCGAAGCCCGCGCCTTGCTAGCGCCTTTCGATCCAGTGGTCTTCGAACGCACCCGCACCGAAAAACTGTTCGGCTTCCGTTATCGCATCGAGATCTATACGCCGGCGGAAAAGCGCCAATATGGCTATTATGTGCTGCCTTTCCTGCTCGGCGACCGCATCGTCGCTCGCGTCGACCTGAGGGCCGACCGCCCGGCCAGCGTGCTTCGCGTCCACGCCGCTTATGCCGAGGCCGGTGCGCCACCCGACACCGCCGCCCAGCTCTTCGATGAGCTGAAGCAGATGCAGGGCTGGCTCGGCCTGGAGGCGATCGAAGTGACGCCGGCCGGCGACCTCGGTCCGGCGCTGGCCGACATCGCGGTGTCGTAGCCGTGCGTTGACAGGCGCCTAGCCGTAAGCCTAAATCCTGACCCAGACGGTCTTCTCCCGGCAAAGGGAGGAGCCAAGAGGGAATGCGGTGCGGGCCAAAAACCCAAATCCGCGGCTGTCCCCGCAACTGTAAGCGACGAGCCTTTGCCGAAAACCACTGGGATGTTCCCGGGAAGGCGGCATTCGAGGCGACGACCCGCGAGCCAGGAGACCTGCCGTCTGAGACTTTAAGAATCCGAATGCCCGGCGGGTTTTCCGGGCAAGGAGCCTGGTTTTGGATCGCAACGGCAGTTTCCCGGCAAACATTGAGGACATTTCGTCCGAGCCCGACGCTTTGGCCAGCGTCACCGTCATCGTCTGCTCCTCCTGCCGCGACGAGACCGGTTCGGACGCGCATCCGCGCGCTGGCGCGCTGCTGGCCGAAGACACGCGCCGCGCCGCCACTAGCGAAAATATCCGCATCCGCACCGTCGAATGCCTCGGCAATTGCAAGCGCCGCCTCAGCGCCGCGCTGCTGCGCGACGGCTGCTGGAGCTACGTCTTCGGCGACCTGAATGCTGCCAGCGGCGCCGATCTCGTCGCCGGCGCAAAGCTCTTCGCCACCTCGACCGACGGCCTGATCCCCTGGCGCGGCCGGCCCGATTCCCTCAAGCGCGGCCTGGTTGCCCGCATCCCTCCCCTCGATATGCTGAAGGACTGACCATGAACGCTTCCGTTTCCCGTGTTCCCTGCACCGTCGTCACCGGCTTCCTCGGCGCCGGCAAGACGACGCTGATCCGCAACCTGCTCGAAAACGCCAAGGGCAAGCGGCTGGCGATCATCGTCAACGAGTTCGGCGACGTCGGCATCGACGGCGAGATCCTGAAGGGCTGCGGCGTCGACACCTGCCCGGAGGAAAACATCGTCGAGCTCGCCAATGGCTGCATCTGCTGCACCGTGGCCGACGACTTCGTGCCGGCGCTCGACCAGATCCTGTCGCGCACACCGAAGGTCGACCACATCCTGATCGAGACTTCCGGCCTCGCTCTGCCGAAGCCGCTGGTGCAGGCCTTCCAGTGGCCGACGGTGAAGAGCCGCGTCACGGTCGACGGCGTCGTCGCCGTGGTCGACGGTCCGGCACTGGCCGACGGCCGCGTCGCCTCCGACATGGACGCCCTGCAGGCCCAGCGCGCCGCGGACGACTCGCTCGACCATGACGATCCGGTCGAAGAAGTGTTCGAGGACCAGATCGCCTGCGCCGACCTGATCATCCTGTCGAAGAGCGACCTGATGGATGCGGCCGGCTCGGAGCGCGCCAACGCCGTCATCGGCAAGCATGTGGCGCGCGCCGTGAAGGTCGTGCCGACCGCGCAAGGCAAGGTCGATCCGTCCGTGCTGCTCGGCCTCGGCCTCGCCGTCGAGGACGACATCGAGAACCGCAAGACCCATCACGACGACGAACTCGACCACGAGCACGACGATTTCGATTCCTTCGTCATCGACATCCCTTCGATCGCCAATCCCGACGAGCTGGCAAAGCGCGTCGCCCTTGCCGCCGAGCAGGAAAACGTTTTGCGCGTCAAAGGCTTCGTCGAGGTCGGCGGCAAGCCGATGCGCCTCCTGCTGCAGGCCGTCGGGCCGCGCGTCAACCACTATTACGACCGCGCCTGGACGGCCGAGGATGACCGCCGATCGCGGCTCGTCGTCATCGGCCTCAAGGGGCTGAACCGCCCGGCGATCGAGCGTATCCTCGCCGGCTGAGGCAAATCCGGACTGCGATGCATATCCTCGCCACCACATCCGCTTCGCTCGACGATCTCGCCGAGCCGATCGACCTCAGGCAGACGCCTGCGGATGTCGTGGCGTTGTCCTTCACCGACAGCGATCTCGCCGGCCTGGCCACCGCCTGGAAGGCGGATGCGGAACGGCTGCCCTCGATGCGGCTGGCAGCACTGCGCGACCTTCGCCACCCCATGTCGGTGGATCTGTGGATCGACAGCGTCGCCCGTCATGCCAGGGTCGTCCTTGTCCGCATCCTCGGCGGCTACGACTGGTGGCGCTACGGCTGCGACCAGCTCGCCGCGGTCACCCGCGAGCGCGGCATCAAGCTGGCGCTGCTGCCCGGCGAAAGCCATGACGAGGACCAGCGGCTTATCGAAGGCTCCACTTTGCCCCGCGAGGAGCTCGACGCCCTGCTTGGCTATTTCCGCGAAGGCGGGCCGGCGAATATGGCGGCACTGGTGCAAAGGCTGGCGCGGTTGGCCGGGTCGGATGCGGCCGTGGTTGAGCCGGTCAGCGTGCCCAAGGCGGGGTTTTATCAGCCGGGGTTGGGGGTAGTCGAAAAGCCTGATCTTTCAAATGTCGGCGATCCTTCGCCCCCCTCTCTGTCCTGCCGGACATCTCCCCCTCAAGGGGGGAGATCGGCCGTCGCGGGCCTGGGCGCTTTTTCCGCTCCACCCACGACGGAGCCATCCGCAGCATCTACGATTGGCGAAGCCGTCGACGACAGGGCAATCCCCCCCCTTGAGGGGGGGACGTCCGGCAGGACAGAGAGGGGGGCGACGGAACTCAACGCCAACAAGCTCGGCGTCATCCCCATCCTCTTCTACCGCTCGATGCTGCTCGCAGCAGATGTCGCGCCGATCGATGCGCTGGTCGAGGCGCTACGCTCGCAAGGCATGGCCCCGATGCCGATCTTCGTTTCCAGCCTCAAGGACCCGGCGTCCCTCGCCTTCGTCGAAACCGCGCTCGCCTCGCTAAGCCCTGCCGCCATCATCACCGCCACAGCCTTCGCCTCCGGCGCGGAACCGGGCGCCGAAACTCTGTTCGACCGCGGCGGCGTGCCCGTCTTTCAGGTCATCGTCGCCACGACGCGCCGCGAGGTCTGGGAAAAGAACCAGCGCGGCCTGGCGCCCGCCGACCTCGCCATGCATGTCGTCCTGCCCGAGCTCGACGGCCGCATCCTGGCCGGCGCGATCTCCTTCAAGGGTGAGGTCGAAACCGACCCGGAGCTCGCGTTTCGAGCATTTGCGAACCGGCCGGAAGTGGACCGCGTGGCGCAGGTGGCCAAGCGGATCGCCGTGTTTATTCGTCTGCAGCGGACCGTGCGGGCCGAGCGCAAGCTTGCCATCCTGATCCCGGATTACCCGAGCGCGCCCGGACGGACCGGCTATGCCGTTGGCCTCGATGTGCCGTCGAGCGTGCTCGCCATGCTGCATGACCTGAAGGAACAGGGCTATGCGGTTGACGGGATTCCACAATCGCCGCGGGAGTTGCTGGATGCGCTGGAGAAGGCGGGGCATGGCCTTGCCTTGACGGATTACGTTGCCTTTTCAGCCGAACTGCCGAGAACAGCACGCGATGCAGTAGAGGCCGCGTGGGGCAAGGCAGAGGGGATAGGTTCGCGCGAGGCCCCCCTCTCTGTCCTGCCGGACATCTCCCCCTCAACGGGGGAGATCATTCCTTCGCCCCGGCTTTCGCCAATTTCCGGGCCCGCAAGGGAAGAGCCAGCGGCGGAACTGCCAATCTCCCCCCTTGTGGGGGAGATGTCCGGCAGGACAGAGAGGGGGGCGACAGAACGCCAGCCTCTGCAACCAGCCGCCCTGCAACACTTCTCCTTCCGCGCCGCCACCTTCGGCAACATCACCGTCGCGCTCGCCCCCGATCGCGGCCGCTCGGCCGACCGCCGCGCTGACTACCACGACCCGGCGCTGCCTCCGCGCCACGAGTTGATCGCCTTTGGCCTCTGGCTGCGGAAATCGCTCGGCGTCCATGCCATCATCCATGTCGGCGCCCATGGCACGCTCGAATGGCTGCCGGGCAAGACGGTCGCGCTCTCCGACACCTGTTTTCCCGAGATCGTCACCGGCTCGCTGCCGGTCATCTATCCTTTCATCGTCTCCAATCCCGGCGAGGCCGCACAAGCCAAGCGCCGCATCTCGGCCGTCACGCTCGGCCATCTGCCGCCGCCGCTGACGGGCGCTGGGCTGGACGAGAACCAGCAGAAGCTGGAGCGGCTGGTCGACGAATATGCCCAGGCCGACGGCCTCGACCGCCGCCGCCGCGACCGCCTGGCAAAGCTGATCGTCGAGACGGCGCAGAAAACCGGACTTGCCTCGGAGGCAGGCGTCGCCAGGACTGACCAACCCGACGAAGCGCTGCGCCGTATCGACGCCTGGCTTTGCGATCTCAAGGATTTCGCCGTCAAGGACGGGCTGCATGTCTATGGCCGCGCGCCGGAAGACGAGGCCGATCCGCTGCGCCGGCAAAGCGCTGCGGCCGAAAAGGCCGCCCTGCTCGCGGCACTCGACGGCCGCCACATCAAGGCAGGGCCGGCCGGCGCGCCGGCGCGCGGCCGCTCCGACGTGCTGCCAACCGGCCGCAACCTCTTCACCTCCGATCCGCGCACCATGCC
This sequence comes from Mesorhizobium sp. BH1-1-5, assembly GCF_020165615.1. NCBI lineage: Bacteria > Pseudomonadati > Pseudomonadota > Alphaproteobacteria > Hyphomicrobiales > Phyllobacteriaceae > Mesorhizobium > Mesorhizobium sp. BH1-1-5. The sequence goes on from NZ_JAIUIM010000002.1 coordinate 75,051, forward strand.
GACGCCGACCGCCTATGATCTCGGCCAGGCGGCGGCGGAGGAAGTGGTGCGCAGCTACATGCAAAGCCATGGCGACTGGCCGCGTTCGCTGGTGATCGACCTTTGGGGCTCGGCCTCGCTGCGCACCGGCGGCGAGGAGATCGCCCAGGGCTTGGCGCTGATGGGCTGCCGGCCGCAATGGGATGCCGCGACCGGCCGCGTCACCGGCATCGAGGTATTGCCGCCGGCAGCGCTCGGCCGGCCGCGCGTCGACGTCACCTGGCGCATCTCCGGCCTGTTTCGCGACATGTTCCCGACGCAGATCGCGCTGATCGATGCCGCCGCCAATGCCGTCGCCGGCCGCGACGAGGATGATACCGAAAACCCGCTCGCCGCCGCGACCCGCGCCGCGGGCAAGGTCGGCCCGCGCATTTTCGGCACCTCGCCCGGCACCTATGGCGCCGGCGTCGAGGACTTGCTGTCGCGCGGCGAATGGGGCGCGCGCGAGGAGATCGGCCGCGCCTATCTCGATGCCACTTCGCACGCCTATGGCGGCGCCGATGGCGAAGCGATCGCGGCGCCCGGCGCTTTCGAGGGCCGCATCGCCGAAGCCGACCTTCTTGTCCACACCGGCGACGACCCGGGCCGCGACATCCTCGAAGGTTCGGCCGATGTCGCCTTCATCGGCGGTTTTTCGGCGGCGCTTGCAGCACTTGGGCGGAACGCCGACGTCATCGTGCTCGACACCACCGATCCGAAGAAGCCGAAGCCGCGTTCGGTCGGCGAAGCCGTGTCGCGCGTGGTGCGGGCGCGCGCCGTCAACCCGCGCTTCATCGCCGGCCAGATGCGCCACGGCCCGCGCGGCGCCTCCGAATTCGCCGAGACGGTCGACCGTCTGGTCGGCTTTGCCGAGACCACCCATGCCATATCAGGCGCGCTGATCGAAGCGGTGCACGACGCCTATCTTGGCGACCCGGAGGTGCGCGCTTTCCTCCTGCACGAGAACCCGGCCGCGGCCAAGGTCATCGCCGAGCGCTTCCTCGCCGCGCGGCGGCGCGGCCTCTGGCATCCGCTCAGGAATTCCATCGACGATGATCTCGCGGCCTTGATCGCCGAGGCTCAGGCCAGCGGGGCGGCGGCATGAACGCCTTTTCGCGCCGCGGCGCCTGCCCTGCGCTGAGCGCACCGATGCAAACCGGCGACGGTCTTTTGGTGCGGCTCAATCCGGTTGCTGGAGGACTTGCGCCCAAGTCGCTGATCGGACTCGGCGAATCCGCTCTGCGCCATGGCAACGGCATCATGGAGGTGACGGCGCGCGGCAGCCTGCAGATCCGCGGTTTGACGGCGCAAAGCGCCCGGCTGCTGGCGGCGGAGGTCGATGCGCTGGGCATTCAAGTGCGCAGTGGCGTGCCCGTCGAGACCGGGCCGCTGGCGGGTATCGATCCGGACGAGATTGCCGATCCGCGGCCATTGGCTGAGAGGATCAGGGCTGCGATTGAAGAGGCTGGGCTGACGGCACGGCTGGGACCGAAGGTGTCGGTGGTTGTCGACGGCGGCGGGCAATTGAGCATGAGCGCTGTGACGGCCGATGTCCGGCTGAAGGCTGTGTCGGCCGGCGCTGGCGCCCTTTGGAGCGTTTCGGTTAGCGGCGACGGTCAAAGCGCGAAGCCGCTTTCGACGGTCGACTCGGATGCTGCACGCGACATCGCCGTGGCAGCTCTTCGGATGGTGGCCGAAAAGGGACGAGAGGCGCATACCCGCGACTTGTCGGAGAGGCAGCTTGATTCGCTCGCAAGTTGGCACTCCGTCACCCCCCTCTCTGTCCTGCCGGACATCTCCCCCTCAAGGGGGGAGATTGGCAGCTCCCGCGCCGGCTCTCCACCTTCAGCTTTGGAGATTGGCGAAAGCCGCGGTGAGAGCGTAATCTCCCCCCTTGAGGGGGAGATGTCCGGCAGGACAGAGAGGGGGGCCTCGCGCAAATCTATCGGCCTTTTCCCCTTAGCCGGCGACGCTTTCACCCTCGGCATCGCCCTGCCCTACGGCAGCATGCCAGCCCAAAACCTCATCGACCTCGCCACACAAGCCGCGAATCTCGGCGCCACAGAAATCCGCCTCGCCCCCGGCCGCGCCCTGCTCGTCCTCGGCCTCTCCGCCCCTTCCTCGCTGCAAGGCTCCGCCGCCGCCCTCGGCTTCGTCACCTCCCCCGCCGACCCGCGCACCCGCATCGCCGCCTGCCCCGGCACGCCGGCCTGCGCCTCCGGCCGCATCGCCACCCGCGCCATCGCTGAAACGATCGCAAAGCAGAGCGCCGATCTCTTCGACGCTTCACTCACGCTGCACATTTCCGGCTGCGCCAAGGGCTGCGCGCACCCGGGCCCAGCGGCGCTCACCCTGGTGGGCGACGAAAACGCAGCCGGACTTGTCGTGGACGGGACGGCAAAGGCCCTTCCTGCCGCGTACAGGCCGGGCTATGACGCCGCGCGCGGGGTCGCCGGCATAGCGGCGGCGATCCACGACGCACGACATCCAAGCGAAACCGCCGCTGCCTGCCTGGCAAGGCTTGGCGCGGCCGGTATCGCCGAACTCTATCGACGGAACCAGTGAATGGCGGCCTACGACTATATCCACGACGGCAACGCGATCTATGAGCGCTCTTTCGCCATCATCCGCGCCGAGGCGGACCTGTCGCGCTTCTCGGAAGCCGAAGCCGATGTCGCGATCCGGATGATCCATGCCTGCGGCCAGGTCGAAGCCGCCAGCCATTTTGTCTTCTCCGGCGATTTCGTCACCGCCGCTCGCGCCGCCCTTGCCGCCGGTGCGCCGATCTTCTGCGATGCCGAGATGGTGGCTCACGGCGTCACCCGCGCCCGCCTGCCCGCCGGCAACGAGGTGATCTGCACGCTGCGCGACCCGCGCACGCATGACATCGCCAGGGAAATCGGCAACACGCGCTCGGCCGCCGCGATCGACCTTTGGGGCGAGCGCATGGCGGGTTCCGTCGTCGCCATCGGCAACGCGCCGACCGCGCTTTTCTATCTGCTCGAAAAACTGCGCGACGGCGCGCCGAAGCCGGCCGCGATCATCGGCATGCCAGTCGGCTTCGTCGGCGCCGCCGAATCCAAGGATGCGCTGGCCGAGAATTCCTATGGCGTGCCCTACGCCATCGTCCGCGGCAGGCTGGGCGGCAGCGCCATGACCGCCGCCGCGCTCAATTCATTGGCGAGGCCTGGCCTGTGAACGCCATCCTGAAAGGCCGTCTGGTCGGCGTCGGCACCGGCCCCGGCGATCCGGAGCTGCTGACGCTGAAAGCCGCGCGGGCGTTAGCTGAAGCGGATGTCGTCGCCTATTTCGCCAAGCGCGGCAACAACAGCAATGCGCGCGCCATCGTCGAGGCGCGCTTCCGGCCGGATATGATCGAGCTACCGCTGCTCTATCCGGTGACGACCGAGATCGACAAGGATCACGACGACTACCGCGCGCAGATCACCGATTTCTACGAGCATTCGGCCGAACAGGTCGCCGAGCATCTCGGCGCCGGCAGGATGGTGGCCGTGCTGTCGGAGGGCGATCCGCTGTTCTACGGCTCCTACATGCATCTGCATGTGCGCCTCGCGCACCGCTTCCCGACCGAGGTCATCCCCGGCATCACCGCCATGTCCGGCTGCTGGTCGCAGACCGGCCTGCCGATCGTCCAGGGCGACGACGTGCTGACCGTGCTGCCGGGCACGATGAGCGAGTTCGAACTGACTCGCCGCCTCGCCGACACCGATGCCGCCGTCATCATGAAGGTCGGTCGCAACCTGCCGAAAATCCGCCGCGCGCTTGAAGCGACCGGCAAGCTGGCCAAGGCCGTCTATGTCGAGCGCGGCACCATGGCGGGCAGCGTCTCGATGCGGCTCGCCGAAAAGCCGGACGACAAGGCGCCCTACTTCGCCATCGTGCTGGTTGCCGGCTGGTCGGCTCGCCCGGGGGCAAAGCCATGAGCGGCCGCCTTACTGTCATCGGCCTCGGACCCGGCAATGCCGATCAGGTCACGCCGCAGGCTGCCAATGCCGTCGCCGAGGCCACCTTCTTCTATGGCTACAAGCCCTATCTCGACCGGCTGGAGCTGCGGCCGGATCAGACCCGCATCGCCTCCGACAACCGCGAAGAGCTCGCCCGGTCCAACGAAGCACTGGCCAAGGCCGCCGAAGGCCACAGCGTCGCCGTCGTCTCCGGCGGCGATCCGGGCGTTTTCGCAATGGCCGCAGCCGTCTGCGAGGCGATCGAAGCCGGTCCCGCCGAATGGCGCGCGATCGATCTCGCCGTTGTTCCCGGCGTCACCGCCATGCTTGCGGTCGCCGCCCGCGTCGGCGCGCCGCTCGGCCACGACTTCTGCGCCATCTCGCTCTCCGACAATCTGAAGCCGTGGGACCTGATCGAGCTGCGCCTGCTGGCGGCAGCCGGAGCCGGCTTCGTCATCGCGCTCTACAACCCGATCAGCAAGGCCCGCCCCTGGCAGCTCGGCCGCGCCTTCGAATGCCTCAAAGCGATCCTGCCGGGCACCACGCCGGTGATCTTCGGCCGCGCCGCCGGCCGGCCCGACGAGCGCATCGAGGTATTTCTGCTGGCGGACGCCGATGCGGCAAAGGCCGACATGTCGACCTGCATCATCATCGGTTCGCCCGAGACCCGCATCATCAGGCGTGATGAAAAGCCGGCGCTGGTCTACACGCCGCGTTCAGCGACGGGATCGAAAAGATGATCGACCATCGCCGCCAGCGCATCGACGGTTTCGGCCGAGGGAACGCCCGGCAAGGTCGGACGGCGGATCATGACCACTTCGATGCCAAGCGCCCGCGCAGCAGTGATCTTGCCAAAGGTCGCCTCGCCGCCGCTGTTCTTGGAAACGACCGCATCGATCCCGTATTTTTCGAGCAGTGCCCGTTCGTCAGCCTCCGGGAACGGTCCGCGCGCCAACAGGTAGAGCGCATCGGGCACGGCAAGCTTGGGCTCGACCGGATCGACGCTGCGGATCAGGTAGCGGTGCTGCGGCGCGGCCTCGAACGCGCCGGCCTCCTGCCTGCCAATCGCCAGGAACACGCGGCGTGGCGCCGTGCCAAGCGCTCTCGCCGCCTCAGCGACATCATCGACCAACGTCCAGCGATCGCCCGCGACAGGCTCCCAGCCGGGACGGCGCAGCGCAAGAATCGGCACGCCGCCTTGCCTCGACGCTTCAGCAGCATTGGCCGAGATACGCGCGGCATAGGGATGCGTGGCGTCGATCAGCAGATCGACATGCTCCTCGCGAAGATAGGCAGCCAGTCCATCCACCCCGCCAAAGCCGCCGACACGCACGGGCACGCCTTGCGCCACCGGGCTTTCGGTGCGGCCGGCCAGCGACAGCGTGACCGAGGAATCCGCGCGACGGGCGAGCTTCCCGGCCAACTGCCGGGCTTCCGTCGTGCCGCCGAGGATCAGGATACGGTGGGTCATCATGCCTGCTAAGGGTCCGCGCGCCGCCAAGCCCGCCCAAAAGTGGCTCGCCATCGTCGGCATCGGCGAGGACGGTGTAGCGGGTCTCGGCGACGAGGCCAAGCAGCGCATCGCGCAGGCCGACGTCGTCTTTGGCGGCAAGCGGCATCTCGCTCTCGTCTCACCTCTGGCCAAGGGCGAAACCCGCTCCTGGCCGACGCCCTTCGACGCCGAAATGCGCGACGTGCTGGCGCTCAAGGGCAAGAAAATCTGTGTGTTGGCCTCCGGCGATCCATTCTTCCACGGCGTCGGCGTCACGCTGGCGCGCAAGGTCAAGCCGGATGAGATGCTCGTCCTGCCGGCGCCTTCCTCTCTGTCGCTGGCCGCCTCCCGTCTCGGTTGGGCGCTGCAGGACGTCGAGACCATCTCACTGCACGGCCATTCGATCGACCTGATCCGGCCCCTGCTCCATCGCGGCGCGCGTATCCTGGCGCTTACCTCCGACGCCGACGCGCCGGTAGCCATCGCCGCACTGCTCAGCGAACTCGGCTTCGGCGCGTCGCGGCTGACGGTCCTTGAAGCGCTCGGCGGTGCCGATGAGGCGCATCGAACCTCCCGCGCCGATGCCTTCGATCTCAAAAACATCAACCCGCTCAACGTGCTGGCGCTCGAAATTGAATCGACGCCGGATGCGCGCGTTCTGCCCTTGACCACCGGCCTCGCCGATCACCTGTTCGAACATGACGGTCAGATCACCAAGCGCGAGATCCGCGCCGTCACGCTGTCGGCGCTGGCGCCGCGGCGCGGCGAGCTGCTGTGGGACATCGGCGCCGGTTCCGGTTCGATCGGCATCGAATGGATGCTGGCGCATCCTTCGCTGCGCGCCATTGCCATCGAAGCCAACAGCGAACGCGCCGACCGCATCGCCCGCAACGCCGCGCATTGCGGCGTGCCCGGCCTTGTCGTGGTCGAAGGCGCCGCGCCCAAGGCATTCGCCAAGCTCGAAACGCCGGATGCGATCTTCATCGGCGGCGGCGGCAGCGATGCCGGCGTGCTGGAGAAGGCGATCAAGGCGCTGCGTACCGGCGGCCGCCTCGTCGCCAACGCGGTGACGCTGGAGATGGAGGCGCTGCTGCTCGACCAGCACAACAGCCACGGCGGCGATCTCACGCGCATCGCGCTGTCGCGCGCGGCCCCGGTCGGCTCCATGCAGGCCTGGCGACCGGCCATGCCTGTCACGCAGTGGAGCTGGGTGAAGCCATGATGGTCGCGGGCATCGGCAGCCGCAAAGGCGTGAGCGTCGAAGAAGTGCTGGCGGCGATCGAGACCGCGCTTGAAGCGCATGGCTTCGCGATATCAGCGCTTTCGGCGCTGGCGACCGCCCCGCTCAAGAAGGATGAGGCGGCGATTGCCGCCGCCGGCCGCGCGCTCAACCTGCCGGTGGTCATTGCCGAAGACCAGGTCCTGCAGCTGGCCTCGCCGGGCGCTCGCAGCCGTTGCGATCTGTCGCAGAGCCGCGCCGGCACGCCGTCGGTTTCGGAGGCGTCGGCGCTTGCGGTTGCCGGGGCCGGTGCAAGACTGCTCGGACCTCGCACGGTGCTTGGCCCGGTCACCTGCGCCATCGCCATCAGCGGAGACGCGCCATGACGGTCCATTTCATCGGCGCCGGTCCGGGCGCTGCCGATCTCATCACGCTGCGCGGCGCGCGGCTGTTGGCCAGTTGCCCGGTCTGCCTCCATGCCGGTTCGATCGTCGCGCCGGAGCTGCTCGAGCATTGCGCGCCCGGCACCAAATTGATCGATACCGCGCCGATGTCGCTCGACGAGATCGAGGCCGAATATGTCGCCGCGCACAAGGCCGGCCAGGATGTCGCGCGCCTGCACTCCGGCGATCTTTCGGTGTGGAGCGCAGTCGCAGAGCAAATAAGGCGACTGGAAAAGCACGGCATCCCCTACACTTTGACCCCTGGCGTCCCTTCCTTCGCCGCGGCAGCGGCAGCACTTCGCCGCGAGCTCACCATTCCCGAGCTCGCGCAAAGCCTGGTGCTGACCCGCGTCTCCGGCCGTGCCTCGAAAATGCCGCCGGGCGAGACGCTGGCCGGCTTTGGCCGCACCGGCGCCACGCTTGCCATCCATCTTGCCATCCACGCCATCGACCGCGTCGTCGCCGATCTGACGCCGCTTTACGGCGCCGAATGCCCGGTCGCGGTCGTCTTCCGCGCCTCGTGGCCGGACGAACGCATCCTGACCGGCACGCTCGGCACTATCGAAGCGCAACTGGTGGAAAACCCGATGGAGCGCACGGCGATCATCTTCGTCGGTAGCGCTTTGGCCACCCAGGATTTCGGCGAAAGCTCACTCTACGACGCCCACTATCAGCGGCGTTTTCGCGGACGGGACGGATTGTGAACGGCAGCGCCAATACGAACGGACGGGCAAATATAGATCAGGCGCTGGCGCGACTGAACTTCAAGCCGCGCGAACTGGAACCCGGTCATGTCTGGCTGGCCGGCGCCGGCCCCGGCGACCCCGGCTGCCTGACGCTTGAGGTGCTGGCCGCGCTCGGACAATGCGACGCGCTGGTCTATGACGCGCTGGTCTCGCCCGATGTCGTGGCGGTCGCTCAAGGCGCGGAGCTCTTCTACGCCGGGAAGCGCGGCGGCCAGCCCTCGATGAAGCAGGACGACATCAACACACTCCTGGTACGGCTGGCGCGCGAGGGTCGCCGCGTGGTGCGGCTGAAAGGGGGCGACCCTTATATTTTCGGTCGTGGCGGCGAAGAGGCTTTGGCGCTCGCCGGCGAGAAAATTCCGTTCCGGGTGCTCTCAGGCCTGACCTCGGGCCTGAGCGCGCTTGCAGCTACAGGCATCCCCGCCACCATGCGCGGCATAAACAAGGCCGTCATCCTCGCCACTGGCCATGCCGCCGGCACCGATGACGACATCGACTGGGCGGCGATCGCCCGCACCGGACAGCCGGTCGTCGTCTATATGGGCATGGCCCATCTGCCGGTGATCGCGGCAAAGCTGCTCGAAGGCGGCCTCGCGCCCTCGACACCCGCCGCGGTGATCGTCGCGGCAACCACGCCGCAGGAGCGCATCGTCGTCGCCACGCTCGCCACCATCGCCGAGGAGGCCGCGGCCGCCGGGCTAGCCTCCCCGGCGCTGATCGTCGTCGGCGGCATCGTCGCCATGCGCGCGGCACTGGCGGGCGAGATATGACGGCGCGCGCGATCATCATCGGCGCGCCGCGCTCCGGCTCGGGCAAGACCAGCGTCACCATCGGCCTGTTGCGCGCGCTTGCCCGGCGCGGGTTGAAGGTGCGCGGCGCGAAGTCCGGCCCGGACTATATCGATCCGGGCTTCCATACCGCTGCTACCGGCCTGTCCGGCGTCAATCTCGACAGCTGGGCGATGTCGCCTTCCCTGCTCAACGCGCTGGCGTTCCAAGCCGCGGACGACGCCGAATACATCATCCTCGAAAGCGCGATGGGCCTGTTCGACGGCATCCCCGCGCCGGAAGGTCGCTCCGGCTCGGCCGCCGATCTTGCGCGGCTCTACGGCCTCCCTGTGCTTCTGGTGCTCGACGTTTCCGGACAGTCGACCACGGCGGCGGCGGTGGCCAAGGGTTTTGCCACCTACGATCCCGACGTGCGCATGGCCGGCGTCGTGCTCAATCGCCTCGGCAGCGAACGCCATCGCCGCCTGTCGGGCGACGCCATCGAAGCGATCGGCCTGCCCGTGGTCGGCGCCATCCTGCGCGATCCGACGCTCAACCTGCCGGAGCGCCATCTCGGCCTCGTCCAGGCCGGCGAGTACGAGAACCTGATGGCGCATCTCGATCGACTGGCCGACATGGTCGAGAAATCGCTCGACATCGACACCATCCTGGCGCTGGCGACCCCGCTGGAACCGGCCCCCGGCGACTTCGGCGATGCGCTGCAGCCGCCTGGACAGCGCATCGCGCTGGCGCAAGACGCCGCCTTCACCTTCCTCTATCCGCATGTCGCCACGCACTGGCGCAAGGCAGGCGCCGAGATCGTGCCGTTCTCGCCGCTTGCCGACGAAGCGCCGGGCCAAGATTGCGACGTCTGCTGGCTCCCCGGCGGCTATCCCGAGCTCCATGCCGGCAAGCTCGCGGCCGCCGACAATTTCCAGAAGGGAATGGCGCGTTTTGCGGCGACGAAGCCGGTTCACGGCGAGTGCGGCGGCTTCATGGTGCTGGGCGAAGGGCTGGAAGACGCGGAGGGGACAAGCCACAGGATGCTCGGCCTGCTTGGCCATTCGACCAGCTTCGCCAGGCGCAAGATGAACCTCGGCTATCGCGAGGCGCGGCTGCGCGCCGCCTGCCCGCTGGGGCCGGAAGGCACGCTGATCCGCGGCCATGAATTCCACTACGCGCAGATGACCGCCTCGGGCAATGACGAGCCACTGGCCGACCTTGCCGACGGCCAGGGCAATCCGCTCGGCGCCTCCGGCTACCGGCGCGGCCATGTCAGCGGCACTTTCTTCCATGCCATAGCGAGGGGCGCATGAGCGGCCCCTCCGCACCCCGGCAAGTGCTTGACGATATCGGCCTCAGCCTCGTCTTCTTCACCAGGCTGAGGTTGCCATCGAGCGACTTCGGCGGCCGCAGCCTGGCGGATGCGATTTGGGCCGCACCATTCGCCGGCCTCGCGGTGGCGATCATCGGCGCGCTCGTCTATGCCATCGCCACTGCTCTCGGCCTCGCCACCGGGCCGGCCGCGGCACTTGCGCTTGCCGCGACGATGCTCGTCACCGGCTGCCTGCACGAGGACGGGCTTTCCGATATCGCTGATGGCTTTTGGGGCGGCAGGACGCGCGACAGGAAGCTGGAGATCATGCGCGACAGCCGCATCGGCGCCTATGGCGCGGCAGCGCTTGGCATCTCGCTGCTGATCCGCTGGAGCGCGCTGTCGCAACTGACTGGGCCCGGCCATGTCTTCCTGGCGCTGCTCGCCGCGCATGCCGCCTCGCGCGGTCTGTTCGGCGCCTTCATGCACCTTCTGCCCCCGGCCCGCGCCGATGGTCTGTCGGCGGGCGCTGGCTCCGTCACCACCGAAACCGCTGTTATCGGCGCAGCGCTTGGTGCCGTGGCACTATTGGCGCTCGGCCTTGGCGGCGCGATCGCCGCCCTCATCCTGCTCGGCCTGATCTTTGCGGCCTTCCGCGCGCTTTGCCTCAGCCAGATCGGCGGCCAGACCGGCGACACGATCGGCGCGCTGCAGCAGCTGGGTGAGATCGCGGTGCTGCTCGTCGCATCCGTTTGCCTTTCCTGATTCTCTTTCGGAGACCTTGCCCCCATGTGCCCCCAATCAACTTCCTTCAAATCCCTCGAAGACCTGCGTGCCGCCTGCCTCGACCTTTCCGCCGGCAGCGACACCGCGGCAGCAGCCGTTGCCCGCCGCCAGGACACGCTGACTAAGCCGCCGGGCAGCCTGGGCCGGCTGGAAACGATCGCCGCCTGGCTGGCGCGCTGGCAGAGCCGCGACATGCCGAAGCTCGATGCGGTGAAGGTTTTCGTCTTCGCCGGCAATCACGGCGTCACCGCGCAGGGCGTGTCGGCCTATCCTTCGGAAGTCACCGTGCAGATGGTGGCGAATTTCGCGGGCGGCGGCGCTGCCATAAACCAGCTCGCCCGCATCGCCGGCGCCAAGCTCGACGTCATCCCGTTCGATCTCGATCACCCGACCGGCGATTTCACGCAGGTTCCGGCGATGGACGAAAAGGCTTTCCTCGCCGCCATCTCGGCCGGCTACGACGCCGTGACCAAGGATCTCGACCTAGTTTGCTTCGGCGAGATGGGCATCGGCAACACCACCCCTGCGGCGGCGATCTCGACCGCGTTGTTCGGCGGCGGCGCTGAAAAATGGACGGGGCGCGGCACCGGTGTCGACGATGCCGGGCTGCAGCGCAAGGTCGTGGCCATCGAGGCAGGCCTCAAGCGCCATGCCGATTCGCTCTCCGACCCGCTGAAGATCGCCGCGGCCCTTGGCGGACGTGAGCTGGCGGCCATCCTCGGCGCCACGCTCGCCGCGCGCAAGAACAACGTGCCGGTGCTGCTCGACGGCTTCGTCTGCACCGCGGCTGTCGCGCCGCTGGCCAGGCTGCACCCGACCGGCCTTGCCCACACCGTCGCCGCCCACGTCTCGGCCGAAGCCGGTCACCGCCGCCTGCTCGAATCACTCGGCCTGCCACCGCTGCTCGATCTTGGCATGCGGCTCGGCGAAGGCTCCGGCGCCTGCCTTGCCGTCAACATCGTGCGCTCGGCGCTGGAATGCCATGCCAGGATGGCAAGCTTCGCCGAGGCCGGCGTTTCGGAAAAATAAAAATCGGTCGAAATTTCAACACTGTTGAAACATCGAAATAACGTCATCTCGGTTATTCCATGGGATGTAGATGTCTCATGGGAGATCGATCGATGTATTTGAAATATCTAATATCTGCTGCGATTCTTGTTTCCGCGGCTTCGCCGGCCTTGTCTCAGGATCAATATGTTCGCCCGCTTCGCCCCGGTGAAGACGGGTCGGCCAGGATCCAGTCGTCGATCTCGATGACCTTTCCGGTCAAGGATGACGACGACGCTGCCGCGCAGCAGCAGGTCGCGCTTCGCTCCTTCTACAAGGTCGCTGCAGGCAGTTGCGCCATGGTGCTCGAGACCGTCGCCGATACATGCGAGATTGCCGGCATGAGCACCAATCTCAATGCCAGGGACCGCAACACAGGCGGTTACGGCGGATCGCAGCTCACGGTGAGCGGTCAGATCACGATGAAGGTCAAGTTCAAGGCGAGCCTCGGCAAGACGGCGCCGTAGGCGCCGCTCTTGCGGTCAACTTCGTTATTTTGATGAGAAGATTTGGTGGGTGTGCACAGGATCGAACTGTGGACCCGCTGATTAAGAGAAGACTGGGCACTAAACAATATCAATAGCTTGGCTTTTCGACCCGTGAGCTTTGCCGGATAAATCAGCGGGTTCGCTCACGCGACCTGTCGTATCAGTTCGGCCGGGTTCGTCGCTCCTGCTCTATGGCCTGCAGCGTGGCCGTGAGAGCCGCAACGGCATTCGAGAGCCCGACGATGCTGTCCTGCACGCGGTCAAGCCTAGTCAACGTCGCGGACTGGAATTTTTCGCTCGAGGCCGCATCCTGCACTTGCTTGGTCTCGACCGCGGTCAAGCGTTCCGACAGCTTCGATGCCTGCGTTGCGGCGCCATTGGCGGATTGCTGCACCGAAGCGACGTTCTCGCGGATCGTCTGAAGCTGGTCGGTCTGCCAGCTCGAATAGAGCCAGAACAGCAGACCAATAGTCGGCAAAGCCAGCGCCATCGAAATCCGCGCCACGGCGAGGAGCAAGACGTTTTCGGCGATCTTCTGCGAAGCATTCGGCATGCTGTCACCCTCCATCGGTCCGCCCTTCAAGGATGCCAACCGCAAAGCTTTTCGCCTTTGCGGTTGTGCGCCAGCAACGCCCTGGCCTGGGCATCGGTGAGTTGGTCGACGGCGGCGGCCGAGAGCCGGGCCGGCGAGGAAACGCTGCAGAAGCTACCGGCGGCCGTGCTGCAGCCGGCAAGTGCCAAGGCGAGCATGAGCGCCAGGGCTGTTACTTGTCCCATGTCTTCAGCTCCTGGCGCACCTTGTCGGCCGGCAGCGCGCCGACGTCGTTGTCGACCTGGTCGGCGATGTCGCGGGCTTTGGCTTCCTCTGCCGCCTGCGCCGCCGCCTGGTCGGCCTTGCCCTTGCGCCAGGCGCGCCATAGGGCGAAGGCGCCGCCGGCGATCGCAGCGCCGGCGAGCGCCAGGTAAGGCAGCGCCTGCTGAAGCAGTGCGGTGAAGATCTCCACCATGTCAGAGATCCTTTGCACGGGCGCGGCGAAGCAGTTCTGTGAGCACGCCGGAGCCGACGATGTAGATGGGCAGCCACTTCTCCGGCACATACTGATTGAACAGCGACGGATCGGTGACCGAGATCGTGGTCATGATGGCGCCGAGCAGCATCTGCAGGCGCGCCCATGCGATGGTTTCAGAGTTCTTGAACCAGGCCTTGATCCTTGCCCACATGTCATTTCCTCCGATGCAGCCAGACCGCCACGACAATCACCACGACCAAGCCGATCCCGCCGAACAGGATCCACTCGCCGGACTGCCACCCGGCGCCGCCGGCGGCAGTGCCGATGCCGAGCGCGGCCAGGATCCCGGCGAACCATTTCGTTTTGACGGGTGCCGCCAAGGGCTGCGGTTCCCGTGCCGCGGCCACGGGCGGCGAGGCCGCCGGCGTTTGCGCGCTGGCGGGCTTGTCTGCCGGCGCGGTGGCCATGGCAAGCACCTGGGCGAGCATCGCCTCGACACGCTCCGGAGACACAAGCGCCTTGTTCAAGCCATCGCCGGCGTAGTAGCTCTGCCCACGCTTCAGCGAGCGCGTCGCGCCCTTGGTGGCGGAGAGCACCGGGAAGGACGCCCATTCCTGCGCCAGGGCCTTGCCGAACGCTATCGGGCCGATCTTGCCGGCCACAAAGTCGGAATAGCCGCGCTCGATCAGCAGCTGGTAGCCGAGCCTGTCCTGCATGCCCGCATCCAGGAGCTCGGCGCCAGAGAGCATGAGCTTCTTTTTCAGGCGCTGCAGCGTGGCGCGCATGAACTGCAGCTTGCCGGCGGCCGAGCTGCCGAACATCTTCGACCAGGAAAGCCCGGCCGAGATCACCTCGTCGATCGTCATCGACGTGAGCGGCTTTACAAGCTTCGCCTGGTTGTTGCCGTAAACGGTGTCGTAGCCGCGCGGCGCTTCGATGCTGCCGATGAAATCGAGCAGCGCGGCCGCTGCCTTTGGAATGTTCCGATCCATGCCCGCCGTCCCTGGTTGAGGTGACGGCAGATTAGGCCAGTGGCGGTTGCGTCAACCGCTGAAGCGAGACCCTACATGATGATCAGGGACGGCGGATCGACCTTCGCTTTTTCGATCACGACCATGCTGTCGTGCACGTGGATCGCCGGAATGCTGCGGTGCAGGTCCATGTCCGCCATGGCGTTGTCGACTGGGCCGTACCAGCTATGCAAGCAATCGACGATGTCCTTGACGACTTCGATGAACGTTCCCGGTCGGCGCAGGCCGCCCTGCCAGTCCGCCCAATAGGCGGTGTGAAGATCTTCACAGATATATAGGCCGCCTTCCGACAACAGCGGAAACAGCGTCCGGAAGCTCGTCAGCTGGTGCTCGGCAACATGGCTGCCGTCATCGATGACGATGTCGAGACCACCCATTTCCTTGACGACCGATCGGAGAAATTCCGGATCGGCCTGACTGCCGATCCGGGCTTGGCAATCGAGCCCGAGCGCTTCCACCTTTTCCCGGCAGCTCGGTACGATATCGACCCCATAGAGGATCGCGGCCTGCCCGAAATAAGGCCGCCAGATGTTGAACGACCCGCCGTCCGCAATGCCGATCTCCATGAAACGAAGATTTGCCTTCCCCCGGTAGGCCGACAAGTAGCGGTCATAAACATCAAGATAGTGGTGCCATTTCATGGAAACGGCGCCCGATCGCTCGAAATATATATGAGCAAGTTCTGATGTAGACTTCTTGGCCAGGTCGGCTATTTCCGCTGGGTCACGGACGTGCCTAAAGGTGTCGCTCACGATATTCACTCCCACTTGCTTTCCGGGGTACGCGCGCGTTCTTCCATATCGTCGTCGCGCTGGCAAGTTTGTCGCGGCCCTTATTCCTTCACGATGGCCTGCCCTTCTAGCAGCAGATCGACGGGTCCGCAGACATTCGGCGCATAGTTGAAGGCGCGGCCTACGCCTTCTTTGATCACTGTGCTTTCGGCCGCATCGATCTCGCAGCCAATGGCTTTGAACCCGCTCGGATCGCCATGCTCTTTTACGTGAGCAGCAAGACGATCTGTATCTTCCTTGCATGCGTTGCTGATGCGCAACGCCAGCTTGAACGCGTCGGCGGCGGCACGAACCGTGCCCTGCCCGTCCTTGGGCGCGGCAAGCAGACCGGAGATCGCTGCATCCTGCAGTGTCATATCCGGCCCTTTCGGGTCGGGCGAAGCCTTCAAAGGCGTACCGTCGAGCGCCATCAGCGGCTTGGTGAAGTCGATTTTCATGCGTTCTCCTGTTTTGCGGTCACGTCACGCGGCCAGGCCGAGATTGATCAGAGCCGTGCGGATCTGGTTGATGCGGGTGGCAATGTTGGTGTTTGTCTCCGCGCCGCCGGTGCTAAGCGCTGCGCCGATCGCCTGCTGCGCCACAGGTGCCACGCCAAAGAAGCCGACGCCTGTCGTGTTGTACTCGACCTTCTTGGCGCCGGCGCCGTCGAGGAATTTCCAGCCGCCGGTTCCCGTTCCTTGAAGGGCGCCGCTGATGTTGGCGTCAGTGCCGGAGGTGTACAGCAAGGGGCTGCCGGTCGTGACCGCCGCGATGACTGCCAGCCTGTTGACGGAGGCGGCCGGCCCGTCGACCTGGAATGTGTTGAGGCCCTGGTTGCGGAAGAAGATCGTTCCGGCGCCCTTCGAAAGCAGCACCAGCGGGATATCGGCGTCGGTACCGGCGGCCCGAAGGGTGACGGCTTGTCCGGTGGCCGAGCCTTGAAGCTGCCAGTAATTGGCGGCGTTCGCCACATGGGCAACTTCAAACTGCTTGGCCGTGCCGTTGGTGTAGAAGGAATGGACGCCCGTGCCTTTGGTGGCGTAGCCCATGCCGATATTGGCGTCCGTACCGGCAGCGGCAAGCGAAGGAGCAGCCGCGGCGATGGCGCCGGTGGCCTGCACATAGTTGACGGCATTGGCCGTATGAGAGACCGCGAACTGTGTCGCCGGCGTGCCGTTGTAGTTCGAGACAAAGCTGAAGCCGCCGGTACCCTTGGTCTGGAACCCCATTCCGACATTGGCTGCGGAGCCCTGCGTCTGGAAAACCGGCAGGCCGGCGGTCGAGCCGAACGCGGCGATGTAACCGGTGAGCACGCCGCTGACTTTCGCCACCTGGAAGGAGGCTAGCGAGTTGTCGTTTAGGAAACGCGCTCCGGAGCTATCGATCGACAGCGTCTGCTTGTCGGTCGCGACGTCGACGGTCGAGACGAGATCGAACCCGACATTGCTGCCGGCATACTGCCATTCGATGACATGCCCCCTGGCAAGCTTGATCGCCGTGCCGAAGCCCGCGACGCCATCACTGCCGGTGAGGCCATCTGCGGCGAAGACGATGCCCGTGTTCCACGTGCTGCCGTTCTTGTAGATCAGGATCGCGTGCGCGGACGGATTGGTTGGTGCTCCGGCGGCTGGATCGCCGCCGCCGGCGAAGCCAATGCCCATAGCCGCAGAAAACGGCGAATAGGGGCTGGTGATGGGGTTGGTGGCCGATTTGTTCTTGACGGCGATTTCGCCGGCATAGGAAGCAGCGGCCGTGGTGCTGACCGTTTCCAGATAAAGAGCCCAGACAGCCGTCCCCATATCCGCGCTGTCCTGGATGGCGAAGCCAGACAACGCGATCGGCACCATGTAGGTGTAGTCGACAAACTGCAGGGTTGCGGTGCCATTGGCCGCCGCGCCGGCCGTATGAACCGGCGCCACGCCGGAGAACACACCGCCGACCGTGACGTCGTACACACGTCCCTGGTAGGCGACGCGGGTGCCGAGCACGCCATTTGCGCCGGAAATCCATGGCGTCGGGACGGCACCCGCGACGCCGTAGTTGGGAAATTGCGTGTACTGGTCGCTAGCACGCGTGGCAAACGAGCCGCCAACACCGCCTTTAGAGGAGTAGGAGGCGAAACTGGCGGCGCGATCGAGATAGCCCGAACCGCCCGGGGCGGTGGCCACATAGGAGGCATTCTCGCCCCTGTTTCCGTTGAAATCGCGGGCCGCCGCATCGATCAACACGCGGTCGGTCATGCGATGGATGCGAGCTGCGTCGACCTGCCAGAATTTCCCCGTCAGCGCCTGCGCGAATTTTCCGGTGTCCGGCTGCAGCGCAGTTCCGATCAAGGCCACCGCCGCCGCCACCGACGCGGCGGCCGCCGTGGCGATGCCGGCCTGTGTGGTGGCGATCACCGCCTGTGCCGTGGCGGTCGCTGCAGCGGCAACGGCCGAAGCGGTAGAGCCGAGAATGGACGAAACATTCTCGCCCGAGCCGACCATGTTGCCGTCCTGGAACATGACAAGCTCGCCATCGGCGCCCGCGGTGATCGCGCCTCCGGCCGTGCCGTAGGCGGCTTTCCAGCTGCGATCGATATCGCGCCGCTGCTCCTGGGCGATGATCATCAGCCGGTCGAGATCTTCGTCGGTGGCGGCGGAATTGTAGCGGCCGCCGCGCACGATCGACAGCACGCGCTCGAGCACGGCCTTGCCGACCGGCATGTACTTCTCGCCAGCGGCCGCCGGCGCCGTCAGCGTGAAGCTGCCCCCGGCGGGGTTTTCGGCGCCGGCCACGTCGTAGTCGGCCGGCCGCGCCAGCGTCGAGACCGTGCCGTCGAGCGCGACTTTCAGAATGGTGACGTCGTCATCATCCTGGAATGGGAACGGGATCGCAAAAACGGTTTGCGCTGCAGCGGCCGTGTAACTGCGCCAGCGGGCATCCGGATTGACGGGGAAGACTGCGCTCATGGTTCGGGTCCCGATTGTGATCGGGCCAATGATGAGGCACCCGCCGTGCCGTCAACTTCACGGCACCAGGGCGGGTTTCTTCTTGCGCTTGATCTTCATTCCGCCCTCGAGCGGATTACCGGCCGACTGCACTTCGCCGACCAGGTCGAGCACCTGCGCCTGCGATCCTTCCTCGAGGACGCGCTGGCGCAGGTCCGGCCAGGCCTCTTTCACCGCCTCGTAGGTCCAGACTTTGTTGGTGGCGAAGCCATCGGCCAGGCGCTGCGCGAGATCCGGCGAGACCGCCTCGAGCTCGCGATAGAACCCGTCTTCCGGGATCTCCTGCCGTTGCGCCCAGCCGGGCACGCCGGTCAGCGCCAGAGCGTTCCGCGCCATGGCCATGCCCAAGGTCGACAGGATGTCATCGGCGGCCGTGCGAGCGGCCGAGCCGATCTCGAGCGGATTGCCCTGTCCGTCCGTCAGCCGGTTCATGGCGAGATCCCGGCGGATGGCGCCGATCGCCTCGATCGCGCCGCGCGCACGCAGCAGAGGATGCAGTCGGCGCGCCTTCGCTTCCATCGCCGACATGCCGATATAGACCTTCGCGATGTCATCCTGCGACGCGTAATAGTCAGCCGCGCCGGCGGGATCTCCGCTGTCCATCATCGATCGCCAGCTCTTCGCCTTTCCCTCGAGGGTGCCCTGGCGCTCGCCGACCGTCTGCCAGAACATGGTGACGGATTGCGAACCTTTGGCCGCGTCCTTGATGAACCGGCGCGAGATCGGCGCATCGTCCCATGCGAAGCCCGGCGCGTCGGGCTGCGCCAGGTCATACAGCGAAAGCGCCGAGCGGCCCCATGATCCCAGATGCGCCGTGATCAGATGGTCGGCGATCGCCGGCGAAATGTTGAAGGCCTTGCCGAGCTCTTTCGACAGTTCCGACGTGCGCGCCGTGTACTGCAGGAACGGCTCGAGGCCCTGCAACTGCTCGGGCACGATCGGCGCGCCGGTGAAGAAATCGGTATTGGTCTTGACCTCGAAATAGGAGGTGATCGCCGGATTGCCCTCGAGGATCGACGGCGGCGCCAGCGTATAGAACAGGCTGTCCAGCCAGCGGCCGCCGGCGGCCGGATCCTGCTTGACCATGGCGTCATAGGACGCCTCCGCCAGGTTGATGACGGTCGCGAGCTCGAAGGGTTTCGGCACCGCGACCCAGCGGCCGCCAGACTTGATCATCCAGTGCGTCGCCTTGGTCTGCGCCGAGATCTCGTCATGGTCCTCGTTGCGGCTCTGCAGCGCGTAGAGAGAGATCGAGCCGACCGTGAGCGCCGCAAGATAGGCCCAGCTTTTGGCGGCCGCGCCGAGCGCCCGGGTGTCTTCCGGCGACAGCGCCTGGCCGAGCATCTTCTTGGCGATCGGCGCGATCATGTGGCGCGTCACCTTGTCGGTGCCCTGCAGCGCGACGTTGAAGAACGGGATCACGCGCGCCAGCGCCGCCATGCCGGATCCGCGCCGGTCGAAGTCGAGATAGTCGCGGGCACGCCAGCTCGCCTCGAGCGCCGCTTCCATGTCGGAAAGGCCGCGGGCTTTCGCTTCCTGGGCAAAGGTGCGGAAAAGGCCAAGCCGGGTCGCCGTTTCGGAGACCTCCGCCACCGACAGGATCCCGTGCCAGGACGACAGGCGGTTCGCAACCCAGCCCTTGCGGCGCAGGCCGGCAAGATCCCGCTCCGCCATCACCTTGGACAGCGACGCCGTTTCCTGCCCGCCAGAGAGGCCGCCAACGCGCGAATAGAGCCTAGCAGTCTCTGAGCCGAGCAGATCGTCGGCCGCGCCCTGCAGCGAGCGCCCTAGCCGCTGCAGCGGCTTGCCGTAAAGGATGGCGGCCATGGCCTGGTCGCGGACGAAATTCGCGCCGACGAACTCGAAAGCCGTCGTGATGCCCATGCGCAGGATCCGCGCCGGCACAGCCACGAGCTCGAGCCAGAAGTTGCGCTCATGCTGCGACATCGCTGCGAGCGTGCCGTACATAGCCTTGCCGAACTTGCCGTCCGCCAGGCGCAGCGCCTGCAGCTTGCCGCCGTCGCGGAAGAAAACGATCGGCTCACCCTTGTCGTTGATGATCGCCGGCCGGAAGATCGCCGCCTTCTCGTCGCCGATCGCGCTCTCGACGCTGTCGCGCAGCATCATGATATCGGGCTTCGCCAGGCCGGCATTGCGCGCCGCCGTCTCGACCGCCTCGAGCGGGTCGATCATCGTCGCCTTCATTTCCTTGGCCGGGATCCGCTCGGCGATCGCGCCGGCGCCCTGGCCGGCCGTCAACGCCAGGCGGTCGAGCGCCTTGACGACGTCATTGCGCGCGATCGCCATCGCTGTTTCGTAGGCGTCGGCCGCCATGCTCTCAAGCGGATTGATGACGTCGCGCTTGGAACCCCGGAAGCGGCTGGCAAATCCGCCCTTGGCGGTCTTGCCCTTCGACCGGCCGCCGGGCACCTTGGCGTCGGTGTCCGATGAGAAATCGCGCAGGCCGGGCACATAGTCGACGATCTTCAGGCCATCCTCATAGGTGACCTGATCGATCAGACCGGCGTCGAATTTCTTTTTCCAAAGCGCATGGCCAAACTCATGCACCTTGTCGGCCGCGCTGACGAATTGCGGATTTGCCTTGGCGAGCTCGGCGACGTTCTGCAGATGATCGCCATGCGTAAGCTTGTCCGGCGGGTTCGGGATCTCGCCGGCGCGGAACCGCTCCCATTCGCCGAGCGCTCGCCGCGACCAGAGGTACGACCCGAAGTCGCGCACCTTGTCGGCGTCCCATCCGGACAGCGCGTTCGGCTTGCCGGTCGCCTCGACGATCGCATCGCGCAGGCTCGGGCTTTCCGGATGCGTGCCGCGATACGGCGCCACGCCATACATCACGTCCATATGGCCGGCCGAGTAGGCGCCGCGCGACATCCGGGCCAGCTTGTAGGCGTCGCTCGAGACGTTGATGTCCATCGGCTTGCCCTTGTTGGCGATATGCACCGCCTGCAGCTCCTTCACCGCGCGGGCCAGCGGGTTCAGATCGTCGAATGCGAACGTGTAGATCCGCTGCAGCACGTCGTGGATGGTGCCGGCGACACCCTGCTTTTTGAGATCGGCGCTGGTCTTGCCGACCCAGCCCTTGCGCTTTGCCGAAACGATGGTAGAGGCGACGGCGGCCGTCGACGGCGCCGACAGGAAATCCGACCAGGCTTTCGACGCCTGGTCGATCGCGATCGAGATCTCCGGATGCGTCGCGAGCAAGGCCTCGAAAGATTTGGCAAAGGCTGGCGCTTCCTTCTGCGCATAGGGGCGATTGGTCAGCCAGAGGCGGAAGAATTCGGCGAAACCTTCGGTTGGACGGCCGGCGACGGGATCGTAGTCGAGCTTTCGGAGCTCGGCCGCGTGCGCCTTCATCAGCGCGGTCATGCCGGGAATGTTCTTCTCGACATGGTGGCCGTATTCGTGGCTGAGCACGTCGAAATCGTCGAGCGACTTCACCCGTACCACGCCGCTCGGCGACTTGAAGACGCCGAGCACCTTGCCGCCCTTGGCACGCGGCAAACGTCCTTGCCTGGTCGCGGCGACGTCCAGGGCGACCGCCAGGGCCTCCGCCGTCTCGCGAACGCGGGCGATGTTGGTGACGGCCTTCGACGTCGCCGCCGAGCCGCCGGCAGGCCGCTGCAGCTGGCCGCGCAGCGCGCCGGTCTGCACCGGCGTCGCCATGAAGGAATTAACCTCCGCCAGATCCTTTTCCTGCGCGGCCTGGCGTTTCGCCTGGCCGGCGCGGCCGAGCTCGACACCAGATGCGATACGCTCGTCGACGTTGCCCTTGGCCAGGCCTTCCTCGAGCGCCGTCAGCCGGTCCTTGGCTTTCGAGATCTCGGCGTCGAGCTCGGGCTTGGTCATGGCACCCATGCCGAGCTCGTAGACCATTTGGTCCGGAGCGGCCTTGTCATTGCGCAGCAGGCCGGGGCCGTAGCCGTTCTGCACCGGCTGCAGCTGCTCGAGCTCCGTCACTCGATCCTTGAGAGAAGCGATTTCCTGCACCTGGACGGCGCGACCTGCATTCTCGGGCGAGGCCGACGCCATCACCTGGTTGATGTCGTGGCCGTCCGCCTCGACCTTTTTGAGATCGTGGCCGGCGCCGGTCAGGATCTCGTCGGGCGTGACTGCAGCGGCTGGTGCCGGCATCGGCGCAACGTCTCTCGCCGCTGCGGCCTGCGCGGAAAGTTCATCGCCCAGCGTTGCCGCTTCCGGCTTTTCGGGAACAGGCGCGGCGGCCGGCGCCTTGGTTTTTTTCGCCTTTGGCGCCGGAGCCGCTTCCGGCTTTTCAGGAACTGGCGGTGCGGACGCCGCCTGTACCTCTTTACCCGTGACAATCTTGCCCGGTTCGGCCGCCGGTACCGGCGGCGCATCGTCCAGCCCGTCGAAAGGATTGGCGCCGGGCTCGGCCGCCGCTGCCTTTTCCTTTGCTGCAGCGTCAAACAGTTCACTTGTCGCCTTGCCCTTCGATCGCACGTCGAGCCCATGCGCGATCGAGCCGCCGGCGCCGCCGATGCCGAAACCGAGCAGGATCCCGCTGGCGTAGCGCCAAGGGTCGAAGCTGTCGCGATTGCCGGCGCCGAGCTCGATGCCCTGGATTGCCGCGTCCGAGACGGCATTGGCGGCCGCGCTGTCGATCGCGCCCGAGAAGATCTTCGCCCAAAGGCCGGTGACGGCCGCCTTGGTGCCGACCAGGACCTTTTCGCCTAGGCCGATCGGAATGAAATTTTCGGGGCTTGCCGCCGTACCGGCGACTGTGCCGGCGAGCGCCGTCGATCCCTCGAGGAAGCCGCTCCATTCCGGAAAGCTCTCGTAGCGCGCGTCGAAGCGCTGGCGATCATGCCGGTTCTTTTCCGTCGTCGCGTCGTTGATCGCGCCCAGGACGGTATTGTATCGCTGCCCCGCTTCGAAATTCAGCTTCAAGCGCTCGACATAGCCGGGCGGGGGCGCTGGCTGCAGCACCTCGCTCGGGCCTTCCGCGCCGGCATCGTCGAGCGTGTCGAATGGATTACTCATCGGCGACAAACCCTTCGCTGCCATCGGGTTCGAGCAATTCAGTTCCGCCCGGAACCTTGAATTTCATGGTCTGCGGCTTGCCCAGCAAACGCGCCGCCGCGCCCGGCCCAAACTTCTGGTCAAACTGCGGCGCCAACTGCGGATTTGCCGACAGCATCTGCGTCTGTTTGTAGTTCGGCACTGGCCACGCATCCGACCCCTTGGCCGCACCTGACTGCGCGGCGGCGTCGGTTTCCGACAACACGCCGCCCTGACGCTTGTCGGCGATCGACGGCTTGTTGCCGCGGTTCAGCCGCGAGAACAGGCCGGCGCCGAAACCCGCCATTTCCTTGTCGATGCCTTGGACCTGCAGGATTTGTTTCAGCACCGCGTCGCCATGCGGCCCATACGTCGCCTGCACCTGGTCGACCAGCTGGCTCATGGCTTTGGACTGCAAAGCCGGATCCGGCTGCGCCGTGACTGCCCGCGCCAGGGCGCGCGCTTCCTGGTTGGTCAGCGGCGACTGGCCGAGCTCGTCGATGCCGAGTGCCTTCTGTGCCTGCAGTCGGGCGGAAACGAGAACCTGCATGCTGTTCGCGTCTTGCGGGTTCGCCTGGTCGGCCATGGCCTTCACGTCCGGGAAGGCGCTTTCGACAGCGGCCGCCGGATCGTCGGCGCGGGCCTTGAGCACGGCCTGCGCCTTTTTGGTCGCTGCATCGAACACCTTGGCGTCGCCGACAAAGCCCGGCGCGCCGGCCTTCGGCGTCAGCGCCTCGAGGCGCTGCGAGATCTCGGCCGGCGTTGCGGTCTCCATGCCAGACGTCGCCTGCCACGTCCGTTCGGCCTGCGCGCGATCGGCGCGCCAGGCGTCGAACTTTTCCGGCCCGAGCAAGCTGGCGACCTTGTCGGGCGACAGGCCGCTTTCGTTCGGATCGAGGCCCTTGCCGGTCGCAGCAACGCTGGCGATGTCGTCTTTCACCAGGTCTTCAGTCCGCGCCGCCTCGACCTTCTGCGCGGCGGTCCGCTGGTTGATCTGGCCGCGAGCGTCGTTCCACAGCGTCGACGACAGTGCCTTGACCGTGTCGTATGGCAGCTTGGCCAGCGGCCCTTTGCCGGCCGTCCAGTCGTCGAGCAATCCCGTGGCGAACTGCTCTTTCTTCTCCGGCGTGTCGAGCGCTTCGTAAACGCCGCGCACGCGGCCGGTCGCCGCCGTCTCGGCCAGGTCTGCCTTCGCCTTCGCCGCCTGCAGCGGGGTCAGCGTGCCGTTGGCAAGCGCGCCATCGATCGAGCGACCAGCACGATCAAGCTCGCGCTGCATGATCTGGTCGCCCTTGGGATTGGCGCCGAGCGCGATCGCCTGGCGTTCGATCCCGAGCCGCTGCGCCGCCATACCCTCGAAGGCGGAGGCCTGCTCCGTCTCGCGCATCTTCGCAGCCGCCTTGTTCTGGGCGTCGAGCATGAAGGCCTGGCTGCGCTCGGCAAAGCGCTTGTCGAAGGCCTCCGCCAGGTGGGGATCCGCAAGGTTCGCATCCTTGGCGAATTCGGAATGAACCTTCGTCAGCGCGTCGGCCAGGCCGGCCGGGTTGTCCTGGTTGGCCTCATAGGCCGCCTGCATCTGCGTCTCGAGGCCGGTCTGCATGCGCCAGCCATAGGCGCTCGAGGCGGCGCGATTGTATGCATCGCCATAGATCGTGTCGCTGCGCTGCAGCGCCAGTGGCGTTGTCGACAGCACAGGAACAACCGGCCGGGTGCCCGAGTGCGCCCCGCCATAATAGGCGGCCTGGCTTTCGTGCAGGTTTTTAGCGTAAGCCGTGGCGTTCTTGGCGTTGTCGAAGATACCCAGATGCTGGCCGGTGCGATGGTAGAGCTTGATCGCGTCATCGTCGCTCAACAGCTTCCCGTCAGGCGAGACGGTCGGGATCAGGATCTCTTTGCCGTCCTCTTCGAACGAGATTGATCGGACGGTGCTGATCGAGCCGTCCTCATTCTTGACCACGGGGCGATTGCCCAGGTCGATATTTCCCGCCTGGACCAGCCCCTTTGGCGGCTCGACCGGCGCAGGTCCGGGCGCCGGCGCCGGCGCAGCGCCACCGGCCGGCTGTCCATCGATGTCCGCGAACTTACGCGTCCACAAGCCGGCAAATTCTCCCGCCTGCATCCCAGCCTTGCCGCCATTCACCGCCACCGCCCGCGCTCCGACAGCCGTGGACGCAAGCTGCTTGGGATCAGCGAGCAGCTTCGCCGCGCCGCCGGCACCTTGCTGGTGAGCGAGATAAAGCTCACCGGCGGTAGGGTCGCGCCCGAGCACCTTGCGCAGATACGCCGCGTTGTCGGCAGTCAGGCGTGCTGCAGCGTCGGCCGACTGGCCCCAATCGAAAGGATTGGCCAGGCCGTACCGCCGAGCGGTGCCCGAAACGAACTGGAATGGCCCCTTGGCGCCGGTAGGCGAAACGGCGCTGGCATTGCCGCTGCTTTCGATCATCGCCACGCGCTTCAGATACGCCGCACTCACGCCGTGCCGAGCGGCCGCCTGGGTGACGATGCTGTCTGCGTCGCCGGAAAGCTGGCCGGCCTTGCCTGCAGCGGCCGCCTGCGAAGCCTGCATCTGCAGATATGCAGCGCCCGACGACGCTCCTGCCGCCAGGCCGGCTTGCTCCCCCTCTCGCGCTGCAGCGGCGTCGGCCATCCTGCCGAGACGATCGGAAAGCTTGCCAGCGACGGAACTCAGAGCGCGCCAGGCTTCGCCGGTGTCGACGGCGTAGGACTGCGCGTCGCCGATCTTGGCGTACTGGTCGAACTGCCGGAGCGCGCCCGGATCTCGAGACTGCCGGTTCACCATAGGCCCGCCCCTGCAGGATATTTCGTCGTCAAGTCAGGCCCGCCGCGCACGGCACCGTCGAGGCCAGTGTTGAGCAGGCCGCCGGCGGCGCCAAGCAGCGCTCCGCCGATCGTCGAGCTCGCCTGTCGCCGGTAGCCTTGTGCACGCATCTTCGCCAAGGCCATGCGGAAGTCGCTGTCACGGCGGTCGATGGTGAGCTCGTCGGCGGCGCGCTGGGTCGCGGTCTGCTTGGCGTCCTGGGCGATGCCGCCAGAAATGTCGATGCCGGCCGCCGCGAACGTCACGTCGTTGTCGCCGAGAACCTGCAGTAGCGTGCGCTTCATTTGCGTCTGCCGTTGCGTGTCCTGGACCTTGTCTTGCCCCGCCTGCAGCTCGACCGCGTCGGCCTGATCTTTGGATGCCTGCGCGCTCGCAAAGCCAGCCCCGAGCGTGCCGATCGCCGACAGGACGCCGACCAGCGTCTGCGCACCGCTCAAACCGGCCGCCGTCGCGCCGCCTGTCGCGGCGGCGGCCGCACCGCCCCCGCCGAAGATCGAGGCAATCGCCGAAATTGCCGCCTGCATTGTCTTGGCCTCCCCTAGAGCGCCGCTTCGATGGTGATCGACCGCACGGTCATGCGGCCAGGTCGCGTTTGTGTGATGGTGACATACGGATCATCCTGGTAACCCGTCAGTCCCCGCAATTTGAGATCGCCGGTGTACGGCGCCTGCAGCTCGGGCAGGTCCGCGACAGCTCCATAGCGGAGCAGGTCGATATCGACCGGCGGCTTGCCGTTCACGCCGATCGCGATCGACGTCGTGTCGAGCACGGACAGGATCACCGAATGGATACGCGCGCGCCGCTTCAACACGATGTTCGGGCCGACCGTGCGCGGCAACGGCAACGTCTGCATGACAGGCGGCGACCAGGTGCCGACCGTCACCGCCATCACGCCGGCCGGCAGCGTGATCGATCCGCCGGCGACATGGAACGGCCCGAACACGTCGTCGTCGCCGATCGCCCAGACGTCGCGGCCGTTGAAGCGCGCCAGGCCGCCGATCACCTTGGTCGGAACGCCGTAGGTGAAGGAAATCGCCGCGTCGAGCAGCAAACCGCTTTCTAGGCGCTCGAGGCGACGAGCATCCGGCCGGTCGATCAGCCAGCTCATTTCGTTGCGGCCGTTGACCGAGACGGCGATCGGCGTGCCGGCCGTCGTCATGCGTGTGAAGGCGGTGACCTCCTGTTCGCGCAGGATCGTCACCAGGCGGGCCTCACCGCTGTCCAGGATCATCCCGAGCAGATTGCCGCTGGTCGAGGTGTTGGCGCGGCGGATCGCGAGATCCTTGCCGTGCTTCACCAGGTGCGGCGCCAGCAGCGAAATATCCGTGGCGACGAAATTGCCTTCGACGTCGGTGTACCGGTTCTCGCCGAGCACATCGCCATCCGAATGCAGGAACAGGGCAGCGCCTTCATTCTCGACGATCGTCACGCCCCGCCGCGTGCCGTGGCGCGACGACTGGACATGGTTAGGCGCGGTCGTTTTCGAAAGCGCCCGCTCCGCCAGCCAGTATTCGGCTTGCGTCGTGAAGATCAGCAGGTTGCGGTTCGGCACGATGCGCTCGATCCGCTCGCCGCCAGCAACGTCCATGGGGATGAGCGCCGGGCCGTTCGCCTCCGTGAAGCGCTTGTCGTAGTTGTAGTAGTCGCCGACCTTCGAGAACATCCAGGCATTGGCCAGCGATTTGAAGCCGCCGACCAGCAGTCGCTGGCTGTAGAACGCGCCGCAGTGCGGCCATCCCCTGGTCGGCGATATCAAGGGCTCGCCGGGATCGACGCCGGGCACTGTCTTGAACGAGAGGATCGCGGCGTCGGCCTTGTTGATGACGTCGCCGGAAACCGCCCACCCGTCGCCGACGTTGCCGGCGCCGGCGAATTCGATGTTGATTTTTCTCCCCCCGGATCCGCCGCTGTCCGAAACCGCCGTCGCGCCCGCCGCGACGTTCGGCAGATCGAGGATTGCCGCCTGGATGTCCGCCGCCAGGACCAGCATGTCGCTGTTGTACTCGATCGAAATCGTCTTCTGGTTCGAAACCGTCAGGTAAAACACGGTCGCGGCGGACGTCAGACCTACGAATTCCAGCTGCCATTTTGCCGGCACGCCATTGGTGTAGACCGCGCCATAGTCATAGGTCGGGATCCCGACGAACGGCACGTCGTCGACCGCCCAATTGTCCGGCGCCAGGATTTTGATGCGCTGCGGCTTCAGATCGTTGTGAAAGAGCAGCATGGTGTCGAGCTGCTGGGCAACCGTAAACGTCGACAGCATGTCAGCCGTGATGCCGGTGACGACAGTGTCGAGCTCGGCCGTCTCGCCCCACATGGCGCAGCCCAGCGGCTTGAACACCAGGTCGTAGGACGATCCGTCGGACGCGTCGAAGGGAAAAATCCGAGACGCTGCAGCATCGACGGCACCGACGTCGCGCAGACCATCCCGGACCTTGAAGCCGCCTTGCGGGATCACCTGGACGTTTTCCATGCGCCGCGCGCCGGTGCCGAAATATTTCAGCTCCCAGCGATCGTGCAGTGAAGGGTCGAGCTCGCCGGCAGTGCTCGCCGATTGCATTCTGCCCGGGCGCGCAACCATGCGTCAGCTCTTCCAGGCGCGTTCGAAGGGATTGTTTCGCCAGTCCGGCTTGCGCGGCGGCGTGGCCTGGGCGTCCTCATTGATCGCGGCACGCATCTGCCCGCCCCGGAAATTCTCCATCGGACTGCCGTAGGCGACCTGCGTCAGCGTCTCCATCGTCTGGCGATCGGACGCCAGCGAGAAAGCGAGCCTGGCCGCAACGGCGCTGATCGTGCAAGACTTGAACGTAGCGCTCCAAAGATGCGGCGCCGGGATGATCTTGATCATCGCGAACAGCGGCTCGCAACTGGCATGCACCGTGGCGTCGACCAGGCTGTAGCGATTGAAGCGATGGTCGGGGCTGGTGATGTCGTCGGTCACATAGATCGGCGGCCCGACACGCTCGGGCGGCAGGTCGAAAACATAGGTCCAGCCGGAAAGCGGCACGGCGTCGCTGACGCGGGAGAGCTGGCGCAGCGATCGGCAGAACGAGAACTGATAGACGCCGCAGTTGAAGCCGACGACATCCTCATAGATCGAGATCGCGGCGCCGCCGGCCTCGCCGTCGAAAGCCTCGAGCGGATCCTCGCCGATGACGGCGCAGGCGGCATTGACGATATCGAGAGGCTGCAGCAACGACATGATCAGCTCCTACCGTGACCAAAAACCAGCCCCGGCGACGTGACGCGCCGGAGCTGGCGACGAAGCGCAAAGCGTCAGGCGACGTTCTGCGCCGCGATCGTGACGACGCCGGCGGCGATCGCCGTGACGAGGTAGTTGCGCAACATCGGCGCGCCGTCGTTGTCGAGCGACATCAGGATGATGTCGCCCTTCTTCAGCCGGGTCGCGATGCTGTTGAAATAGCCCGCGGTGATGACGGCGGCCGTGTCGTCGTTGGTGACATAGGCGTGCAGGGCGACATTGGTGCCGGCAGCGCCGTTCACATCGGGCGTGCCGATATGGGTGAGGGTCTTGAAGCCTTTGGCATTGAAAGCCATGGTTCGGATCTCCGGTTGCGGTTTGAGGAAAACCGCCCGGCGGAATGGCCGCCGGGCGTAGGCCGGTCAAATCAGACGATGGCGATCGCGCTGTTCGAGCTGGTGGTGAAGCACTTGATGCCCTTGCCTTCCTGCATCGTGGTGGCGCAGCCCTTGGCCTGCATGTTGATGGTCCACCAGTCTTCGTAGTTGTCCCACTGCGGGATGACGCGGAGATCCGTATGGTTGCCCCAGCCGAGCGCCGACTTGTGCCAGATCATCAGATCCTGCTTGTTGGCCGCCGGCACCCGGTAGAAGTCTTCCGGGTCTTCCTCGACCTGCAGGAACCAGTTGACGCCGTTCCAGAAGCGGGTGTCGGTCGCTTGCGTGAACGGCAGGTCTTTCACATGGTCGGCCGAGTTGACCACCTTGTTGCCGAGGAACTGGTTCCACTGCAGCGAGGGCAGGCCGCAATAGACCTGGCCGTCCCACGGCACCTTGTCGTTCTGCAGCGCAGAGCAAAGCGTCAGGGCATTAGCCGCGGTGAAGGCGCCGGCCGAGAAGTCGAGCCCGGCATCGGCGGCCGGCTTGGCCGTCTTCATGACGGTGTAGACCTCGATATCGGTGGCTCGGCCGAGCGCCATGGCGCCCGACTGGTAGACGATTTCCTTTTCGTCCACCGACATGCGATCGAGGTTGAATTCCTCGACGGTATCGAAGGCCACCCAGGTGGCGAGCGGAACCTCGAATTTCTTGCGATCGGCGCCGCCGGGAATGTTGCGCTGATTGGCGGCGGTCTTTTTGCGCGCGACGGTTTTGCCGGCGAGCCAGAAGACGGCCTTTTCGGCGCCTTCGATGCGGGTCGCGGCCGTCACCATCGGACGGAGGCGGTTGCCCTTGTTCTGGTAGATGTGCATGGCCCGGTTCGCGTACTGGGTCGGGAACCAGGTGGGTGCATTCACGGTCATTTGGAAACTCCGATGTTAAAAGGGAAACACCGGGGTGGAGAGGCCGCGAACGCGCCGGCAGGTCCGCCTTTGGTCCTCGCAAGGAGGCGGAGAGGCCACCGGCGGCGCAGGTCCGCCCGAAAGTGCATGAGAAGCCTAATCGGGCGGCGATGCGGTCAACTTTACCAGGCCGTCTTGTTGGCCGGCGCGAGACGCTGATAGGCCTCGTCGTACTTCTTGCGCAGATCCTCGTCGAAGCGCTTCGCCGGATCCGTATGGTTGCGGTTCGCCGGATCGATACGCGGGTCGTTATCGAGTTTCTTCAGGTCCTCGACCGTGAGCGCGCCGGCGGCGTTGCCGTCGCCGCCAATCCGGATCCCGTTCTCCGCCAGGCGCCCCGATAGAGCGCGCAGCAGCACGTTGCCTTCGGCCGTGTCGGTCAAGCCGAGTAACGCCGCCTCGACCTTCGGCTTAAGCTTTTCCGGGATATCCTTCAGCTGGGTGAAAAGGCCCTTGGCGAAGGCGTCGGTTTCGGTCAGGGCCTTCGTCGCGCCGGCGGCATCGAGGCCGAGCTCGCTCGCGAACGTCTTCAATTCCGCTTTCGGATCGAACACCTCACCTAGCAGGCCCTTTTCGGCCAACGGGCCGTACAGATCCTCGATCACGCCGGCGAAGGCCTGCGCAGGAATGCCGTGCTTGTGGAAAGCCTGCCGCGCCTGGTCGAAAACGGGATTGGCCTTCAGGTCGCCGAAATAGGGCTTCAGCTTGTCACTCGGCTCATAGACATAGCCGTCCGGCTTTTCCGGAGCCTTCGGCATTGTGGCCAGCTTGTCGCGCAGGCCGCCGAACCTGGTGTTGACGTCATTGAAACCGCCGAGCAGCTTGCCCAAGGTTTCATCGGCAGATGCCCCCTTGAACTCGTCAGGCAGACCGGCCGGCGCCGTCCAGCCACCGCCACCGGTGCCATCGCCACCACCGCCGCCGCCGCCTTCAGGCGCGCGCAGCGGCAGGTACTTCTCCAAAAGATTCCACATGTCACGTTCTCCGGTTAAGTCACGTCTCTCGGAAGGAGGGTTTCGCCCTGGCCTTTGGCAATCTGGCGAAAGATTTCATGCGCGAGCGCGTTCTGACCCTCACGGAACGCACCGAAAACGGCCATCGACATGGGATCGAGGCCGAGATTGACGAAGAAGACGGTTCGGTCGAGCGTCGCCTTGGCCAGGGCCAGCAGCGCTTTTTCGCCGCCGGGCGTTGCGGCGAAGTCGGCCCAGGCGCGCGAGACCGCGTTGGCATCTTCCCCCTCCAGTGACTGGCGGACGTCCAGGCGCTCGCGGATCCTCTCGTCCGCGCCTTCGAACCATTCCCAACCGCTGCGCGCCGCGCCGGCGACGATGTCCTGGACGTTCCTGTCTCTCATGCTGTCGGCATCCCACCCGCTGCGCCCGTCGCTGCAGCGGCCGCCGCCAACAGGGCTTGTTGCTGTTGCTCGGCCTTGTCCATTTCGGCGCGTTCATCCGTCGTCACGACGTATTTCGACGGCACGCCCATGTCGCTTGCGACATCGGTCAGCAGCTCCTCGAGTTTGGCGATGCGCTTAACGCCTTGCGGCGCGCCGACCGACGTCAGGATGGCGATCACCATTTCCAGCCACTGGACGATCTTGCCGATGCGCTCGGCCTCACGCGCCAGCGCCAGGGGCGACTTGACCTTGACGCGCACCAGCAGCTGGTCGATCGGGATCTCTGTACTGATCAGGCCTTTGTTGTAGGCGAGCTCCATGCGCCGGCGCACGGATGGCACCACGATTTCCTTCACCAGGCGGCCGAACGCGCCGATATGGTCGGCGGCAAGCCGCTTGACGCGCTCGAGGATCTCGGTTGCCGATTTCACCGCCGCACTGTCCGGCGGCAGCGTCTGATCCATCATCGTCGCCTTGATCTCGGACTGCATGTCCTTGACGACGAGGCCGGCCAGGTCGAGGCGCGGATCCGGAAAGCGAGAAACGGAAGGGCCGAGCGTGCCGCCATTGCGCGCCACTTTCCAGAAAACTCCAGGTTCGAGCGGCGCCAGGTCCGGGTTGAAAACACCGTCGTCGACGGCCGTGTAGATGCCGAGCATGGCGATCGCGCCGGCCTGCAGCATCAAACGCTTTGCGGTGTTGGCGGTTTTGATGGTCGGCATCGCCAGCATGACCAGGCCGCGACCCTTGGTTTCACCGGGAACGCGCATGTAGCGCGGCGTCAGCCAGGGACAGGTGCGCGACATCGACGTGTAGATGATCGTTTCCTGCTTATCGCACCAGATCAGCATCACCCACCGACGCTTTTGCTTGTCCCATACGGTGTCGCAGTTGACGTCGATCTCTTCCTCCGGTTTGGTCCGCCAGCGCTCTGTGAGCTCGAGGCTGAACTTGCCTTCCGGCCACGTGTCCCACAGCACGCGCAGGCACATTTTTTGCGTCCAGAAGATGCCAGAGATCTTGTTGTTGCGGCCCTTCTCGAGGATCAGCTCGTCGATCGAAACCGAGATCGGCTCCCAAAGCAGATCCGGATCGTCGGTCGAGTTCATCAGCATGGCGCCGGTGCCGGCCGACAGCTCGAGCGCCATTTCGTGGAACGCCATGTCCCAGTCGCCGTCATCGTCGAAGGCCGTAAGCACCTTGGAGATCGGCTCGAGCTGAGCCCTCATGCCCTCGCGCTGCTTCTGGTCGATGACGATCGGCCCGGGCTCGAGCTCGAAATTCTGCTGGCCAGTTGGCCAGAGATCTTGCTGCAGCTTGCCCGCGAAACGAAATGCGCTGTCGATCGCCGTCTGATCGAACACCTGGTCGACGCGCTTCTCACCAGTACCGGTGTCGCGCGTCGATTTGCGGTACGGGATGGCGTACTGAAACGCCTCGTCGACGAGCGGCTGAAAGGTGTCGTGCTCGCGCTTAGCGGCGTTGCGCCGCTCCTTCAGGCGTTTCGTTTCGTACATGTCAGCCGAACGTGTCCTGGCCGCTTCCCGACAGGAACGTCAGCAGGCCGCGACCCTGCTTTCGGGCGCCGCCGGCCGGCGCAGCGGCCGCCTGATCGACCTCGCCTTGCTGTTTGGCTAGATCGGCGAGACTGCGGCGCTGCTGGGCCTCGAGCTGCTTTTTCGCGGCGTCGTTGCCGCCACCAAAGAGTTGCATGACCAGATTTCTCCCATTTCCGTTGCTTCGAAAAACGCCAATCCGGCCGCTGCAGCGATACGCTTGCCGGCTTCCGTGCCGACCACGGCCACGATTTCACGGTAGCCGCTGGACCGTATCGTCAACTTGATCGCCCGACAGATCGCCAGCATGCGCCTGGCTGCTGTGGGCCGGATGTTGAACCAGCACTCGCCGCAATCGGGCGACATCGGATAGATTCCAGCGAGGCCAACGAGCTCGTCTCCATCCCGTATGGCGAAGGTGCTGCCTTTCGCCCACATTTCGCGCGCCACCGCCCACATCAGCCGTGAGCTCGCGCCCGAGAGCTCGGCCATTTCGAAGAGCGTCGCCGGCGATGTCACCGTGATGGCCACGGTCAGAACTTGTGCGGGTTGAAGCCGCCCCGTTCTTTAGGCGCCGGCCGCCGATCGCCGCCGGCGGCCTGCGAACCCCACCTGTTGCCGCCGGCACGCTCGCCCTGGCCGCGCCCGGTCGCGGCACCACGGATTGCTGCAGCGCGGCCGCGAATGCCGAGCGTCACGTATTGCCCGGCGTCCTGCAGGTCGGACCACGGATGCAGTTTTTCGGGCGTATCGTCGTATTCGTTGCCCGAGTTTTCCGGCTTCTTGCGGAAACGGTACTTGCCGGCGGCGCCCTCGAGCCACAGCGGACACTTTTCCGGACAGACGATCAGGTGCGAGTGCGGCTCAAGGTAACCGCGCAGTTCCGAATTGATCGCATCGATGCGCATGCCGAGCTCGTTGGAGCCGTTGGCCGGCACCATCACCGGCAGGCCAAGGATGACCGACAGCAGCTCGAGCGCCGCAAGCTGCCCGCCCTCCTTGTCGGCGCCGTATTGCGCCGCCGGATCGACCCAAACCAGGACGCGCTTCGCGTCCGGATACTCGGCATCGATCTTCTTTTTGAGGCCTTCGCCGAACCGCGCCGTGCCTACACCATGGCCGAGATAGAGCTCGTCCACGAATGCCAGCCGCGGCGCCCAGGACTGAGCGAAGATCGCCGCCGGCGACAGGCCGGATGTCGAGGCGTCGACGCCGATATGCAAGTCGAGCTCGGGCCGGTAGTCGAGGCGGCCGCCGGCGACGTGACGGAAGTAGGAAAAGCTGGAAAGGACAGGCTTGCCCGATCGCGAATAGCCGAACTCGTTGTCGACCATGCGCTTGACGAAATGTTCCTCCTGGTTGCGGATAATGCGATCGTAATAATCCGCCTCGAGGTTGAAGCGGTTTTCGGCGTCGACCGACCGGCCGGACGGCTGGCGGAACAGCAGGCGGTCCGGCTTCTTGTTGGTGACAAAGGCCTTATAGGTCCAGTTGTCGATCGTCGGCGCGTTCATGTCGCCGATGACGAAGCGCATGCGCGGCCCAGACGCGATCGACACCTTGCCGAGCTGCCTCGCCAGCGTGACGAGCTCGGCCTGTGTGAGCAAGATGTCGGACTTCGGATAGCGGCCGACGCGCTGCTCGAGATCGTCGAGCGCGCCAGGTGCATGCGTGTCGAGCTCGTTTGGCCAGGCGCCGGAATATTCGCGGCCCTTCATCAGCGTCTCGATCGAGGCCTCGCCCAGGCCGGCGAATTCCGTGATGGCCTCGATCCGGACGCCGTCGGCGCCGATGAAGCGCAGCACATGCGTCACCGGGCGATCGTTGCCGCCCGTCCAGGTCGATCCCGGATAGCCCTTCGGGAACCACTGTTTCCAGCTTTCCAGAACCGTCTTCTCGGCCGAGCGGAAGGTGTCGCGCAGCACGATCCAGCGGCACATGCGCGTCGGTTTGCGGTCTTCCGGATGCCACGCCACCGGCGCCATCGTGGCGGCATAGATCCGCGCAAAAGCGCAGGTCGTGGTCTTGCCGCCGCCGAGCGGCCCCATGATGACCTTCGTCAGCGCCGTCGACAGGATGAAGGCCTGCGCAACAGGACCAGGTGGAACGTACCGGTAAGGGTCGAAGTGCTCGGCGAGCTCGTATTTCGCGACGAGCTTACGAACCTCTTCCTCGGCCAGGATCGTCAGATCGTCGCGGCTGACGATGTCGGAAATGTGCGCGCTCATGACAGCACCACCCGCTTTGGCCGCATCTTCCCGACCTTGGCCCGCTGCTGCACCAGCATCGGCACGCCAGGGCGCTCCCGGAACACTTTCGCCAGGATCTCGAGCACCAGGCTGGCGCCAGGCGCGTCGGTGGCGAGGATCATCAGCGCCGCATCCGCCAGCGCGTCGCGGACGTTGCCCGAGCTCGGATCGAGCGCGCCGGCGCCGGCGGCCGCCCGCGCCCTGGCCCGGCTCCGCTGCCGGGCGACCCGGAAATATTCCCGCCTCTCGTCGACCGACAGGCTGGTGAAACTGCCGGCGGTCGGCGCATTGCGCTTCGCCAGCAGCTGGTAGAGCTCCACCAACGCGGCATCCGCTTTCGATTTGGACGTGTCCAAACTTTGCGCTGCAGCATCCATCAAGCGCAGTCCCCATACCCCGGACCCGCGCCCCGCAGCACCGCGTCGACCCGCGCCCAAACTCCACCCTCACTGCCGGCGGCCTCCGGCAGATGCAAAAACGGCGGACGGTGTGAGAACGCCTGCCCCTGTATGGGGGGTCGACCCCTCTTTCGGGGGAGGCCCGCGCCGCGCGCCATGGTTGCAGCGCCGGCGGCCGGCGGCAGGGCTGCAGCTGCCGCCCTGGTCGAGGCCAGGTCGATCTTGCCAAACGAGGGGGACCCCTCCCTGCCCCGCTGATTTTCGATCAGCGGGCGCAACGCCTGAAATGCCAGCGATTTGAAGGGCTTGGCCGCGCCGTGAGCCGTTCGCCCGTGAGCCGTTGTCATTCGCCTTCCTCTAAGTCGTTGTTTTCGTTGATGTCGCCTTGCCAGGCGCGCTCGGCATCGCCTTCGATCGGCGAGCCGACCGACAGCGCCCGCTGCTCGGCCAGGCGGCGCGCGTCGGCCAGCTGGTTTGTGCCGAGATCGACGATCAGCGTCGGCAGGCGCTCGTCGATGATCTCGACCTGGACGGGCTTCTTGCCGTGCAGGTATGGCGCCAGCGCCACCGCGACGGCGTGCTGTTCCTTGATGATCGCCATGAGCGACGGGACGTCCTTCACCTTCACGTCGGCCTTGGCTGCAGCCTCGCTCTCGCCGTCCTTGATCACCTCGATCGACACCGTGCGCTGCTCGTGTTCCTCGAACCAAGCCTGCAGCGCCACCGGATCGGCTGTCAGCCACTCGGCCATGGCCTTGAGCGGATCCCGGTAGCCCATGGCCGTGTAGTAGCGTTCGAAGTCCTTGGTTTTCATGTTGAGCGCGCCGCTCGGCCGGCCGCGCCCGCGCCGCTGCGCCTGCGCGCCAGCGTCGGCGAACGGATTGCCAATTTGGTGCCGTGCGCGCGCCTCTCGCGCCTGATCCTCGCTTTCGAACAGGTCCCGATCGCCGCTCATGCCGCCACCGCGATTATTTTAATGGTTTGGCGAGTGTCTTGGCGGTGTCTAGGCCGGTGTCTGCCGATTTTCGCAATTAAATCAATCGCTTGCTTCAAATTAGACACATAAGACACTTTAGACACATGGAAATTCGTACATGCGCGCGCGCGCATGCACATATGAGCCGCCATGGTGTCTAAGGTGTCTAACGTGTCTGAAATCATGAATTGCGCTTTGTTTTCAATGGCTTGGCATCTAGACACTTCGAAGACACTTGCTAGACACCGGCATCGCCCCGAACCCATTGGAGAGGCAAGAACCGCGCGATGCAGAGAGCCTAGCCGGCCGCCCGAGCCGTCAACCGGTCTCCTTCTTGGTCTCTGCAGGGTGAGGGTCAGGGAAAATGGCGCGTGCGATTGGGTCCGGGGTGCGGACCATGGGTCGATCGCACCTGGTGCGATGGATATGAAATCGGCGCCGGCCTGCCGGCCGGCAAGATGATTTGCGATGTGACGTGTAGGATTGAAGTATTGCGAACCGGCCATCGCAGTAATCATCCGTGCTTGTGAAGCCAGCGCCGGAGCTCGGCCACACGCACGAGCGTGCAGCGCCGCTGATGGCCGGCGATCGTGATGCGGTTGCGGTTCTTGTCGAGGATGAAGATCTCGGGGCGCGGGCCGCGCTTCAGCGCCCAATGCCATGATGTGGTCGAGACGCCGATCGGCGCATAGGTCGTGCCGGCGAGCAGCCGCTGCAGGATGTCGCTCTGGTGCGGCACAGCGAGAAGATAGCCTTCGACCAGGTCGCCGCTGTCGACCAGGCCGAGATCAGCCGCCGCCAGCATGTCGGACGCCGCAATGAAGGAGATCGCCTTGTTCTGCAGGTCCTCCAAGATCTGCGCGGCCGTGTGCCTGGTGCCGCCCTTGTACTGGTCGATCGGCCTGGTCAGGATCTTTTCAATGCAGTCCAGCCAGGTCGGCTTGACGTTGTCGAGCTCGGGCACCGCGTCGGCCGCCAGCAGCGACCCCCAATGATCGAGGTTTTCGAATTCGAGCCCGCAGGCCTCCATGCCTTCATCGCCGAGCAGCAGATGCGCTGCAGCGAGGAACGTGCCGAACGTGTTCTGGCCGCGCGCGTTGTGGCCATGCTCGCGCAGCGTCTTGCGATAGGCCTCGTAGATGTTTGGAAAATCGTCGAAATGGTCGGCCACCCGGCGCAATAGTCTTGGACCGACCGTCTCCGGCGCTTTCAGCCGCGGCACTTTGCCATCGGCCGATGTCAGCGGATTGAGCTGCAGCACCGCCATGCGCGACATCGAGGCCGGCGGAATGCCCGGCGGGCTGATGGCGGAAAAGCCGAAGGTCGATTGCGCCGCGAACTCGACGCCCTTGTGATCGCTCCCGCCCCTGATGCGCACAGATCCCGACGCCGCGTCGCGCGCCATCTTGATGATCTTCTGCGCCTGGTCGGGATTGTCGTCGCCCTCGAGCTCGTCGATGAAGATCGGCAGGCTGTCATGGCCGACGATCTGGTAGAGGCCGGCCTCACTGGCATTGGTGGTCGACAGCATCGAGCGGCCGAGCACCGTGCGGAAAAGGCCCGTCTTGCCCGAGAGCTCGCTTTTGCCGCTGCCGCTGTCGCCGACGATGAAGATCGACGGTCGCCATTCCAGCGCCGCGCCCATGAGCGAAATGCCCTTGAAGCCCAGGGCAATCATCACATCGACGTCGCCGCGCTCGAAATTCCATGTCCGCAGCGCCTTGACGATGTCGATCGCCGGGTTGATGTCGGCCGTCACGGGTTCGGACCAAGGCACAAGCGAGGCCTGACGGCGGACGTAGAAGTAATCGCCGAGCTCGCCGGTGTCCTCGAGGCGGCCGTTGACCCACAGATATTCGCCGCAATGCAGGACGAGGCGGCCTTCATTGTCGAGCCACGCGCCACGGCCGCGCACGCGATCGGTCGGGGTCCAGGGTCCGCGCGTGCGGCAGGCGGCATAGAGATCGCGCCGCACTTCCTCCGCCTTGAACCCGGTCACGCGGCGGTTCTTGCCGGCCGACCAGCTGGGCCATGCCCAATAGAGAAAATCCTCGCAGCCGGCGAACAGCTTCTGGACGCGCTCGACGCCGAGCGCCTTGTCGCCGCTGTTGAACACCTGGCCGGACGTATCGACGAAATAATAGTCCTCGCCGGAATAGCCGAGCGGCCGCACAGGGCAGTCCGCCGGCAGATAGCCCGTCGTGTCGAGCTCGCCTTCCTCGCGCCAGGCGCCCGGCGTGATGCCCTCGTAAGGCATCCCCTTGAGCGGCCATCGAATGGCCTGGCGCTTCAAGGCATGCTCGATCCGGCCAACCGATGCGCCGATGACGGCCGAC
Source organism: Mesorhizobium sp. BH1-1-5 (assembly GCF_020165615.1). NCBI lineage: Bacteria > Pseudomonadati > Pseudomonadota > Alphaproteobacteria > Hyphomicrobiales > Phyllobacteriaceae > Mesorhizobium > Mesorhizobium sp. BH1-1-5. The sequence continues at coordinate 114,475 of NZ_JAIUIM010000002.1, forward strand.
ACCTTCTTTTTGCCCGCAGATTTTTTTTCGGGTGCGCCGCCGAACCCGTCATTTTGGCCAGTCATTGATGCTCGCGGTTGACAATTTTCCGGAAAATTTCAGGAGCACGCGCCTCGGGTCCGGGGCTCGAGGCGCGCGATAAGCGATCAGCGCTTTCGGTTGCCACGGCCGCCACGGTTCACAGGCGGCGCCGCCGGCGTCTCGCCGATCGACATCGGCGCCGGCTTCGTCGGCGGCTTTGCGCCAGATGCCGTCGACCTGGTCGCGCGCTTGGCGGCGTCGGCAAGGCGCTTCGCTTCGCGCTTGGCCCTCCTGTCGGCCGCCTGCGCCTGATCGTACTCGGCGATCCCCTTCTGCGCCGCGACGGCCTCAGGCCTCTGAGTGCCAAGGCTTTCCTCTTTCTCGAAGATCGTATCCGCGACGTCGATCGCCGCCGGCGCCGGCCTGGTGGCGAGCTCGAGCGCTTTCTCGGCCGCGTTCTGCGCCTCGACGATGCGCGCGACGACACTGCCGGCCGTCGAGGCGAAAAGGTCGAACGCCATTTTGATCGCGGGATCTTCCGCGTTCCAGTCGCCGACATTGCGATGCAGATACAGCGTTTCGCCACCGCAGCCGCGCTTCGCGACATAGGCGGTCATATCCTCAATCTCCGGCGTCACGTCGATGCCCTGCTCGAGCTCGTCATGTGTGAACCAGGCGGGGATCGGCTTGACCTCCCCGAATTTGAGCAGGCCGGCGAGCTCGGCCGCCGCGACATGCGCGACGCGGCCGGCGAAGCTGACCGCATTGATTTCCAGAATGTCCATTTGGTGCCTCTAGAGGGTTTGGGCGGCATTCGCGCCGCCCGGAGGGTTCGGGATCAGCGCGGCTGCTTGGTGACGGCCTTGACGGCCCACATGGCGGCGCTCTCGATTTCCGTCATGGCGACGGCCGCGCAGCGCGCGCCGGGATGGTCGCGATTGGCGGCGATCGGCGCCAGGATGTCGATCAGCTCGGCCGCCTTGGCCTTGACCAGGTCGACCGCCGCGTTGCCGCTCGGGTTGAAGTTGATGCCGACGCGATACTCGCCTTCGGTGAGCGCGCGGCCGTTCTGTGCATTGTCCATGTTTCAGTCCTCTTGGTTGAGAGCGTCGTTGACGTCCTTGCCCCAGTCTGCCGGCATCGCCAGCACCTCTACGGGCTTCTTGAACGATCGCAGGCGCGCAACGGCGCGCTCGAACAGCGCGGCCGCTTGCGGCTTGCCCCAATCGTTGTCCTTGAAGACGATCCAGGCGCTGACCGCCGGATGGTCGTGAATATGCAGGAGGCCCGACAGCGAGCCCGCCGACCACATGCGCAAGGCCGGATGCGCGACGGCGGCCGACAGCGCGTCCTCTATGCCTTCCGTGATGCCGCAGATCCCGGCGACGCCCGCCTCTGCAGCGCGCTCGGCCGAGAGGCCGGACGGCCCGTTCGTACAGCGGATGACAAAGCCCTGGACGTCGCCCTTGAACAGCTTTTCGTTGATGTCCTTGGGATCGAGGCCCTGGCGCTCGCCGAGCTCGCGCACCGGCGCCTTGCGCATGCCGTCATGGTCGATGAAGGTCAGGTGCAGCGCGTTAAGCCGGCCGTCGCCCGATACCATGGCCGAGACCATGGCGGGAAAGAGCGGGCCTCGCCCGAGCCGGCGGCCCTCGCCGTCGACTGGCGCCAGCGGCCAATACTCGCAATCAGGCCGGAAACGAAACGCCGGCGTGATGTTCGGCACGTCGGCCAGCACCACGCCGCGCGTCGCCAGATATGTCTCGACCGGCGTGCCCAGGATCTTCGGCTGGCAGGCATAGAACGTCTTGCGCACCCGCTCGCGCTGCTCGGCCGCGCTTTCGACAGCCGCCTGTTCGGCGAGATCGCGCCGATCGGCGGCTTCCTTGTCCATTTTGGCGCGTGTTTTCGGGTCGAGCTTGCGGATCCCGTAGCGGTCCTCCGCCCATTCGATCACCCGTATGCGGCTGTCCGGACTGACCGACCCTTCCTTGCCGAACGCGACCAGGTCGATGATATCGCCGGTTTCGCCTGTCGTGAAATCCTTCCAGCCGCCGGCGCGCGCGCCGGTCAGGTAGACATGCAGATTGGCCGACTTGGATCCGCTCCAGGGATTGATCAGCGCCCAGCGCAGCCGCTTCCGGCGCTTTGGATTGGCATTGACCGAACCGAACACGTCGGCGATCACCGACTTGATGTCGCCCTGCAGCTTGTCCTTCACCAGGCGAAAGCGCGAGCTCATCTGAGATCGACCAGGGCTTGACGGGCCAGGGCGCGAGCCGCGAAAGGATCGAAGCCGCGTTCCTCATAGGCCCGCTCAGTGAATTCGTGCGACGAATGGATAAGGTCGATCTCCATGCGGCGTGGGGAAAAGCCGGTCTCGAGCGCGCGCGAGATCTTCACCGTGTCGTAGTTGAACGGCGCTGCAGCGATGACGCGGCGGATGTTCGGCGGCAGGCGATCGAAATACTGCATCAGCTCGACGCCAACCGGCGGCGTCGTCGAATATTTGACGCCGCCGATCTTCTCGCCGCTGTTGCCGCGATCTTCCCTCATACAAAGCCGCTCCCGGCTCGCCGGCGGAAACGACGGACCAGCAACCGCCCTTCGGCGGTCAGCTCGAGCACGCCCTGCAGGCCGTGACCATCAGGATCGAGCGCGCCCTCGAGAAGCCCGAGCGACAGCGCATCCTTGGTCGGCGACGGCGCGTTGGCGATCGCCATGAAATAGCGCACGGGCTGCGCTAGATCTTCGCCCGCCCAGGTGAAGGCGAGATTGGCGACCACATTGAACCGGGTCGACTCGATCGCAGCCAGGCGCGCATCCATGTCAGTGCTCGCAACCGGTCCGGAGTGCGACCAGGCGCGGCAGCTCTCGCTCGATTTCCTTGATCTGCATGCGCCGGGCGTAGCGATGCGGCGCCATGGCGATGAACTCCGCCTGGATCGACGTCAGCGCTGCCATGACCGCGTCGACGGCCGGCTGTCCGCCATTGGCTGCGATCTCGAGATTGACCGTATTGAGCGCCTGCTTGATCGCGTCGCGAAACTCGCGGGTCTGGCCTTCCTGGCTGATCATCGCTAGGCGCTCGCGCTCGGCGATCTGCTCCGGCGTCAGTTCAATCGCTTCCATCGTCATGTTCCTCCAAAGAGCTGGCGTTCCAGCCGCTCGAGCGCCTGGTCGAATTGCGCGTCTTCGCGCGCGTCCTCGACGCGGCGCAGATGCTTTGAGACGTTCTGCTTGGTGCAGCCGACGATCGCAGCCACGGTAGCGCCCGGCAGGTTGCAGCCGACCGTCAGGAGGTAGAGTGCCACCGGCCGGCGCAGGTCCGCCGCCAGGCCGGAGGCCTCGACCACGGCGTTGACACCAACCGCCGCGATATGCCCCGCGCGTTCGATCAGGCGCGTCATCGCCGGCGTACCGGCGACATGGCGCTGCAGATTTCCTGCACCCGCTCGAACTTCGCCAAGGCGTCTTCGACCGACCGACCGCGCCAGTCAGTCCAGGGATCGCCACGGAAATCGAAATCAAGATTGATGACGCGGCCGTGTTCGTCGGTCATGTCCTGGAAAGCGCCCGTCGCCGTGCGAAACGCGACGCTCGTCCGCATGTCCGCTTCATTGCGGTAGATCCGGACATTTCCGCTCATAGCGTTTCGCCCTCCGCTTCCTTCTCTCGCGCGATCGTGCGCAGCGCATAGGTCAGCGCCCGGATGTGGCGAGGAAACGCGCACTGGTCCCGGCGCATGTTGGTCAGCGTCCGTTCGGTCATGCCGGCGCGGCCGGCGAGCTCCGCCAGCGTCACGCCGAGCGCGGCCCGCTTGGCCTCGATCCTCTCGAGCTCGGCCGTGGCGTCAGGCCGATACGGCTTTCGCTTTGGCTTTTCGGCGTTTTTGTTTCTGCGCGGCATGTCCCACCCGTTCCCGCCTGAAAGGGAAAGAGCGCGCCGGCTGTTGGGGCCAAACCGGCGCGCAGGGAACCGCCGCCAGACGACAACCCGGCGGATCCCAAAACGCAAAAGCAACACGCAACGAAAAGTCAGATATCGATCGACGGCGGCCCCTTCGCCTGGCCGAGCTGCGGCGCGTCGAGCGGCCAAAGCTTCGCGGCTTCCGGATCTTCCTTCTGCACCGGCGCGCCGGCCGCATAGGCCGAGAGCTCCGCGCGCAATGTCTCGAGCTCGAGCGCGATCGCGGCCGGCAAGCCGCCGGCGGCCGAGCGCACCATGTGCATGGCATTGGTCCGCTGCAGCACGAAGAGCTCGCCCGCGGGGAAATCCCGGCAGGCGTGGAGGAACACCTTTTCGTACTTCAAAACCACCGCATCGGGGCAGCGCAGCAGCACGTCGGCGCGCGCCCGATCGCCATCGGCATTGTGCAGCTGGTCGATGATCGGAAGTTTGTTGCTCATGATGCGGCCCCCCTAGTGCTTTTGCTTGAGGCGCTGGCCGGACTTCTCCCGGCATTCCGCCGCGAGCTTCACCAGCTCGGCAGCGATCGTCTCGGCCTTGTCGGGATCACAGGCGAAATGCCTGTGCGCGCCCGTCTCCGGATCGATGATGACCATATTGACGTGCGGGCAGTCGCATACGCTCAGATGCAGTTCGGTCCTGGTGGTGCTCACGCCGCTTTCCTTTCTGCTTTTTTCTTGTCGACGAGGTATTGCCGGACGTCGGCGACAGTCGCCGCGCCCTCGCCTGGCCGCAGCGCGATCACCGCCATCGGCGGCTCGCCCTTTTTCTCGATCCAGTCGGCGTCATAGAGTTGCGTGCCGATCCAGCCATCCTGCAGCGCCGCCACCTGTAGGCGCCCGAGCATGGAGGCAATGAAGGTCTGCCGGTCCTTGTACTGGCCGGTGAAGACATCGGCCGTGACAAAGCGCAGGGACGTTCTCATGCGCGCCTCCGGTAGCGCGCCTCGAGCGCGGCGCCGGCGTCAGTGTGGGAAAGGTCGATCGCGGCGCAGCAAAGCGCGCAGACGTAGAACGTCATCACCTTGTTGCGGTCGCGGTCGCACTCGCTTTGCGCCCGCACGCGGCTCTTGGCCGGGATGCCCTCGCCGCAGAGCACGCAATCATGCGGCTTGCGCGTCACCACCATGCGGTTTTCGATCAGCCGGACATTCGCGTCCCGATCGCTGGCGAAAAGGTCGAAGGCCAACACGCGCCGATCGAGCAAACTCAATTGCGGTTGCTGCAGCTTTTCGCGCCGGGTGGCGCGCATCGAAGGCGACCAGTTCATCCCTGCGCCCTCTTTTGTGCGAGGACTGCCGCACGCTCGGCGAGCTCACCCGGCGCGACGTCCTGGACGGCAAAGCAGCGCAGCGTCCGCGTCGTCTGCATCGCCGCTTCCATGTCGACGACGGCATCGACCATGTCGCGGCGATCGGTGGCGCCATGGCAGCGCCTGGTGAGCTCGCCGAGCGACAGACCAAGGTTGAACGCCCGATCGCAGGCGCGGCGAAACCAGGCGCTCATTTGCCCGCTTCCTTCGCGGCCAGACGGTCAAGCCGCTCGATCTCTGCCAAGATCAAAGCGCCAGCGCGCACCAGGTCGCGGCGCCGGTCTTTCGGCTTCCAGAATTTGAAATCCCATGACTGCGGCCAGTAGGCCGGCACGATCCAATCGCCTACGCGCTTCAACAGCGGACGAGGTTCGGCATAGAGAGCGGCGACCATCGCGAGACTTCCGTCACCGTGCTCGTCATCGTGCTCCGGCGTCCAGCCTTCAGCGTCTTGCTGCCGGTTCCGCTCGTTCATCACATCGACCAGAGCCTTTGACAGGTCTGCCGGGTCCAACCAACCGGCCTCGATCGCCGCCTCGAAGGCGCTGTCATCGGGCTCGCCCCAGGCTTCGTAGCTCATGGCCGCTCTCCGCTGTAGCTGTCGATTTCGTCAAGGATTGCTTCGATCTGGTCGGAGCGCCGTGAGACGAAGCGGATCTTTTCACGGCGCGGAAAAGGGATGATCTCGGCGCGGCGCACGAAACGCTGCTCGCCGGCGGAGAACAGCCAGTAGCCGCCCTCCCTCGACAGCGGCAGGACTGGCGCGCCGTTCATGCCGCGTCCCTTTCCACCAGGTCGGGATGCAGATGCATGAGTTGCTGCAGCAAAGCCCGCTCGCGCGCCTCGAGCACGCGTTGCACGGCGCGCAACGTGCGCAGCGTCGAGCCGCCGCCGGTTCGCCAGCGCGAAGACGTCGAGGCGGCTAGGCCAGCCTCGACCGCAAGCTTTGAAATCGGCACGCCGATCGCGGCGGCGCGCTCGGCAATGGCTTCACTGGTCAGGATTTCCGTGCGATTTTGCATTGCTTTTTTGCTCGGCGCAGGTGCATTAATGCAACCCAAATCTGATTTGGCTTTGTTGTGTCAAGTGTGTTTATGCAACGCGCGTCCGCTGTCCCCATAACGCATCCTGTTGCTCCGTTTGTTGGAGTAAGGCGGATGACGAGTGACGAGGGTTCAAGTGCTGCAACAGCCGAGTTGATCCGGCTGCAACGCGATTGGCTGCTGGACATCTGCAGACAGCTCAACCTCACGCCGACGCAGATCGCCTTGGCGGCCGGCATGGCCAAGACCACGCTGACGCGCTTGGCCGCCGACCCCAACCATCCGCACGCCTTGTCCTCTATGACCATTGACAAAATCGTGCGCAGGTTCGGCGTTTCGCCGCCGGCGTCGCCCGCCGAAGAAGCCTTCCGACACGCGGTCGAGCAGACCGTGGCCGCTCTTCACAGCCGACAGGCGCTGCAGCTCGCCTCGCCGGCGGACGTGGCGCGCACCGTCATCGAGCTCGCCGACTGGCTCGCCAGGGCCGGAAACGGCAAGGCAGAGCAGTTCGAAGGCGTCGTTTCATTCCAGGTCGAACAGCTCCGGCAGAAGCGTTCCACGTGAAACCGAAATCACTGGCTTGTTGCATTTTTTAAACAGCCAGTTGCATTAAAGCTACTTTCGAGCCATTTTTCACCCCGCAACTGATTTGCGAGGTGAGGCCATGAATTTTCAGGTACTGCCCGGGCGGCTTTCGGAGCGGCCGCCGGAACGGCAGGTGCTCAACGCGCTCGAGGTAGCGCGTTTGCTCCGGTATCGCTGTCGCGAGACCTTTCACAAGAAACAGGCGGAGCTCGAGGCGGCCGGCTTCCCCACGAAACTTCCCGGCCTGAACGGCTGGTCGAGGCCGGCAATCATGCGCTGGCTCGAGAACAACGGCAAACCCGCCGCCGCCAGCAATGATGACGCGCCGCCGGCGGCCCGGAAGCCGACCAAGCTGGAAAGGATGTTCGGATGATCGATCCGCGCAGCCTGACGGCGGCCGAGCGCGTGGCCGTCGAAATGATCCACGATCATGACCTTTACGCCAACGCCAGCGGCTACTACGGCCGCCGGCCGCACCGCATCACCCGCGCGCTTGCCGCCGGCCTGATAGGCAACGGCCTGGTCAGGCTCGACACGATCGGCGCGAAGGGCAGCAAGCTGACCCTCACCGGCGCCGGCGTCATGACCTACAACGTCATGCTCGAGCGCCGCCAGCAGCAAGCGAGGCGCGCATGACCAAGAAGCACCAAAGGACAGCGGACGAGCTGCGCGATTTTGTCGTCGCCACCCTAACGACGCGTGAAGCTGTATGCCGCAACGCCTCCTTGAAACACGAGCGAAGCTCTAAAGGCCGGGCTTGGGAACAGGGCCGCGCCGATGCCTACAAGGATTTCCGCGAGTACCTGCTTAGGCTGGACCTCTCGGCGCCGAACCTATCGGGGCAGCCATGACACCGAAGATGGAAGCCGCCCTGCAGGCCGCGCTGGACGCCGATGCCGCCGGCGGCCTTTGCTACACGGTCGCCGGCTGGATCGACCCCGGCAACTGCTGGACCTATCACGGCCCCGTCATCGTCTCGCGCCTGGTGTACGATCGCGGCTTTCTGGCGGAGGCCGGCAAACGCGGGCGCGGCCCGCAAAGTCGAAGGATCATCACCGACGCCGGCCGCGCCTATCTGGCGGCCAAGACGGTCAAGGTCGACCCCCGGAGGATCGTCACGTGACCGACGTCCTTCTCATGGCCGCGATCGGCGTCGGCCTGGCGCTCATGCTCGCCGCCGGCGTCGAGGCCGCGCACTGGCGGCCGATGCCGCGCCGCGTCGGCTTTGCCGTGCGCTACGAACATCTGCCCGAGCGGCACAACAGTTAGATCCCGTTGGGGGATCGGCCCGGCGGGATGGCTTCCTCCCACCAGCGTACCCGCCGGGCCTCTGAAACCTCGCCGTCGACGAGAGTTCGGCGAGCACCTTGGGCGGGCGGCCGTGAATGGCGCCCGCCGCATTTCTACCAACCAGGAAAGGAAGTGGAAGATGAGCAGTGCGCTATTGAGCCATGAGTTGACGATCATCGATCCGGTGAAGCTCGACGAGGCCCGCAAGGCGTTCCTATCGGTCAACAAGGCCATCCGGCGCGGAAAGGTAGCGGGGAAGGAACAGCTCGACGAGCGCCTGCGGCGCGCAATCGCCGCCTACAAGGCAGGCACGGCGATCTGATCAATACACAGGCATTTTTGACAAGCGGAAAGGATTTCACCATGGTCGCCGGTTCCAGACCACGCGAGGGGCGCCCCATGGGCCGCGTCGAAATCCGTATTCCGCTTGTCACCTGGCGCGACGGCCGGCCGCGCTTCATTCCGCCGGAGAGCCTTCGAAAACTCGGCTACAAGGGCGAGGATCTTCGCCACGGCAAATCCGGCCCATGGTTCTCGCTCGACGAGGCGATCGCCTGGTCGCAGCGCCGCGAGCTCGAGATCGTCGAGAAGCGCGCGGCGATCGCCGCCGGCGAGACGACGCCGAAGAAGCTCGCCAACGCGGCCGAGCGCGCCCGGCTCGCCGGCGTCACCACCATCAGCCAGCTGGTCGAGGCCTTCCTCGACAAGAACCCGCGTATGAAGGGCGTGCCGATCATCGACGGCAAGAAGCGCCGCAAGCCGCTCTCGGCCGCGACGGTGCGCGGCTATCGCGGATCCGCGCGCGTGCTCGAGCATCTGGAAGACGGCGCGGCCTGGCATGAGCCGGCCGACGATGTGACGCCCAAGGTGCTGACCGGCATCCTGGACAAAGTCGAGGTCAAGCACGGGCTCGCCCAGGCGCGCGCGCTGCGCGCCATGATCTCGGCCGCCTATGGGTTCGGCCGCTCCAAAGCCGGCGGCTACATCGTCAAGCACAATCCCGTTGCCGGCCTCGAGGATACGCTCCCGGTGCTCGAGCCCAGGATCCGCGTCGGCTCGATCGCCGAAATGGTGCACCTGGTCGCCGTCTGCGACGCGCTCGGCTTCCCCGACATCGGCGACAGCGTCACGCTCGGCCTCTACACCGCGCAGCGCCAGGCCGATCGCCTCGCCCTCGAGGACAGCAAGATCACCAGCGAAGGCATCCTCTTTCACCAGAGGAAGAAAGGCGGCCAGCCGCTCTTGATCCCGATGGTCGAGATCCTGCGCGATCGCGTCGTCGCCGCGGCTAAGCGCCGGGCCGACTGGCGGCTGAACTACGCGCACGTCCTAATCGACGAGCGCCTGCGCCGGCCTTGGGACGATCACCGCTACCGCAAGGCCTTCCGCGTGCTGCGCCACGCTGCAGCGTTCGGCACGCTGGAAAAGGTCGAGGGCAAGAACGCGCCGACGCCAATGGCCGTGCAGCTGCTCGGCAAGATCGACGTCCGCGCCGTGATGGACGCCGCCGGCTTGAAGCCGATGCCCAGCCTGGCCGACTTCCACGACCAGGACCTGCGCGACACGGCCGTGACCTGGTTGGCGCTGGCCGGTTGCACGAAATGGGAGATCGCCTCGATCACCGGGCACAGCTTGAAGTCGATCGACGAGATCCTGAAACACTATTTCGGCCTGCATCCCGAGCTCGCCCGCTCCGGCATGGCCAGGATGGAGAAGTGGCGGAGGACGGCACGATGACGGCCGAGCAGCTTGTTCTCTTGGCGTTTGTAGGCGGTCTTGTGTGGATGGCGTTCTTCGCTAGCACGCGGCCTTGACGCCGCCACCGGCGGCGCCATCATTTAGCGATGGCTGATAGAACGACCGACATCGACATAGGCGACGAGATCACGCTCGAGATCACGATCGTCAGGATGCTGGACCAGGAGCGCGCCAGCTGTCAGATCGCCGGCTACGACTTCCCGTTTTCCATGAGGGTGCCGCCCAAGTCTAAACCCGGCGATCACCTGGAATTGACGCGCGAAGCCCTCCGCGTCGACGACGACCTTGGCACCGTCACCGTGAACGTCGGCTACCCTATCACCGTGCGCCAAGCATCTGTCGGCGTCACTAAGGCCCCATCTCGCAAGAAGCCATTGCGCGACAAACCCACTTAGAGGAAAATTTTCCTGCGCCGCTTGACGGCCGCCGCCGGCGGAACGAAATCGGAACGATGGATCCGCTTTTCGACGCCGTTCCCGGCAAGGCCTACTATGCCATCAGTTTCCGCGACATCCCGGAAACCTACATCTTGGGCGGCCGCTGCATCCTGTGCCGGCATATCGGCCCGGTCGATCGGCACCGGATCGAGAAGCGCCACGGTGCCGGCGAGCAGCTGCGCTATGTCGGCCGCCATTTGCGTTGCCTCGCTTGTGGCAACACCGTGCGCAATCACTTCACGGTCGTCGGCTGCTATCTCACCCGACTGTTGACCTAGCCGACGTCAAGTTCCGACATTGCCTGGGCCAACAGCTGTTTCACCTTATCGCGCGTGTCGCTGGTAAGCTCAAACGAGCCTTCAAGCCGGGCCGCCACCTCTTCGTTGAAGCTGCGGCCGTTTTCGGCTGCAGCAACCTTCAGCTTCTTTTTGAGCTCCGGCGTCAGACGGATATGAGAATCAAGGCGGCTGGTCATATCGATTTTATGGCCGAAAGCGAGACGCGGGGAAATCGGCCCAACTAGTGGGTTAAAATGCCCACAACAGCGCCCACTTTTCCCCGCTCTTCACAGCCCGAAATATTTGGACACACTAATGTGATTGATCGACCCGGTTGCGGCTGTAAGTTTTTCTAATCCCGCCGGATTGAAGCGGGACGGGCAAGACCAGTGGCGGGGTCATGCGGCTTCCTGTGTGAGGGACGGGAAGGAGCGGCGGAATTTCGCGCGGTTTTAAGTTCGAGGCAAACCAGCAACGGCGGCCGCAAGAGAGGCCGGCGAAGCCAAACTGCGTGGAGTTAAAAAAAGAAATGGACAACGACGGGCGTATCAACGCGATCGATCTCTATAACAACGAGGTCGAGGGCATCCTGGACGTTCTGGTCTTCATCGGGATCGAGGCCGATCCGGACCAGCACCAGGCGCTCAATGGAGCTTGCGTGACACTGCTCTATCTGGCCAGGGAGCGCTTAAAAAAGGCCGGCGCAAAACTGCACGAGCTGCGGGCCGCCGCCTGAAAGCTCACGTGAGCCGTGAGCCGGTCTCATGACCGGCTCATGTTCTCGGCCTGTTCCAAGGCTCTATCACCTAAGCGATTGAAAAGATTGGTGGGTGTGACAGGGATCGAACCTGTGACCCGCTGATTAAGAGTCAGCTGCTCTACCAACTGAGCTACACACCCACACCGCCGGAAAAACCAGCGTCGGCGGCGCATATAGCCGCCGCTTTCGGGGATGTCCAGCCCTGCCGGGATCATTTCCCGACAAATCGCCTAAGTGCCGCACCCATCAAACAAAAAGCTGGCCTTCAGCCACCTTGATCGCATGGCCGCCGATGCGCGCGGAGGCCAGTTTTCCAGCTTCGACATTGAGCTCGAGCCGGATGCGCGACGGCCTGCCCATTTCCAGCCCCTGCTCGATCCAGAGCTGCGAGATGCCGTCGGTCGGAGCGTCGAAATGCATGATTGCGCCGGCAAAGGCCGCCGCGGCCGAACCGGTCGCGGGATCTTCATAGGAAGGCGTGCCGGGCACGATCATGCGCACGTGGAAGGCGCTGTCGTGATGGACCCGCTCGCGGCAATAGACATAGGGGCTGGCGAAGGCCCACTCGCTCTTGCGTGGTGCCAATTCCGACCACGCCTGGTCGTCCAGCCTGATCTTGGCCGCCTCTTCCAAACCGGCAACCGGGATCGTCACATAAGGCACGCCGGCCGACCAGAAGGCGACGCGGTGATTCTCGAAGCCGATCTCGTGCGGGGCAAGGCCGAGCGCCGCGCCGATTGCTTCGGGATCGGCCTTGAGCTCCAGCGGTTCCGGCAGTTTCGCCAGATCGAACTCGGCGAAGGTCGAGCCGTCATGCTTGCTCACCGCGCAGCGCACCGGCCCGATATTCTCCTCCAGCACGAAGATGCCGGCCGCCTCGCCGGCGAGCTCGGCCAGCGCGATCGCCGAGCCGACCGTCGGATGCCCCGCAAAAGGCATTTCATAGTCGGGCGTGAAGATGCGGATACGGTTGCGGTGCTTCGGATTGTCGGGAGGCAGCACGAACACCGTCTCGGAAAGATTGAATTCGCGCGCGACAGCCTGCATGCCGGCAGTGTCGAGCCCATCGCTGTCGAGCACCACCGCGAGCGGATTTCCGGCCAGCCTTTCGGTGGTAAACACATCGTAAAGCAAGTAATTGCGCGCCATGGAGAAGACCTTTCGCCTCGCCCCGAATTTCTGCCTCAATCCCAACATGAGGGAAATTTAATTTGAAATTCGAACCTTAAGGCCTGATTTGTGCACGGATAGGGACATCAATTTTCAGCATAGGGGTCCGGCGTGGACCAGCTTGTCAATCCGCCAAATGCGGAATCCGGTACTTCCATAGAGGCAGCGCTCGGGCTCGACCGCAAGGGCGTGAGCCGCAAGCGCCGCCGCTTCTGGCGCTACGCGCTGCTGGCGATAGCGATGGTCGCGGCCGGCATTGTCCTCTATCGATGGTATGCCGCAGCGCCCCCCAGGATCGAATACACCGCCGTGCCCGCGGCGATCGCCGACCTCACGGTCGAGGTATCCGCCACCGGCACGCTGCAGCCGCTGACCCAGGTCGACATCTCCAGCGAGCTTTCCGGCATCGTCCGCTCGGTCGCGGCCGCAGAGAACCAGCAGGTCAAGAAAGGCGACGTGCTGGCGACGCTCGACACCGCCAAGCTGGAGGTCCAGATCGAGCGCGCCACCGCCTCCGCCAAGGCGGCGGCCGCGTCCGTCGAGGACGCCAAGGTGACCTTGCAGGAAAACGAGAACGCGGTTGTGCGCGCCAGCGCGCTGACCAAGCGCGGCATGGCGACGGACCAGTCGCTCGAAGCGGCGACCGCGACGCGCGATCGCTCGAAGGCGGCGCTCGACAGTGCCGAAGCCAATCTCGCCATCGCCCAGGCCGACCTCAAGGCACAGCAGACCGATCTGGCGAAAAGCACCATCTATGCGCCGATCGACGGCATCGTGCTGACGCGCTCGGTCGATCCCGGCCAGACGGTCGCGTCCTCGCTGCAGGCGCCGGTGCTCTTCGTCATCGCCGCCGACCTGAGGAACATGGAATTGCAGGCCGCGGTCGACGAGGCCGATATCGGCGCGGTGAAGCCCGGCCAGCATGCCCGCTTCACCGTCGACGCTTTCCCGGACCGGCCGTTCGACGCCGAGATCCGCGACATCTCCTACGCTTCGGTCACCACCGACGGCGTCGTCACCTACAATGCGCGGCTTGAAGTCGATAATGGCGAGCTTCTGCTCAGGCCAGGGATGACGGCGACGGTCTCGGTCGTCACGAGGCAGGCCAAGGGCGTGCTCACCGTTCCCTCGACGGCCTTCCGCTATCGCCCGATGCAACAGCAGGCGCGCGGCTGGAGCCTGCGCGACCTCTTCACCGGCCGCATGGGCCGCCCCAACCGGCAGCGCGAGGCGACGAAGGCGCCGGCCGACGGCTCGCGCACGCTTTATGTGCTGGAGAACGGCCGGCCGCGTCCGGTCAATGTCAGGATCGGCTCGACCGACGGCGAGTTGACCGAGATCACGTCAGGCCTCGACGAGGGCGTGCAAGTCATCACCGGCGCGCAGCAGCGGAGCTGACGAAATGTCGGCTCCCATGCTCATCACGTTCGACAAGGTCTGGAAAAGCTATGGCGAGGGCGAGGCCCGCGTGCACGCGCTGGCCGGCGTCGATCTCGCCATCCGGCGTGGCGAATTCGTCGCCATCATGGGTCCTTCCGGCTCGGGCAAGTCGACGGCCATGAACATCATCGGCTGCCTCGATACGCCGACGGCCGGAACCTACTCCTTCATGGGCGTCGATGCCGGCCGCCTCGACCGCAACCGCCGCGCGCTTTTGCGCAATCTCTATGTCGGCTTCGTCTTCCAGGGCTACAATCTCCTGCCGCGCACCACGGCGGCGGAAAATGTCGAGCTGCCGCTGATCTATCGCGGCGTCGCCGCGCACGAACGTCGCGAGCTGGCCATGCAGGCGCTGGCCGAGGTCGGGCTGGTCGGGCGCGAGCACCACACCCCGGCCGAGCTCTCTGGCGGCCAGCAGCAGCGCGTGGCGATCGCCCGCGCCATCGTCACCAGGCCGACGCTGCTGGTCGCCGACGAACCGACCGGCAATCTCGACACCGCGCGCACGCATGAGATCATGGAATTGCTGACCCGGCTCAATGCCGGGCTCGGGCTTTCCATCGTCATGGTCACGCATGAAGCCGATGTTGCGGACTATGCCGGCCGCACCATCCGTTTCCTCGACGGCCATGTCGCCTCCGATACCTTGAAGGCGGAGGAAGCGGCATGATCTGGGAGACCGTTCGCCTCTCGCTGCGCTCGATCCGCCGCAACGTGCTGCGCTCGTTCCTGACGCTGCTTGGCATCGTGATCGGCGTCGCGGCCGTCATCGCCATGCTCACCATCGGCTCCGGCACGACGGAGAAGGTCAAGGCCGATATCTCGAAGCTTGGCAGCAACCTTCTCGTCGTACGCGCCGGCCGGCCGGCAGGCCCCGGCGGACCGGGAGGCCTCGACCAGGCGGTGCGGCCGCTGGCCGAAAAGGATATCACCGCGCTCGACGCGCATCTGAGCGGCGCGCGCGCCATTTCGCCGGCGTCGCAAAAACAGGTCCGCGTCATCTTCGGCACCGAAAGCCTGACTTCGGGCGTGACCGGCACCGACAGCGCTTATCTGGATGCCCGCGACTGGAAACTGGTGTCGGGTCGTCCCTTCAGCGATTCCGAAACGCGTGCCGGCGCCGGTGTCTGCCTGATCGGCGAAACCGTGCGCCAGCAATTCTTCGGCGCCGGCGATCCGGAGGGCGAGATCATCCGCGTCAACCGTACCTCCTGCAAGATCATCGGCCTGCTCGAGCCGAAGGGCTATACCGGCTTCGGCCAGGACCAGGACAATGTCGTGCTGATGCCGCTGCACGCCTATCAGCGCCGCATCGCCGGCAACCGCGACATCGACAACATCTATATCGCCGCCGACGACCGCACGCCGACCACCGAGTTGCAGCCGCGCGTCGAGGACATCTTGCGCGACACGCGCCGCATCACGCCCGACCGCGATCCCGATTTCGCCATCCGCGACATGACCCAGATCGCCGACGCGATGACCAGCGCCACCACCACCATGACCGGCATGCTCGGGGCCGTCGCCGGCGTCAGCCTCCTGGTCGGCGGCATCGGCATCATGAACATCATGCTGGTGTCGGTCACCGAGCGCACACGCGAGATCGGCATCAGGCTGGCGATCGGCGCGCATGAAAAACACATCCTCATCCAGTTCCTGGTCGAGGCGACCGTGCTCTCACTGCTTGGCGGCATCATTGGCATCCTGATCGGCCTGTCGCTGGCCGGCCTCGCCTCGATGGCGCTGACAATACCTTTTGCGCCGAGCCCGGCCGTCATCCTGCTCGCTGTCGGCTTTTCGGCGCTGATCGGCATGGTGTTCGGCTTCTTCCCGGCGCTGCGCGGCGCCAGGCTCGACCCGATCGACGCGCTGCGGCACGAGTAGGGCGGCATTTGCCGCCCCCTTGGCTGCGGACCATCAAAACGGCAGCCGCGCGTTCTCCTTGACCTCCTTCATGACGAAGAAGGTCCTGGTTTGCCGAACGCCAGGCAGCGCGATCAGCTTCTGGCCATGCAGCTTGTTGAAATCCGCCATGTCGCGCACGCGTATCTTCAACAGATAGTCGAAGTCGCCGGCCACCAGATTGCAGTCCAGGACCTCCTTGAGCTTGAGGGCGGCATCCTCGAAAGCGGCGAAGCTTTCGGGTGTCGAGCGGTCGAGCACGACGCCGACCATGACCAGCGCGCCGAGCCCGACCGCGGCCGGCGCGATCTCCGCCCTGACCCCGGTGATGTAGCCTTCTTCGAACAGGCGTTGCGTGCGCCGGTGGCATGTGGCGGCGCTGACATTCACGCGGGCCGCGAGCTCCGCGTTGGTCAGCCGCCCCTCGGCCTGAAGCGCCCGCAGGATCTTGATGTCGATGCGATCAAAAGTCTGGTCGGAAGATTCTTCCATCTTTGCCTGCTTCTATGGACGATTGAACTAAATGTAGCGCAACTCGTTGCAAAGATGCAAAAAAGCTGAGGCCTCTTCGAGAGCACCTTTCGCCCCAGTTCGTCTATTCTCTGGGCATCGAAAAACGAACACGGCGGAGGCAACTCGATGTCACTTCTCGACAAGTTTGAACGGTATCCGCTGACCTTTGGCCCGACGCCGATCGAGCATCTGCCGCGCCTCAGCGCGGCGCTCGGCGGAAAAGTGCAGGTCTACGCCAAGCGTGACGATTGCAATTCCGGGCTGGCCATGGGCGGCAACAAATTGCGCAAGCTCGAATACATCGTGCCCGATGCGATTGCGTCCGGCGCCGACACGCTGGTGTCGATCGGCGGCGTGCAATCGAACCACACCCGCATGGTCGCCGCGACGGCTGCCAAGATCGGCATGAAATGCGTGGTCATCCAGGAGAAATGGGTGCCGCACTACGATGCGGTCTATGACCGGGTCGGCAACATCTTGCTGACGCGGCTGATGGGCGCCGACAGCCGGCTGGTCGAAGACGGTTTCGACATCGGCATCCGCAAAAGCTGGCAGGATGCGATCCAGTCGGTGAAGGACGCGGGCGGCAGGCCCTATCCTATTCCCGCCGGCGCCTCGGTGCACAAGTTCGGCGGTCTAGGCTATGTCGGCTTTGCCGAGGAGGTCGCCAGGCAGGAGAGCGAGCTCGGCTTTGCCTTCGACTACATCATCGTCTGCGTCGTGACCGGCTCAACGCAGGCCGGCATGATCGTCGGCTTCGCCGCGCAAAATCGCGCCGACCGGGTGATCGGCATCGACGCCTCCGGCACGCTCGACCAGACCCGCGCGCAGGTTCGCCGCATAGTCGACGACACCGCCGCTCTCATCGGGCTGGGCCGCGCCGTGCGCGAGGACGAGATCGTCATCAATCCCGACTATGCCTATCCCGCCTATGGCGTTCCGTCTGAACAGACGAATGACGCGATCCGGCTGGCGGCCCGAACCGAAGCGATGATCACCGACCCGGTCTACGAGGGAAAGTCGATGCAGGGGCTGATCGATCTGACCAGGAAAGGCTTCTTCCCGGAGGGATCGAGAATTCTCTATGCGCATCTCGGCGGCGCGCCGGCCATCAACGGCTACAGCTATTATTACAAGGATGACGGCGGCCCGCGGAAAGGCGCGCAGCATGACCGCGACGCGCTGCCGCCGCTCTTTCCATAGGGCGCACCCGCCGGCACCGATGCCGCAGGTCAGGAAACCTTGCTGCCGTCGGCGAAATGCCACTCGATCAGCGGCTTCATGTGGGGCATCAAGCCGTCGGGCAGATCGGCGGCACTACGGATGATGACCGGGCCTTCGATCTCCGGGTCCGTCTCGGTGGCGACGAAGGCGCTGATGCGCCGCGCCAGATCGTCGGCCGTTTCGGCCACGCGGTAGCGACGGAAGATCACCGTGCCGCTCGGCGTCGACAGCGCGTAATAGCGCTGTCCGCGTTCGGCCGTCGAAAGATCGAGCCCTGTCTCCTCCCCCACCTCGCGGATCATGTTGAAGTCGACATCGACCAGCCCCTCGCGAAAGTCGATCGGCTCGAACGAGCCGGCGGCGAAATAGACGCGGCCGGCATTGACCGTGCGCGGCCCCATGCGGATCGCCACCAGCGCATTGTCGCCGGCCACCAGCACGGCGTGCGCATAGGCGTGCTCGGCGCCGGAATTCTCGCGCCGCTTGCGCCACAGCAGGAACGTGGAATAGTTCACGGCATGGCAGCGGCCGACGAGGCGATTGTCTCGATAAGCAAGTTCGGAAAGCAGCACCACGGTGCCGTCGAACAGCGCCGGATTGGCCGCAATTTCCTGCCGCCAGTTCTCGGCGATCGCCTCTGCGTTGCCCAGTACGAAGGGATGCGGGCCGGGATCGAGGCGGACGTCGACCGCATCGACCGGCAGGATGACGTTGCGCGGCAGGTCGAAACTCAAGATGGTCACGCCATGTCCAGGGTGATCGCCACCGGACAGTGATCGGAGGCCTTTGGCCTGTCCCAGCCGGCGCGCGGAAAACGCTCGACCTCCTGTCCGGGCGGAAAGATGGTGCGCCAGGGCTGACCGTTGCGGATGATATCGGGAACGGCTGTGGCGTTCTTCGCGGCCAGCGCCTTCGACAGCAGGATATAGTCGAGCTGGCAGAGATGCCGCTCCTCCGGGCCGCGCGTGTGGTAGAAGCTCCAGCGGTCCATCTCCGGCCGCCGCTCGACGACATTTTCGCAAAAGCCGCCGGCGGTAAGCACATCGATCGAGGACCGGGCTTCGTCGACAACCTCGAAACGGTAGCCGTCGATGGTGTCGCCATCGATCTTCACACGCTGCCGATAATCGTTCATGTCGCCGCAGACCGCCCAACGCTTGTCGGCGGCGTGGTCCTTGCCGAAACGCTCCTCGATGATGCGGCGCACCGCCTGCGCCTCGGCAATGCGCAGCGGCATTGACGCCTGGCGGCCGTCCAGCCCGTTGCGCGGCGGACCCATCGATTTGAAATGCACGAGGTAGAGCGTCAACGGCGCGCCGCCGACCCGCAGGTCGATCTCCAGGCAGTCACGGCGAAAGATACGCTCATTGGCGAGGTAGCCGAGCGTGGCAAGTTCCGGCGTGAACAGCCCGAACTGCTCGAAGGTGACATAGGCGTGGCTGGTCATGCGCACGAACTCGATCGGCTGCCCCTGCGCGGTCTCGTTGCGCATCATCACGGCGACATCGATGCCGCGCGTGTCGTTGCCGGCGGTGGTGTATTTCTGCCGGTAGCCCTGCCCGACCATCTTGAACAGATAGCCGTATTCGAAAGCCTTCAGGGCCTCGATATTGTCGACCTCCTGCATGCAGATGACGTCCGCGCGGGTGGCCGCGATGGCGAGCGCCGTCAACTGGCGGGTGTCATCGGACTGGGCGATCGCGCGGGCCTGCTCGAGGATGCGGTATTCCGCCTCGCTCTGGATGTCGAACAGCGCCAGCGTGCGGTCTTCATTGAGCTGGTTGCGGTAGCCCGAGAAATCGAACCTGTTCATCAGGTTCTCGACATTGAAGGTGGCGAGGCGCAGCGACATGGCCGTGACCTTTGCCTGCAAGCGATGGCGAAGACAAGGGCCAGGCCAATGCTCGTCATGGTTGATGGAACCTTTCCGTTCATCCCCCGTTCAGACGGAAAGTTCCAACAATGGGCCTTTCCCCGGGGTGTGCTGGGCGTGGGGCCTTTACTCCTTGGAGAGTGAGATGAAACCGCTTTTTTCTTCCCTGAGATCCGGGCTCCTGGCCCTGGGCCTCGTTGCCGGCGTGACGGCGCCATCGGTCGCGGGTCCAATCCTGCAGCCCGATCTCGGCGTCGCGACGAACACCGCCGCGCCGAATATTATTCCCGTGCGCGCCGGCTGGGCCGGCAACAACAACGGCGGCAACTTCCAGGACTGGCGCTGGCGTAACCGCGGCGGCGACTTCAGATGGCGTGGCGGCGATCGTCGCTTCTCGCGCCACTGGGATGGTGGCCGATGGGACGGCGGCGGCGACTGGCGCTGGCGGCACCACCACCGCCGGCACTTCCGTGGCGGCGACGCGGCGATCCTTGGGCTGGGCCTCGGCCTAGGCTTGGGCAGTGCCTATGGCAACTACTATGATCCCTATCAGTACGATTACTACCCGCGCTACGCTCAGCCGCGGCGCATTTACCGGACCGAGCGGCTCTCCAGCGCGCATGTCCGGTGGTGCTACGACCGCTACCGGTCGTATCGCGCCTGGGACAATACTTTCCAGCCCAACTATGGCCCACGCAAGCAATGCTGGTCGCCCTATAGGTGAGCGGCCGCCAGCACAGACATAAAAACGGCGCCCTTCGCGGCGCCGTTTTTATTTTGCGGCAACTGTGGCTACGATAGGCGATAACCCTAAATTTATCGGCGGCTTCTATTCAGCCATGCCAATGTCCCGACACGACGATTCGCGCGAACAGGGTGCGAGGACGTGCCCGCCATGGCCGAAAACGAACACAGAAACCAACACAGGCAACGCGTGCTTAAGGGCGCCGCAATCCTGACCGGCATCAACAATTCCGAAGTGAAATGCGCGGTGCGCAACATGCATTCGAAGGGCGCGGAGTTGAAAGTGCCGATCGACGCACGCGTGCCGGACGAATTCCTGCTCTATGTGCCGGTCGACGGGATCGGCTACAAGGCGGTGGTGCGCTGGCGCCGCGAGGATCGCATCGGCGTCGAGTTCACCGGCACTGAGCCCAAGCCGCACTGGCACTACGGCTGAGCAGCACCAATTGGCTTGCCTGGCAAAGAAAGAGGGCCGACGGATCGCTCCGCCGGCCCTTGTCAGATGCATACGGAAGTCGAGAATTAATTTTTCGCCTTGTCGACCAGCTTGTTCTTGGCGATCCACGGCATCATCGCGCGCAGCTTCGCACCGACTTCCTCGATCTGGTGGCTGTCGTTGTTGCGGCGGATGCCCTTGAAGCGCGACAGACCGGCGCGATATTCCTGCATCCATTCCGAGGTGAACTTGCCGGTCTGGATGTCCTTCAGGATGCGCTTCATCTCGGCCTTGGTGTCGGCGGTGATGATGCGCGGACCCGAGACATACTCGCCCCACTCGGCGGTGTTCGAAATCGAGTAGTTCATGTTGGCGATGCCGCCCTCATAGATCAGGTCGACGATCAGCTTCACTTCGTGCAGGCACTCGAAATAGGCCATTTCCGGCGCGTAGCCGGCTTCCACCAGCGTCTCGAAGCCGGCACGGATCAGCTCGACCAGGCCGCCGCACAGCACAACCTGCTCGCCGAACAGGTCGGTCTCGCATTCCTCGCGGAAATTGGTCTCGATGATGCCTGAACGACCGCCGCCGACGCCACAGGCGTACGACAGAGCGAGGTCGAGCGCATTGCCCGAAGCGTCCTGGTTGACGGCGACCAGGCACGGCACGCCGCCGCCCTTCTGGTATTCGCCGCGCACGGTGTGGCCCGGGCCCTTCGGCGCGATCATGACGACGTCGACTGAAGCCTTGGGCTCGATCAGGCCGAAATGCACGTTGAGGCCGTGCGCGAAGGCGATCGCGGCGCCGTCGCGGATGTTCGGCGCGATCTCGTTTTTGTAGATATCGGCCTGCAATTCGTCGGGCGTCGCCATCATCATCAGGTCGGCCCATTTGGCGGCGTCGGCCACGCTCATGACCTTGAGGCCGTCGGCCTCGACCTTCTTGGCGGTGGCGGAACCGGCCTTGAGACCGATGGCGATCTCCTTGGCGCCGGAATCCTTGAGGTTGAGCGCATGCGCCCGGCCCTGGCTGCCATAGCCGATGATGGCGACCTTCTTGCCCTTGATCAGATTGAGATCGGCGTCACGATCGTAATAGACACGCATGTTGGTCTTCCTTCCCGTTTTGAAAATCAGGGGCTTTGCAGCCGGTTGTTTGCTCCGAAGAGAGCGAGAAACTGCTGCGTCGCGCGGCGGGCATCGCCGCCGATCGCCGCCTCAGTCGATTCCACCCGGTCGCCGAGCAGCAGACGGATCTGCACGTCGCGGCCGACCAGGCCGAAAAAGGTCCGGAACGCCGTCTCGGCGTCCTCGAAATCGAGCAGCCCGGCCTGCCGGCCTGCTTCAAGCACCGGCTTCAGCCGCTTGGCAAGCGCGAAGCGGCCATTCTGCAGCACGATCGCGCCGAGATCGTCCTTGCCGGAACCGGCATGGCTGACTGCCACACGGTTCAGCGCGATCGAAGTGTCGCTGGAGATAACCTTCAGCCAATCCGAAGCGAAACGGTCCAGGCTCGCCGTGAGCGAACCGATATCCAGTCTTTCACGGTCGATGGCCGCCACACGCACCTTGGACGCCTGCCACTGCACCGTCGCCGTTAGCAGGCCATCGCGGTCGCCGAACCATTTGTAGAGCGTTTCCTTGGAACAGCTTGCCCGCCGCGCCACCGCCGTCATGGTCAGGTTGTCGCCCTCCTCGACCAACAGGCGGAGCGCCGCGTCGAGAACGGCCTGCTGCCGCTCGGTGAGCGCTTCGCTCGTATCGATCTCCGCTGGCTGCAACACCGCTGTTCCCAATTCCGAATGCGTATTCAAGGCGTACCGTACGTTACGGTTCGGCTTATGGCGCATTCCGGTTTCCGATGCAAGGGGCCATTGTCGAAAATCAGGACGGCAGGGGCGGAAGAAGACCTCGCAATAGGTTCCCCCAACACACCGGTCGTATGTTTGTGTTGGCAGGTCACACACCTTGGAGAGTGGGCGTTTCGGCCAATCTCCAAGGCCTCCCCCCTGCCAACGCTGACAACCGGTCAAATCCCCGTGCTGGGGAACTAAGCGCTGGTCGGCGGATCCCGCAGCCGCCCGAGCAGGCTGGCCAATGTCTTCAGGTCCTGGACTGAAAGCCTGTCGCCCAATCGCTCGGCGATGGAAGCGCCATAGATCGCCCAGATGCGGCGGCGCATCTCACGCCCGCTTGCCGTGATGCGAACGGTCTGCCCGCGGCCATCGTCGGAGACAGGCAGCTTTTCAATCAGGCCATCCACTTCCAGCCGGGCCAGCAGCCTCGAGACGCCATACTGCGCCAACAGCACGCGATCGGTCAGCTCGAACGGCCGAAGGCCCCCCTCGCCCGCTTCGGCAAGCTCGTGCAGCACGTCGTACCAGGCGAGCGGCGGCAAGCCGTTTGCCTTGAGCGCATCCTCGATCCTTTCGACCAATTGACGCGAGACGCGCACGAGGCGCGCCCAGGCGGCGATGGCCTCGGGTGATGGGGATTTCTTCGTCATCGGCGCAGCCTATTGGATAGATGCAGTTGCATCAAGCTTGACGATCGATGCATTTGCATTCATATAGATGCAATTGCATCGACAAGGAACTCTCCGATGAAACATGAAATCTGCAAGATCGCCGATATCCCGCGAACCGGCAGCCTGATCGCGCCCTTCTTCGGCCGTGAGGTCCATGTCTGGCGCAGCGGCGAGCGCATCCGCGCCGCGGCCAATGTCTGCCTGCATTTCGGAGGATCGCTGGACTGCAAGGACGGTGCATTCGTCTGCCAGTGGCATGGCGCGAAATTCGACATGGATAACGGCGAGCGTCTCGAAGGGCCGGCGCCGAAGGGCTCGCGCCTGTTGTTCCTGTCGACCCGCATTGAAGACGACGCGCTCAACTATGTCTGGGGAGAGTGAAATGACCGCAACGCTCACCCTCGTCAGCCATCATTTGTGCCCCTACGTCCAGCGCGCCGCGATCTCGCTTGCCGAGAAAGGCGTGGCGTTCGAGCGGGTCCATGTCGACCTTTCCAACAAGCCGGAATGGTTCAAGGCCGTCTCGCCGCTCGGCAAGGTGCCGCTGCTCCGCGTCCGGCATGACCATCCGGAGGAAGTGATTTTCGAATCCGCCGTCATCCTCGAATTCCTCGAGGAGACCGAGGCCAATCCCTTGCACCCGGCCGATCCGCTGGCGCGAGCCAGGCATCGCGCCTGGATCGAATTCGGCTCGGCCATCCTCAACGCCATCGGCCGCCTCTATTCCGCTGCCGACGAGGCCGCTTTCCTCCATGAAAGCAGAGGTTTGTCCGACATGTTTTCACGTCTGGAAGCAGAACTGTCGGCAAGGCAAAGCGGTTCGTGGTTCGCCGGCGGGCGCTTCTCGCTGGTCGATGCCGTCTACGGGCCGATCTTCCGCTATTTCGACACCTTCGACCGTATCGGCGATTTCGGTATCCTCGACGGCAAGCCGCTCGTCCAGGCCTGGCGCGCGGCCTTGAGCAGGCGGCAATCGGTCAAGGAGGCGGTCAGCGCGGACTATCCGCAGCGGCTGCATGCCTTCCTGCTGGCAAAAAGATCCTACATGTCCGGGGTCATTCGGCTGCAGGCCATTGCAGTTCCGCAAGCCCGATCCGCCTGAACGGGTCGATCACGGTTCCGGCGACCATGGCGGCGAGGAATTGCGGCCCCGGCGGGATCCTCGCCAGTGCCGCCACCATGCGGTCGCGGACAAAGGGCAGGGCCGCGGAGTCCGACTGGTAGAACGGGGTCAGCGACAGCGACAGCGCTTGGAAGACGCGCACATGCCAACGGCGCGCGCTCGCATAGGTCTCCAGCGCGTGCTCGACGCTTTTCGCTTGCGCCAGCGCGTGGCTGACCGCCGCCGCGTCGAGCAGCGCCATGTTCGCGCCTTGCCCGAGTTGCGGGCTGGTCGAATGCGCGGCGTCGCCGATGACGGCAAGCCGCCGGCCGGCGGGCAGCGACATCGTGTGGTGGCCGTAACGGGCGAGCGAGAGCTGCTCGAAACTGTCGATCTGGCTGGTGAAGGCCTCGCACTCAGGCCACACCGAAACCACCCTCGCCTTCCAGGCACCCAGGCCCTTCGCCTTCACCTGTTCCGCGTCGCCCGGCTTGAGGCTCCAGAAGAAAGCCGCCATGTCTTCCGCGCCCCCCTCCGGCCGGCCGATCGGCAGCACGCCGACCATGACGCTTGCCTTGTCGTAGCGCTGCAGCAGCGCGCGTTTGTCGAAGCCGTCCCGCCAGCCGAGCGACGCCCAGAATGCTCCATAGGCGAGCGGCCGCGGCATTGCGGCATCGCCGAGATAATGCCGCAGCTTCGAGCGCGCGCCGCTGGCATCGACGATGAGGTCGAACGGCCCGAGCCGCCTGCCGTCGCCGCAGACGAGCATCGCGCGCTCAGCCGTCTCCAGCCTCTCGACCTCGACATTGGTTTCGATGGCGATCGCTTCGCGCAAGGCAGCGCGATAGAGCACCCCGAACAGCGCCGCCCGATGCACGGCGAGGCCGAAACGACGGCCGCGCCGCGCGTCGTAGCGGACTTCGAGCACCGTGCGGCCGCTGCCGGCGTCGGTGCCGTGCAGCCGCTCGATGCGGCTGCCCAGCGACAGGATCTCGTCGAGCAGGCCGAGATCGGCAAGCACGGTCAGCCCGGTCGGCTGCAGGATGAGGCCGGAACCGACCGGCTTCGGCACATCGAAGCGCTCGAAAACGGTGACCTTATGCCCGGCCCGCTTAAGGTAGAGCGCTGCCGCCAGCCCGGCCGGACCGGCGCCTGCAATCGCGATCTCGTAAGACTTGCCCATCGCCCCCCCGAACCGGCGGGGACAATCCCGCGTGGAACGCGCCGGATCAATCGGGCGCTTTGACGCTTGTAGCGGGAAATCAGTCTTGGGTGGCGTCGAAGGCGGCGCGCGCGTTGCGCACCGCGTCATGATTGAGCTCGGCCCATTGGACGAGATGATAGAGCGGGTCGAACATCGATCGTCCGAGGTCGGTCAGGCTGTATTCGACGCTCGGCGGCTTGGTCGGGAACACTTCGCGATGCACATAGCCGTCGCGCTGCAGGTCGTGGAGCGTTTGAGTCAGCATGCGCTGCGAAATGTCGGGGACTAGGCGACGCAACTCACCGAAGCGATATGGCTTCTCGGCCAGCGCCATGACCAGCAGCGAACTCCACTTGCCGCTGATGCCCTGGATGACGTCGCGGACCGGGCAGTCGGCGAAATTGGCGCCATTCGTCATGGCCTTATAGACCTCGAGCTTGGCTTTCAGATTGAAGATCTTGCTGTCCATGGCGACATCCGCTGATCGAAAACTCGGCCACCCAGGTGGTTCCCCGGCTGTGCCTACCTCCCGAAAAACTGCCTTCTTTACGGCTCGAGGTCAATTCCTATTTTAGTGCTGGTCTCTTTTTGAGACCACTCAACTCGACCCGCCTCTTGGCAATTCAAGGGATCCCCAATGTCCGAAACCCTTCTCGTCACCGGCGCTTCCGGCCATCTTGGCCGAGCCGTCATCAATCATCTGCTGAACACATTCAAGGTTCCAGCGGAACGCATCATCGCCACCACGCGCACGCCGGCGAACCTTGCCGAGCTTGCCGGGCGCGGCGTCGCAGTCCGGGAAGCCAATTTCGACGACACGGCGTCACTCGCCCAGGCTTTCGCGGGCGCCAGCCGCGTGCTCATCATCTCGACCAGCGAACTGGTGATCCAGGGGAAGCGGCGCGAGCAGCAGCTTGCCGCCGTCGCCGCAGCCAAACAGGCGGGCGTCGCCCACTTACTCTACACCTCGCTGCCCGATCCGGAGCCGGGCTCGCCAATCCTGTTCGCGCCCGACCACTACGATACCGAGCAGGCAATCAAGGCGGCCGGCATACCCTACACATTCTTCCGCGACGGCTGGTATGATGAGAACCTGTTCATGTCGCTGCCGCAGACCCTAGCGTCGGGACACTGGTATACTTCGGCGGGCGATGGCCGGATCTCCTATTGCGCGCGCGACGACATGGCGGCGGCGATCGCTGGCGGGCTGGCCTTGGCCTCCGATCAAAGCACCACCTACACGCTGACCGGCCCGAAAGCCTACACCGTCGCCGAAGTTGCCGCCCTGGTCACCGAAGTCACCGGCAAACCGATCGAGGTCGTGCAACTCTCGGACGAAGCGCTGACAGAAGGCATGAAGGCGGCAGGCCTGCCCGAGCCTATCGCCCGGCTTCTCGTCTCCTTCGACGCCGCCACGCGGGCCGGCGGCCTCGGCATGGTGACCGATGCCGTCGAGAAACTGTCTGGCCGGAAGTCCCTGTCGCTCCAGCGGTTTTTGGAAGCCAACAAGGCCAAGCTGGCTGGTTGAATATCTTTCTGCGCGGCGGGAGGCCTTATCCTGCCTGTCGCCGCGCTACTTCGCCTTCTTGAGCAACCCAAGCCGGACCAGGCTTTCCGCGGTGGCAACCAGCGCATCCTCGCGCGATCGCGGCGTCCAGCCCAGCATGCGCGTGGCCTTGGCGCTCGTGGCGTTCCTCGGCTTGCCCAGCTCCGTCACGATCTGGGCCGCCTGCCCATCGAACATCCCGACGATCCGGACCAGCCAGTCCGGCAGCACTCTGGTCGTGATGCGCGATCCCGCGTTGCCCAGCCGCGCCTTCAGCGTCCGCGCGATCTCCAGCATCGTCATGAAGTCGCCGCTGATGGCCAGGAACCGCTGGCCCCGGGCGGCGGGATTGGTCATGGCGCGCAGATGCAGGTCCGCGACGTCGCGCACGTCGACCACGCCGAACACCATGCGCGGCAGGCCGGGCATCTCGCCATCCATCAGGCGCCTGATGAAATCCGTCGAGGTCGAATGATCCGGCCCCAGGACCGGCCCGAAGATGCCGACCGGATTGACGACGGCCAATTGCAGTGATCCGCCTTCGCGATCGATGAAATCCCAGGCCGCGCGCTCGGCCAGCGTCTTCGACTTCACATAGGCGCTGACCTTCTGCGACAGATCGGTCCAGTTCTCTTCCGTGAACGGACGGCCCGCGACCGGTGTCTGGCCATAGCCGATAGCGGCAAAGGACGAGGTGAGCACGACGCGTTCGACGCCGGCATCGCGCGCCGCCCGCAGCACGCGCAACGCCCCTTCCCTGGCCGGAACGATCAGCTCGTCCTCGTGCTTCGGCACGCCGGGCGGGAACGGCGAAGCGACATGAAGGACGTATCGGCATCCGGCGACCGCTTCGGGCCAGCCCTTGTCGCTGATGAGATCGGCATAAGCGAAGGAAAGCGCGTCGCCCGGCTCGGCGCCGCCGACCTTCAGCATGGCAAGAACATCGGCTTCGCGCCTAGCCGAGCGCACCGTCGTGCGCACGCGGTAGCCCGCGTTCAACGCCGCAAGGATGCAATGAGCGCCAAGAAAGCCGGACCCGCCGGTCACAAGCACCAACTCGCCGCCCATGCCCCGCCCCTTTCGAAAGCGATCCCTGGAAAACTGCGTCTTCCATCCGGAATTGCGTGACGTCAGCCTGTGCGGCGCAGTCTGTCAGATCGCGACCTGCGTGCCAATCTCCACCACGCGCCCGGTGGGAATCTGGAAATACTCCGTCGCATCCGCTGCCGTCTTCGCCAGGCCGATGAACAGCCTGTCCTGCCAGATCGGCATGCCGGAATTGGGCGACGCCTTCAACGAGCGACGCGACAGGAAGAAGGACGTCGTCATGATGTCGAACTTCCAGCCCTGCTTGCGGCAGATGGCCAGGGCGCGCGGAATGTTGGGCTGCTCCATATAGCCGAAGGTCAGCGTCACGCGCATGAACAACTCGTTGACCGTTTCCAGCTTGACGCGCTCGCTGTCGGGCACCACCGGTTGCGGCGCCGTCACCACCGACAGGATGACGTTCTTCTCGTGCAGCACCTTGTAGTGCTTCAGGCTATGCATCAGCGCGGTCGGCGCGCTCAGCGGATCGCTGGTCAGGAACACGGCGGTGCCCGAGACCAGTTGCGGTTTCTTCTTCAGGAGATTCCCTGCCAGGAAATCGAGCGGGATCTCGTTGCGGCGGGTCTTGTCGAACAAATAGCGGCTGCCGCGGACCCAGGTCCACATGCCGAGGATGATGGCGAAGGCGACCGCAAGCGAAGCCCAGCCGCCCTCGAACACCTTGACGATGTTGGAGGCAAAGAAGCCGATGTCGATGAAGGCGAACACCGCCGTCAGTGCGGCGGCCGGCCAGATGTTCCATTTCCAGATGCGGGTCATGACGATGAACAGCAGCGTCGTCGTCACCAGCATGTTGCCGGTGACCGAGATGCCATAGGCCGAGGCGAGCTTGCTGGATTCGCCGAAACCGACCACCAGCATCATCACGACCAGCGCGATCAGCATGTTGACGCGCGGCATATAAACCTGGCCCGACTGTTTCTCCGACGTGTGCAGGATTTCGAGCCGCGGCAGCATGTTGAGCTGCACCGCCTGTCTCGTCAGCGAATAGGCGCCGGAGATCACCGCCTGGCTGGCGATGACCGTTGCCGCCGCCGCCAGCACCACCATCGGGATAAGCGCCCAGCCCTCGTTCATCTCGAAGAACGGGTGGCCGACCGTGCCGCCCTTGGCGAGCACATAGGCGCCTTGCCCGGCATAATTCAAAAGCAGGCACGGGAATACGATCGCCAGCCATGCCAGAACGATCGGCTTGCGACCGAAATGACCGAGGTCGGCGTAGAGCGCCTCGGCGCCGGTGACGGCCAGGAACACTGCGCCGACAGTGACAAAGGACACGTCGGGCGAATTGATGAAGAAGGCCACGATGTAATGTGGGCTGATTGCCCACAGGATTTCCGGATCGTCGATGATGTGATTGAGGCCGGACAGGCCGATGGCGAGAAACCAGATGGCGGTGACCGGGCCGAAAACCAGGCCCACGCCGCCGGTGCCGAAGCGCTGGACCGCAAACAGCATCGCAAGGATCAAAAGGGTCAGCGGCACGACATAGGGCTGGAAGGCCGGCGTGACGACATTCATGCCTTCGACCGCCGACAGCACGGAGATGGCGGGCGTGATGACCGCGTCGCCGAAGAACAGCGATGCTCCCACGATGCCGATGCCGAGCACGATCGCCGAACGTGTCGGGAAAGTACCGCGCGCCAGCGCCATCAAGGACAGCACGCCGCCCTCGCCGCGGTTATCGGCGCGCAACACGAACATGATGTACTTGACCGTGACCGTTATCGTCAGCGACCAGATGATCAGCGACAGCACACCCAGAATGTCCGCGCGATTGGCGACGTCGCCGCCTGAGGAAGCATGCAGCGCCTCGCGGAACGCGTAGATCGGGCTGGTGCCGATATCGCCATAGACGACACCGAGCGCGCCCAGCATCAGCACCTTGGTGCTGTGCTGCTCGATTTCCGGGTGGCTCGATTGGTCGGCGGGTTCTGCCTCAGCACCATTGGCAAGGGCCATGGACGACACTCCGATAAAACGCGCGGTGCTCTACGCTTGCTGCGGTGCAATATCAAGTGCCCTGACGTGAGGGCTCCCATGCCGCCGACGCACGGCTTTCAGTTACGGAACGGCCGGGCCTCTTCATCCGGAAAAAATCGGCGTCGTCAGATGGCGACCTGCGTGCCGATCTCGACCACGCGCCCGGTGGGAATCTGGAAATATTCGGTAGCGTCGGCCGCCGAGCGTGCCAGGCTGATGAACAGCCTGTCCTGCCAGACCGGCATGCCGGAATTGGGCGACGCCTTCAGCGAGCGTCGCGACAGGAAGAAGGATGTCGTCATGATGTCGAACTTCCAGCCCTGCTTGCGGCAGATGGCCAGGGCCCGCGGAATGTTGGGCTGCTCCATGTAGCCGAAGGTCAGCGTCACGCGCATGAACAGCTCGTTGACCGTCTCCATCTTGACGCGCTCGCTGTCGGGCACCACCGGCTGCGGCGCCGTCACCACCGACAGGATGACGTTCTTTTCGTGCAGCACTTTGTAGTGTTTCAGGCTGTGCATCAGCGCCGTCGGCGCACTCAGCGGATCGCTGGTCAGGAACACAGCGGTGCCCGAGACCAGCTGCGGCTTCTTCTTCAAGAGGTTCGCCGCCAGGAAATCGAGCGGGATCTCGTTGCGGCGCGTCTTGTCGAACAAATAGCGGGTGCCGCGGATCCAGGTCCACATGATCAGCCCCATGAGGCAGGCGACGGTGATCGACACCCAGCCGCCCTCGACGATCTTGACGACATTGGCCGAGAAGAAGCCGAGATCGATGACGCCGAACAGCATGGCCAATGCCAATGCGGCCGCAACCTGCCATTTCCAGAGCCAGCGCATGACGACGAACAGGAGAATCGTCGTCATCAGCATCTCGCCCGTCACCGAAATGCCGTAGGCGGACGCCAGCGCGCTCGAGCTGCCGAAACCGACGACCAGAAGCATCACGCCGAGCGCGACGAGCAGGTTGACCCTCGGCATGTAGATCTGGCCGCGCTGCATCTCGGATGTGTGCTGCACCTCGATGCGGGGCAGAATGTTGAGCTGCACCGCCTGCCTTGTCAGCGAAAAAGCGCCGGAAATGACCGCCTGGCTGGCGATGACCGTGGCTGCCGTCGCCAGGCCCACCATCGGCATCAGCGCCCATTCGGGCAGCATCTGGAAGAACGGGTTGGTGGGCTTGCCGCCATGCGAGAGCACGAACGCGCCCTGCCCGAAATAATTCAACAGCAGGCAAGGGAAAACGATTGCGAACCAGGCCATCACGATCGGCTTGCGGCCGAAATGGCCGAGGTCGACATAGAGCGCCTCGGCGCCGGTGACCGCCAGGAACACGGCGCCGACGGTGACGAAGGCGCCCGTCGGCGTGGTGGCGAGATAATAGAGCGCGTAATACGGATTGATCGCCAGGAAAACGGATGGATCGTCGACGATGTGGTAGAGGCCAGCCGCGCCGATCGCCACGAACCATGTCGCGGTCACCGGCCCGAACACAGCTGCCACCTTGCCCGTGCCGAAACGCTGCACGGCGAAAAGCACCGCCAGGATGACCAGCGTGATCGGAACCACGTAGGCATCGAGCGCCGGCGTGACGACTTCCAGGCCTTCGACCGCCGAAAGCACGGAGATCGCCGGCGTGATGATCGAATCGCCGAAGAACAGCGCCGCGCCGCAGAGGCCGATCACCAGGATGAGACGCGAGCCCGGAGGATAGGCGCTGCGCGCCAGCGCCATCAGCGACAGCGTGCCGCCCTCGCCCTTGTTGTCGGCCCTGAGCACGAAGGCGACATATTTGATCGTGACGATGATGGTGAGCGCCCACACGATCAACGACAGGACGCCCAGCACGTCATGGCGGGCGACCGAGCTCGACGAGGCATGCAGCGCCTCGCGAAAGGCGTAGATCGGGCTTGTGCCGATATCGCCGTAGACGACGCCCAGCGCGCCAAGCATCAGCACCTTGGTGCTCTGCTGCCGTTCGGTCTCGGCATGGCCCGGGCGTTCGAGGGATTCCGTCTCGCTGGCGTTGGCTAGCACCATGAACCCCACTTCACCGGATTCGTCACGCTCCGAGGCCGCCGCAACGCGCGGGACGCACCAAGACTGCCGAAACTACGCAAGGCGCCCTACCATCCGCAGGCCTTCAAGAACCGCCCGACCGTGCCGGCCATGCCATACTCCAGCGCATCGGCTGTCAACCCGTGTCCGATCGATACTTCGGCCAATGCCGGAATGCGCTTGGCCAGTGCCGGCAGGTTTTGCACGGTCAGATCGTGGCCGGCATTGACGCCGAGCCCGGCCTTGAATGCAGCGTCCCCGGTTTTTCCCAATCTTTCCAGTTCTTTCGCCGCCTTTGCGGAATCGGAATGGAAGCCGCCATAGGGGCCGGTATAGAGCTCGATGCGGTCGGCGCCGGTGTCGCGAGCCGCATTGACCGCGTCCGGAGCCGCATCGGAAAACAACGACACGCGGAACCCGCCTTTCTTCAGCCGCTTGACGATCGGAGTGAGGAACGCCGCCTGGGCGACGAAGTTCCAGCCATGGTCCGAAGTCGCCTGCGCCGGGTCGTCCGGCACCAGCGTCACCTGCTCGGGCTGGGTTTTCTCGACAAGCGCCAGGAAATCCTCGGTCGGATAGCCTTCGATGTTGAACTCGGCGCCCGGAAATTCGTCGTCGATCAGCGCCCTGATCTCCGGCAGGTCGGAATGCCTGGTGTGCCGCTCGTCTGGCCTCGGATGCACCGTCAGCCCATGCGCGCCGGCGGCAAGGGCGATGCGGCCAAGTCCGGTGACGCTCGGCCATGGCAGGTCGCGGCGGTTGCGCAGCATGGCGACGGCGTTGAGATTGACCGAAAGCTTGGCGGGCATGAGCTGGGTCCAGTGGATCGGCGCGCATCTATACCGTCTTTGACGGGAACAGATAGAGGGTTTCGCGTGTTCCAGGGGATAGATGGAGGCTAACGTAAGGATCTATCAGTGAATTTCCTCGAAGCCGTGCCGGCGATCCGCCGCATCGAAACCAATCGCGACGCGCTTTTCGCCATTGACGTCGTCGGCGACGTCTCGCCGGCCGATGCGGAAAATCTGTTCGGCCTGCTGGAGGCCGCCTACGCGCTGCATCCGAGGATCGACGTGCTGGTCAGGCTGACCGACGAGGAAAGCGTGGACTGGGCCAATATTTCCAAGGACACGCTGCGTCAGGGCGTTGCCGACGCGATGCAACATGTCGTGCGCTGCGCGGCCATCGGCGAGCCGGGTTGGGCCGCTCTCGTCACCGGCGTTTTTCCCAAGACGCCGCCCTTCGAATTCAGACGCTTCGATGTCGACGACGAGGAGGCCGCCTGGCAGTGGCTTGGCGCAAGGCCGACGGATTAGGCCAGCCTCTCCTGAACCCCGACGCCCCTAGCGTACCACAGTCAGCCGCTCGGCGGCGCGGGTAATGGCGGTATAGAGCCAGCGCTGCCTGGTTTCCTTGAAGGCCCAGCTTTCGTCGAACAGCACGACGTCGTTCCACTGCGAGCCCTGCGCCTTGTGCACGGTCAGCGCGTAGCCATAGTCGAAATCGTCGAAACGCTTCTTCTGTTGCCAGGGGATTTCGGCATCCGGGTCCTCGAAGGCCGCCTTGAGCAGCTTGATCTTGGCGACGCCGCGGTCGGGATCGTCCTCTTCCGGCGAGACCAGAAGATTGATGCCGGGCTTCACCGTCTCGCGCGACGAGGTCATCACTTTCCACAGCGAACCGTTGAGCAGCCCCTTGGCCGGATCGTTGCGCAGGCAGACCAGCTTGTCGCCGGCCTGCGGAAAATCGGCATTGAACCCCTTCAGCTCGCGCAGCCTTTGATTGTAGCGCCGGCGCGTGCGGTTTGTGCCGACCAGCACCTGATCGGCCTTGAGCACGAGGTCCTGGTTGACGCCTTCCCTGCCGATGACCTGCGCCGTGCCGTAGTCGCCATGCATGAATTCACGGCCTTCGCGCACGTCGAGGGCGAGGCGGATGATCGGATTGTCGCGCGCCTGGCGGTGGATCTCGGTCAGCAGCACGTCTGGTTCGTGTTCGGTGAAGAAGCCGCCACCCGAGATCGGCGGCAGCTGCGCCGGATCGCCCAGCACCAGGATTGGCGTGCCAAAACTCTGCAGGTCGCGGCCGAGCTGCTCGTCGACCATCGAGCATTCGTCGATGACGACGAGCTTCGCACGCGATATCGGGCTTTGCCGGTTGAGCGAAAAGGTCGGCGACATCGAGGTCTTGCCGGTCACCTCGTCCGCGACCGATTCTTCCCCCTTCGGCCTATAGATCAGCGAATGGATGGTGCGGGCGTTGGTCGCTCCCTTCGAGCGCAGCACCTGGGCCGCCTTGCCGGTGAAGGCAGCGAACTGCACCTGCCCGTCGACATGCTCGGCGAAATAGCGCGCCAGCGTCGTCTTGCCGGTGCCGGCATAGCCGAACAGCCGGAAGACCTGCGGCCGGCCCTCCTTGAGCCAGCGCCCGACCGCTTTCAGCGCCTCATCCTGTTGGGGAGAAAATTCCATCAGTGCGACAGACCGGATTCGCTGACGAAAGACAAGGTTGGCCGCAATGCCGGCCGTTGTCGGCAGCAATCGCTAGCGCATCCGACAACTTAGGCTATCAGTCACAAGCCGGAACGTAAAGAGAACAAAATTGCAGTGCCTCGGTTGGCTCCGACGAAGAACAAGTCAGCCGAAGGCAGCCACTGCCGGCGGCGGGGGCGGATCGCTGCCAGCCGTCGGAACGGGCGCGTAGTGGTCGAACTGCATCGTGTAGGTCGCGCGGTCCCGGCTTATCGAGCGCAGGTTGTCGAAGTACTTGAACATGGTGGCCAGCGGCACCATCGCGTTGACGACGATGGCCTCGCCGCGGCTTATCCGACTCTTGACCAGACCGCGGCGGCCGTGCAGGTCGCCGATAATGTTGATGACATAGATTTCCGGCGTCACCACCTCGACCTTCATGATCGGTTCGAGCAATTGTACGCCAAGCTTGGGTGCGGCTTCGCGGAAACAGGCGCGGCCGGCGATCTCGAATGCGAGCGCCGAAGAGTCGGTATGATGGTAGGCGCCGTCCATCAGTGTCGCCTTGACGCCGCTCATCGGGAAGCCGGCAAACGGGCCGGACGTCATGACGCTGCCGATGCCCTTCTCGACACCCGGGATGTATTCCTTCGGAACCGCAGCACCGACGATCCTGGATTCGAACACGAACTCGCTGCTGTCCGGGTTCGGTTCGAACAGGATCTTGACGCGAGCGAACTGGCCCGTACCGCCGGTCTGCTTCTTGTGCGTGTAGTCCAGCTCGTGCTTGCGGGTGATGGTCTCGCGATAAGCCACCTGCGGCGCGCCGACATTGGCTTCCACCTTGAACTCGCGACGCATGCGGTCGATGATGATGTCGAGGTGAAGCTCGCCTGTGCCGGAAATGATCGTCTGCCCCGATTCCTCGTCAGTCTTGACGTGGAAGGACGGATCCTCGTTGGCCAGCGTCGACAGGGCGACACGCAACTTCTCCTCCTCGGCTCTCGACTTCGCCTCGATCGCGATTTGCAGCAAAGGCCATGGTGCGGGAGGCTTTTCCATCATGACGACATGGTCGCTGGTCGCCTCAATATTTGCAACTGAGGGCGGACGCGAAATCCAGACGAAGATAGTAAAAGACTAACTGGCCGTTTGGTCTGACTGGCGTAGACGCCGTCAGGGCCCTGGATCGTTCTCCAGCAGGATCGGCTTGCCGTGCGGCGTGGCATGCGCGGCGCGTTCCCATGCGGCAGCCAACTCATCGACCTCGCCCTTTCCAGCGACCCCCTTGCGCGACAAAAGCTTCTCCAGCGCCGCCAGCCAATGCTCGTAATAATCGTGGCCGTCCGTTGCCGCGTCCGGCTTCTTCACCTCGGCCGACAAGGCCTCCGCCCATTCGCTCCATGAAAACAAGCCCTTGCCGTGCAGCGCGACCGTCAGGGCGAAGGCTTCGGCCTGCCACGGCTCGGCGAAGACCGGCTCGTCGAAACCCGCCGGCAACTTGGCCTCATGCAGGCTCAAGATAGCTCTCCCAGGCATCGACCGAGACGCTGAGCGTCGGATCGGCGCCCTCGCCCCAGATTTCGGCTCCGTCGAACACCACCGTATAGACCCATTGCGGGTTCTCGCCCTTGCCATGCGCGTTGCTGTCGGGGAAGACGAAGCCGTCGCGCACCGCCTCGATCGTCCCCGTCTTGCCGCGCGCGTAGCGCGGCAGGCGCGTATGGCCGGTCGGGTTGAAATTCTTCGTGCGCACCCGATCGCCCGCCTGGAACCGCGCCGGCGTGGCGCCCGGCCGGGCGCACGGGCCGCCCTTGGCCAGCACCGCCGGCACATCCGCCGCCTTCAGCACTCTTTTCGGCGTCGCGGCCGCATCGACGGCCTTGCCGGCGGCAAGGTCGCGCTCGCTGACGAAGCCGTGGCGTTTCAAGAGCGTTTCCAGCGCCTTGATCCATATCTGATAGTAGCTCGACGAATAATAATCGGCGGGATGCAGCGATTCCCGCGCATGCCGGCTTTCATCGATGTTCCAGGCGCCCATGCCGCCGGCCGTCAGCGTGACGCCGAGCGCCCGCCTTTCCCATGCCGCATGGAAATAAGGCTCGTCTTTCTCGGGCGCGACCGGTCCGAAACCCATCTGCCCGCCGAGATCCTGCGGCCCGTTCATGCGGGTTCCTTCGCGACTGCCGTGCCGATCATCGCGTCGCGGCTGACCAGTCCGGCGAGCTGCTCCTCGCTCCAGCCTTCGGTGCCCTTGGGCCGCATCGGCACAACGAGGTAGCGAAGCTCGGCGGTCGAATCCCAGACGCGGATTTTCTTCTCCGCCGGCAGCGTCAGCCCGAACTCCTCGAGCACGCCGCGCGGATCGATCACCGCCCGCGAGCGGTAAGGCGGCGCCTTGTACCAGACCGGCGGCAGGCCGAGCACCGACCACGGATAGCAGGAGCAGAGTGTGCAGACGACGAGGTTGTGCGTCTCCTCGGTGTTGAACACGGCTTGCATGTGTTCGCCCTGGCGGCCGGTATAGGAAAGCTTCTCGATCGCCGCGGTTGCGTCGCGCTTGAGCCACTCGGCATAGGCAGGATCGTTCCAGGCCTTCGCCACCACCCGCGCGCCGTTGCGCGGACCGATCTTCGTCTCATAGGTGTCGACGATGACGTCGATGGCGGCAGGATCGATCAGGCCCTTCTGGGTGAGGATCGTCTCCAACGCGCGCACGCGCGCTGCGAATGGATCGAGCTCGTTGTCGTGATCATGGGACATGGCCCAAAACTACGGCCCCAATGCGCCAGCCGCAAGCGCAAGGCCTTGGGCCAGCGTCTATCCGAGCCGCATCATACGGTCATTCGGCAGCTGTTTTCTGCGGCTCTCTCGGGATGTCGTCATTGGTGCCGAACAGAGAGGGCTGGTCGCCATTTTCAACGACACTCAACTCCGCCTTCCGCTTCGGCATGAGCCGGATCAGCCAGCCCGAGAAATTCTCCATGTACACGTAGATCACCGGCGTGACGAACAGTGTCAGCGCCTGCGAGGCGAGGAGGCCGCCGACCACCGCGACGCCGAGCGGCTGACGCAGCTCGGCGCTGGCGCCGGTGCCGAGCGCGATCGGGAACGTGCCCATCAACGCCGCCAGCGTTGTCATCATGATCGGCCGGAAACGCATCAGGCAGGCCTTGTGGATGGAATCTGTTGCCGACATGCCCTCTCGCCTGAGCTCCAGCGCCACGTCGACCATCATGATGCCGTTCTTCTTGACGATGCCGATCAGCATCAGGATGCCGATCACCGCGATCACGGACAGGTCCATTCCGGCGAAGCGTAGCGCAACGAGCGCCCCCAGCACCGCCGAAGGCAGGCCGGTGAGGATGGTGAGCGGATGGATGAAGCTCTCATAGAGCATGCCGAGCACGATATAGATCGTCAGGATCGCGCCGCCGATCAGCAGGCCCTGGTTGGCGAGCGAATCCTGGAAGGTCTTGGCCGTGCCGGCAAAGCTCGTCGAGATCTCCTTTGGCAGGCCGATCTGGTCCTTGAGCTGCTCGATGCGGGTCACCGTGTCGCCGAGCGACACGCCCTGCGGCAGATTGTAGGAAATCGTCACCGCCGGAAGCTGGCCGAGCTGATTGACCGTCAGCGCGCCGGCCGTGCGATCGACATGCGCGAAAGCGCCGAGAGGCACCAGGCTGCCGCTCGCCGTCCGCATCTGGATGGCGAGCATCCGCTCGGGCGACCATTCGATCTTGGGATCGAGCTCGGTGATGACCTCATAGCTGTCGGCAGAACCGAAGATCGTCGAAACCTGGTCGGTGCCGAAGCCGCCATAAAGAGCCGTGCGCAGCGTGTTGGTATCGATGCCGAGCTGGGCGGCCTTGTCACGGTCGATCACCAGAGAAGCCTGAAGGGCATTGTTCTGCAGATCGCTGGTGACGTCGGTAAAGTGTGTGTGGTCGGCTGCCATGGCGTCATCGAGCTTCTGCGCCCAGATGTCGGCCTGGCCGGTATCGAGGCCCTGCACCACGAGCTGATAGGCGCTGGCCGACGACCGTGAGCCCAGCCTGAGATTCTGCACCGGCTGCATATAGGCCTCGATGCCGGCCACGTTCGACAGTTGCTTCCTCAGATCGGACTGCACCTTCTCGATGTCGGGGCGCTGGCTCTTGTCCTTCAGCTGCACATAGAGCCGGCCTTGATTGAGCGCGCTTTGGCTGCCGCCTACCGACCACGCGACATGCGTCACATAGGGAGAATGCGAGAAGACGTCGGCAACCTTGCCCTGCAGCTTGACCATGGCGTCGAAGGAGATGTCCTGGCGCGCGAGCGTGGTCACCGAGATCTGGCTAATGTCCTCCTGCGGAAAGAAGCCTTTCGGCGAAACCTGGATCAGCCACACCGACGCCGCCGCCGTTGCCACGAAGACGAGGAACACCAGGAAGGTGTTTCGCAGGCAGAAGCCCAGGATCCGGTCGTAGCCGCGCGTGATGAAGTCCGGCCTGTGGCCGGGGGCATGCTTTTCGCGATCGGCCTTGCTCACCGACAGCAGGCGCGAGCAGAGCATCGGCGTCAGCGTCAGCGACACGAACATCGAGGCCAGGATGGCGACGGTCACCACGACGGCGAATTCGTTGAAGATGCGGCCGATGACGCCGCCCATCAGCAGCACCGGAATGAACACCGCCACCAGCGAGATCGAGATCGAAATGATGGTGAAGCCGATTTCGCGCGCGCCCTTCAGCGAGGCGTCGAAGGCCGACAGCCCGTCTTCTTCCATGTGGCGGAAGATGTTTTCCAGCATGACAATGGCGTCGTCGACGACAAGGCCGACGGCAAGCGTCAATCCCATCAGCGAGATGTTGTCGATCGAGAAGCCGAACAGGAACATCGCGCCGAGCGTGGCGATCAGCGAGATCGGCACCGCCACGGCCGGAATGATCGTCGCCGTCACCCGGCGCAGGAACACGAAGATCACCATCACCACCAGGGCGATGGTCAAGAGCAGCGTGAACTGGACGTCGTCGACGGCTTGCCGGATCGAGGTCGAGCGGTCGTTGAGCAGCTTGATGTTGGCCGCCGCCGGCATCTGGTCCTGGAAGGACGGCAGCATCGCCTTGACCTTGTCGACCACCTCGACGGTGTTGGCGTCTGGCTGGCGCTGGACCGCGAGGATGATGGCGCGCGTGCCGTCATACCAGCTTGCCGTCGTCGTGGTCTCGACCGAGTCGACGACGCGCGTCACCTCGCCCAGCCGCACCGGGTGACCATTCTTGGTGGCGATGATCAGGTTGGAGAAGCCAGCGGCGTTGTCGAACTGCGTGTTGGCGGTGATGGTCAGCTGCTGCTTGTTGTTCTGCAGGACGCCGAGCGGCGTGTTGCTGTTGGCCGAAGTGATCGCAGCCTGCAGCTGATCGATCGAGATGCCGCGCGCGGCGAGCGCGGTCGGATCGATCTGGATGCGCACGGCATATTTCTGCTGGCCGTAGATCGAGACCTGCGCCACGCCGTCGATGGTCGACAGCGAGGGTGAAATGACGTTTTCGGCGAAGGCGTCGAGATCGGTCAGCGGAACCGTGTCGCTGACCAGCGACATCAGAAGGATCGGCGCGTCGGCCGGATTGACCTTGCGATAGCTCGGCGGCGCCGTCATTTCCGGCGGCAGCGATTTCTGCGTGCGCGCGATCGCCGCCTGGACATCCGCGGCCGCCGCGTCGATATCGCGGTTGAGCACGAACTGGATGGCGATCGAGGTCTGGCCGAGCGAGTTGGTGGTCGAGATCGAATCGATACCGGCGATCGTCGCGAATTGCTTGATCAGCGGCGTCGCCACCGATGTCGCCATTGTCTCCGGCGAAGCGCCGGGCAGGCTGGCCGAAACGTTGACCACCGGAAATTCGGCGCTCGGCAGCGCCGCCACCGGCAGGAACTTGTAGGCAAAGATACCGCCCAGAATGAGGGCGAACGACATCAGAAGGGTGGCGACAGGCTTGCGGATGCAGAATTCGGAGATCATTGGCTCGCCCCGCCGGCCTTGTCGGCCTCCGCGACCTTGGGCGATGCCTGATCACCGGATCCAGCCACGGCTTTGCCTTCATGCACCGCCGCGCCGTTCTTCAGTCGCGTCTGGCCTTCGACGACGACCTTCTCGCCGCTCTTGAGGCCATCGCTGATGGCGCTGTTTTGGCCTTCCGTCAGCGCCACCTGCACCGGCCGCATCTCGACGGTGTTGTCCGGCTTGACCACGTAGACGAACGGACCCTTCTGGCTTGGCTGCACCGCGACCGTCGGGATCGAGGTCATCTGCGGCATCGTGCCGGCCTCGAGCACCACGTTCACATATTGCCCGGGCCACAGCGAAAGATCCGGGTTCGGTATGGCTGCCCGCGTGGCGATGGTGCCGGAAGCCGTATCGACGCTGGAATCGACGAAATCGAGCGTGCCCTTGCCGATCGGCGTCGGATTGCCGTCCTGGGTCAGCGTCACGCCGCCTTGCGTCGGATTCGCCAGTTCCTTGTGCAGCAGAGCAAGGTTGCTTTCCGGCAGGGTGAAGTTCACCTGTAGCGGGTCCATCTGCGTGATGGTGACCAGCGGCGTCGCCGTGCTCGAATTGCCGTTGCTGACGGTGACAAGGTCGCCGACCGAGACGTTGACGGCGCCGAGCCTGCCCGCGATCGGCGCCGTGATCGTGGCAAAGCCGAGCTGGACATTATCGGCGTCGATCGTCGCCTTGTCGGCGTCGACGGTCGCGGCCGCCGCTTTCTGCGCCGCTACCGCCTGATCATAGGTTTGCTGGGTTCCGGCCTGCTTGGCGACAAGGTCCTTGGCGCGCTGGAGATCGGAATTCGAACTGGCAAGCAGCGCCTGGTCCTTGGCTAAAGTGGCCTGATCCTTGGCAAGTTGCGCCTTCAACGCGCGGTCGTCGAGCTGGAACAGAACGTCGCCGGCCTTCACCATCTGGCCGTCCTTGACGTCGATCGACACGATCTGGCTGGAAACGCGGGCATTGATGCTGACCACCGCCGGCGACGAGACGAAGCCGATGGCATAGCGGCGTATCGGGAAATCGGCGGTCGTCGCGGTCGCCGAAACGATTGAGGCCGAACGCCCGCCGCCTTTCGCATTATCCGACGCACTGGCTGTCTTGTCACCGCCGGCCGTCTTGTCCGCCGCGACAGCGCCAGCCTGCTGGCCTGAAATCAGTTGCTGGACCTTGGCCAACGTCGTGGGCGAAAAATAGAGCCCGGCGCCCGCCAGACAGGCGACCGCTGCAACTGCAAAGGCGATTTTTCCGCGCATCGACAAATAAGCCCTCTACCCGACACGCCGATCTCGGTGGTCCATCTTAGCTCGATTCACGGCCCTTTGCCGCGATTTTCGCCGAATAGATAGGACAAGGCTCTGGCGGAAAAGGGCCAAAACGCGGCATTACGAAGATTTAATGTGCAGTGCACAATCGTTGGGCAGCCGGCAAACGAGGTCGCGAGCAGCTTTGCGGCCCGTGCGAAAAGCTGCCTGGATGTGTTGATATCCAGGTCAGGCCGGCCTCACCTGAATATCGGCGCGTCTAACGGAGCATCGGCCACAGCGTCGCCGCGAGCAGCACGCCCATGGCGATGTTGAACCATTTCAGCCGCACCGGATCCGACAGGAAGCCGCGCAGCGCCGTGCCGAATCCGGCCCACACCGAAACGCTGGGCAGGTTGACGACGGTGAAGGCGATCGAGATCAGCGCCACCGAGACGAACGGGTGGTCGGAATTGGTGTAGACGGCCATGGCGGTGATCGCCATCACCCATGCCTTAGGGTTGACCCACTGGAATGCGGCGGCGTCGATGAAACGCATCGGCCGCCCCTCCGCCCCTTTCCTGTCGCTCATCGAGCGCGACATGGCGATCTTCCAGGCGAGGTAGAGCAGATAGGCGGCGCCCGCGATCTTCAGCGCCGTATGCAGCGCCGGGAACGCCGTCAGCACCGCGCCGAGCCCGAAGCCGACGGCCAAGAGCAGCACCAGAAAGCCGATGCTGATGCCCAGCATGTGCGGAACCGTCCTAGCGATACCGAAATTGACGCCGGAAGCCAGCAGCATGAGGTTGTTCGGTCCCGGCGTGATCGAAGTCACGAAGGCGTAGACCAACAGGGCAAGGAATGCGTCGAGCGACATGATATCCTCCCGGATATGTCAGCCTTGCTGTCCTTTTGGCGGATGCGCAAAAGCCAGGAACAGCCAACTGCCGGGCCAAAGCTGCAAACAGGCCAAAGCTGTAAACAGGCCAAAGCTGCAAACAGGATGGTCGTCCTGTTTACATTCCCTGCGGGCCGCGGTTCATCGCCGCCACACCGGTGCGGCAGATCTCGACCAGGCCGAGCGGCTTCATGATGGCGATGAACTGGTCGAGCTTGGACCCCTTGCCGGTGATCTCGAAGATGAAGTGCTCGGTGTTGGCGTCGATCACCGAGGCACGGAAAGCATCCGCAAGGCGAAGCGCCTCGACCCGGGCATCGCCGGTCCCGGCGACCTTGACCAGCGCGAGTTCGCGCTCCAGCGGCCGATCCTGGCCCATCTCATGCGAGCGCACGGTCAGATCGACCACCCGATGCACCGGCACGATGCGCTCGAGCTGGTGCTTGATCTGCTCCATCACATGCGGCGTG
Source organism: Mesorhizobium sp. BH1-1-5 (assembly GCF_020165615.1). Lineage (NCBI taxonomy): Bacteria > Pseudomonadati > Pseudomonadota > Alphaproteobacteria > Hyphomicrobiales > Phyllobacteriaceae > Mesorhizobium > Mesorhizobium sp. BH1-1-5. Next base: position 157,868 of record NZ_JAIUIM010000002.1, read on the forward strand.
CCACGCGTCACGATGGTGATGCGCGACAGATGCCGTTCGTGCTCGGTCTCGGAGACGGTAAGGCTCTCGATGTTGTAGCCGCGACCGGAAAACAGGCCGATGACACGGGCGAGCACGCCCGGCTCGTTGTCGACCAGCACGGAAAGCGTGTGCGTTTCCGGCTTCTCGGTCTCCTTGGCGATGAAATAGGCGGAGCCGGTCGGTTGAAGGTGCTGTGCGTTCATAAGGTGAATCTCGATTTCAGACTTTTGAGCTAATTCTCTGTTTGCGCACGGCTTTCTTGCGACAGCCCCGCCTTTGTGGCTGGTGTTATGGCTGGAGCATGATGTTGCCCGAAAACCGCTTCACACTTTACGGCATCATGCTCTAGACCAGTTCCCTGCCCTTGGCGTCGATGGCGTTGGCCACCGCCTCGTCGGTGGCCTCGTCCGGCAGGAGCATTTCATTGTGCGCCTTGCCCGACGGGATCATCGGGAAGCAATTGGCCAAGGTCGCCACGCGGCAGTCGAACAGAACCGGCTTCTTCACCGAGATCATCTCCTTGATCGCGTCGTCGAGCTCGTCCGGCTTGTCGCAGCGTATGCCGTGGCCGCCATAGGCTTCCGCCAGCTTGACGAAGTCCGGCATCGCTTCGGTGTAGGAATGCGACAGCCGGTTGCCGTGCAGCAATTGCTGCCACTGGCGCACCATGCCCATATACTGGTTGTTGAGGATGAAGATCTTGATCGGCGCCTCATACTGCACCGCCGAGCTCATCTCCTGCATGGTCATCTGCACCGAAGCGTCGCCGGCGATGTCGATGACCAGCGCGTCGCGATGCGCGATCTGCACGCCGAGCGCGGCCGGCAGGCCGTAGCCCATCGTGCCGAGACCACCGGAGGTCATCCAGCGGTTCGGCTTGTCGAAATGGTAGTGCTGCGCTGCCCACATCTGGTGTTGGCCGACCTCGGTGGTGATGTAGGTGTCCATGTCCTTGGTCAGCGCATAGAGCCGCTGGATCGCGTATTGCGGCATGATGACGTCGTTGTTCATCTTATAGGCGAGCGAATCCCGCGCGCGCCATTTCGCGATCTGCTCCCACCATGGATAGAGCGCCTTCTTGTCGGCCTTGACGGTCGCCCGCCACAGCCGCACCAGATCCTCCAGCACGCGGCCGACATCGCCGAGGATGCCGACATCGGCATGGACGTTCTTATTGATCGACGACGGATCGATGTCGATGTGGATTTTCTTGGAGTTCGGCGAGAACGCAGTCAGCCGGCCGGTGATGCGGTCGTCGAAACGCGCGCCGATGCAGACCATCACGTCGCAGTCATGCATGGCCATATTGGCTTCGTAGGTGCCGTGCATGCCCAGCATGCCGACCCAGTTCTTGCCGGATGCCGGATAGGCGCCGAGCCCCATCAGCGTCGAGGTGATCGGGGAGCCGGTGAGGTCGACCAGCTCGCGCAGCAGGTGGCTCGCTTCCGGACCGGAATTGATGACGCCGCCGCCCGAATAGATGATCGGCTTCTTCGCGCCCGCCATCAGCTCGACCGCGGCCTTGATCTTTTCCAGATCGCCCTGGACCTTCGGCTTGTAGCTGGTACGCGGCGCCGTCTGCGGCGGCACATAGATGCCTTTGGCGAACTGCACGTCCTTCGGAATATCGACCACCACCGGGCCGGGGCGGCCAGTGGTCGCGACATGGAAGGCCTCGTGGATGGTGGCGGCGAGCTCGTTGACGTCCTTCACCAGCCAGTTGTGCTTGGTGCAGGGGCGCGTGATGCCGACCGTGTCGCATTCCTGGAAGGCGTCGGAGCCGATCAGCGAGGTCGGCACCTGGCCGGTGAGGCAAACCAGCGGGATCGAATCCATCAGCGCGTCCTGCAACGGCGTCACCGCATTGGTGGCGCCCGGGCCCGATGTCACCAGCATGACGCCGGCCTTGCCGGTCGAGCGGGCATAACCCTCGGCCGCGTGGCCGGCGCCCTGCTCGTGCCGGACCAGGATGTGCTCGACATCGTCTTGTTGAAAAATTTCATCGTAAATCGGGAGAACGGCGCCGCCCGGATAGCCGAAGACGTGCTTGACGCCGTTGTCCTTCAGCGCCTGCACCACCATCTCCGCGCCTGTCATTTCGCGCCGCTCGTTCTGTCCGTTGCTCATCGGTCTGGTCCCGTACTGTCCGCCATCTGGCGATTTGCTGGTCGTTTAGTCGTGTTTCAGGCAATAAAAAAGGCCCCCGAGGGAGCCTGTGTGATGCGCATGGGAGGTTTTCGCCCGGCGGTTACACCGCCTTGCCCACGCGCCAACTTACGAGAATGAGTGCCGTTTTCATGGGCGCGGACAATAAGGGCGAAAACGCGGGCTCGTCAATGGGGTCCCGTGCGAATTCACCCGTCTGTGAGAACGGCGCTGGCGCGCCCCCATGATACAGCTACCATAGTACAGTTGAGCGTGCCTCTCCGGCGCACCACTATGCGCTGGCAAAGGACGTGCGAGGAGGACGCATGGCTGGCGAACGGGAGCATATCCGCGAGATCGAGCAGGTTTTGTCCGGCGCGCGATCCGTCCGCGACGATATCGTCGTTCAATCCTGGCTGCGTTGCATCGATACCCACCGGCTCGACCCGGCGCGGCCGACGGAAGCCTACATCGTTCCCGACACTCAGCTGCGCGAGCACCGGGAGCAGTCGGAACGGTTGATCGCCATCGCCCGCAGCGGGCTGGAGACATTGTTCAAGCAGGTGGCGGGCCAGAACTACGTCCTGCTGCTGGCCGATGCCAAGGGCGTCACCGTCGACTTCCTCGGCGACCCGCTGTTCATGGACCAGTTGCGCACGGCCGGTCTCTATCTCGGCTCCGAATGGTCGGAAAGCCGCACCGGCACCTGCGGCGTCGGCTCCTGCATCGTCACCGGCGAGGCGATGACCATTCACCAGACCGACCATTTCGACATCACCCACACGCCGCTCTCCTGCACTGCCGCGCCGATCTTCGACACCAAGGGCGAATTGACCGCCGTGCTCGACATATCGCTGCTGCGCTCGCCGCAGCCGAAGGTCAGCCAGAACCTCGCGCTACATCTGGTGACGGCGTCGGCCCGGCGCATCGAGCTCGCCAATTTGATGGCGCAGATGCATTCGGAATGGGTGCTGCGCTTTTCACGCTCGCCCGAATTCCTCGACGTCGATCCCGAAGCGGCCATCGCGCTCGACGCCTCGGGCCACATCCTCGGCACGACGCGCGGCGCGGCGCTGCTCCTGGCGCAGGCCGGCGGTGTCGACTGGCGGCGCTCCTCGCCGATCGGCCAGCCGATCTCGCGTTACCTCGACATGGATATCGACGACTTGCCGAGTTTGACGCGCGGTCGCCCGACCGAGGAGCGGCTGGTGTTCGGCCGCAACGGCAGCGCGCTGTTCGCGCATGCCATCGAGCCGCAGCCGTCGAGCGGACGCCGCGCGCCCGTCGAGGCGCTGCCTGGACCGATCGCCGAGCTTTCCGGCGGCGACCCGGCCATGGCGGCAATGCAGCTCAGGGCCGCCAAGCTGGCGCGCACCACGATCCCGATCCTGATCCATGGCGAGACCGGTTCCGGCAAGGAATATCTCGCCCGCGCCCTCCATGACAGCTCCGGGCGCCCCGGCCCGTTCGTGGCCATCAACTGCGCGGCGATCCCCGAACATCTGATCGAGAGCGAGCTGTTCGGGCACGCAGCGGGTGCCTTCACCGGCGCCACCGCCAAGGGACGCAAGGGGCTGATCGAGAGCGCCGACGGCGGTACGCTGTTCCTCGACGAGATCGGCGACATGCCCTACGCGCTGCAATCGCGTCTGCTGAGGGTGATCGCCGAGCGCGAACTGGTCCCGGTCGGCGGCGTTGCGCCCCGGTCTGTCGACATCAAGATCATATCCGCCTCGCATCATGACCTGCGCCAATTGGTTGCCGAGGGCCGTTTCCGCGAAGACCTGTTCTATCGGCTCAACGCCGCCTCGCTGACATTGCCTGCGCTGCGCGAGCGCACCGATTTCGAATGGCTGCTGGAACGGCTGGTCGGCGGGCGCGCTCGTCTTGCCGGCCGGCCGGCAAGACTGTCTGCGGCGGCGCGGCTGGCGCTGATCCGCCATGACTGGCCCGGCAACATCCGCGAACTCGTCAACGCCGTGGATCTGGCGGTGGCGCTTTGCGATGATGAGATGATTCAGCCCACGGACCTGCCCGATTTCGTCACGCACCGCGTGGCGCCCCCGACTTCGTCCGCCAGCTTAGTCGCGCTTCGCGCCCCCTCGCCCGAGGAAGAGCGCAGCGCCCTGCTGGCCGTGCTGGCGGCAACTGGCTGGAACATTTCCGAGGCCGCGCGGCGTCTCGGCGTCGACCGCACCACGGTGCATCGCCGGATGAAGCGCCTGCGGCTGGAGGCGCCGAACTGATAGTGCAAGGCTGTGGCGCGCCGTAGCGCGTGCAACGCGGGCGCCACAGGCAAGGCGACGGAAGAGCGTCCTAACAGGTTGATTCCATTGTAATCCATGATCAGCGCTACGGTTGGCACGCCGCTTGCTGCTCATGGCACACTCTAGCAAAAGTGGAGGAGAACAAATGCTCGAGAGAACACCCACCACCAAGGCGCAGGCGCTGCTCGACAAGTTCGGCAAGGCACTGGAGGCCGGCGATATCGACAGCGCCGTCAATTGCTTCCAGGCCGACTGCTACTGGCGCGACCTCGTCACCTTCACCTGGAACCTGAAGACGATGGAAGGTCAGGACCAGGTTCGCGCCATGCTGCAAGCAACGCTGGCCAGCACCAAGCCGACCGGCTGGGCGGTGGCCAAGGGCGAGGAAGCGGGCGAGGACGGCGGCATCATCACCGCCTGGATAACCTTCGAGACGAGCGTGGCGCGCGGCTTTGGCCTTGTGCGGTTCAAGGGCGACCTGATCTGGACCCTGCTCACCACGATGGCGGAGCTGAAGGACCATGAGGAGAAAGCGGGCTTCACCCGTCCGCTCGGCGCCAAGCATGGCCACGGCAAGGACCGCAAGACGTGGCGTGAAGAGCGCGACGACGAGATCGCCGAGCTCGGCCATACCAGGCAGCCTTATGTCGTCATCATCGGCGGCGGCCAGGGCGGTATCGCGCTCGGCGCCCGGCTGAAGCAGCTCGGCGTGCCGGCCATCATCATCGAGAAGAACGAGCGTCCGGGTGACTCCTGGCGCAAGCGCTACAAGTCGCTCTGCCTGCACGACCCGGTCTGGTACGATCACCTGCCCTATATCGACTTTCCGAAGAACTGGCCGGTCTTCGCGCCGAAGGACAAGATCGGCGACTGGCTGGAAATGTACACCAAGGTGATGGAGCTGAACTATTGGAGCTCGACATCAGCGAAATCCGCCAAATACGACGAGAAGGCCAAGGAGTGGACGATCGTCGTCGAGCGCGGCGGCAAGGAGATCGTGCTCAAGCCGAAGCAGTTGGTGCTGGCGACCGGCATGTCCGGCAAGGCGAACTGGCCGAAATACAAGGGCCAGGACGTCTTCAAGGGCGAGCAGCAGCATTCATCGAGTCATCCCGGCCCGGACAGATACCGCGGCAAGAAGGTGGTGGTCATCGGCTCCAACAACTCGGCGCACGACATCTGCGCCGCGCTATGGGAAGGCGGCGCCGATGTGACCATGGTGCAGCGCTCGTCTACCCATATCGTCAAATCCGACACGCTGATGGATATCGGCCTCGGCGCGCTCTATTCCGAGCAGGCGGTCGAGAACGGCATGACGACGCGCAAGGCGGACATGATCTTCGCTTCGCTGCCCTACCGCATCCTGCACGAATTCCAGATTCCGCTTTACGAACAGATGAAGGAACGCGACGCGAAATTCTACGCGGACCTCGAAAAGGCCGGCTTCCTGCTCGACTGGGGCGACGACGGCTCGGGCCTGTTCATGAAATACCTGCGCCGCGGCTCCGGCTATTACATCGATGTCGGCGCCTGCGACCTCGTCATCGACGGCTCGATCAAGCTGAAAAGCGGACCGGGTGCCGCGGTGCAGGAACTCACCGAAACCGGCGTCAAATTCGTCGACGGCACGGAATTGCCGGCCGATCTGGTGATCTATGCCACCGGCTACGGCTCGATGAATGGCTGGGCCGCGGACCTCATCTCACAGGAAGTCGCCGACAAGGTCGGCAAGGTCTGGGGCCTCGGCTCCGCCACCACCAAGGATCCCGGCCCTTGGGAAGGCGAGCAGCGCAACATGTGGAAGCCGACGCAGCAGGAAGCGCTGTGGTTCCATGGCGGCAACCTCCACCAGTCGCGCCACTACTCGCAATATTTGTCGCTGCAGCTCAAAGCCAGGCAGGCCGGCCTGCCGACGCCTGTCTATGGGCTGCAGGAGGTCTTTCACAAAGGCTAGACGATTTCCGAACCCTTCTCGGCAAAGGCGTCGCCCTGGCGGCGCCTTTGCCGAACCGTCGACAACGCTTTGCCTTCGGGCGGCCGCGATGCGGCGGCGCGCTCGTCTGGCTTAGCTTCTCTGCATTCATCCGGCTGATATGCCACCAATGCGTGTTCGCCGTCGAAGCAGAAACACATGGCTTTCTCCCCAGACTTCTTCGCCCTCTAAGCCGCCTTTTGCGCCGCGAACTTTTTCACCACGCGCTGCAGCAGCGGCACGTAGTCGCGAAAGGCTCGCGTCTTCATGTCGGCGATCTTGCCGCCCTCGTCCCAGATGCGCACGCGCACCGCTTCGTCGTGGAAGGGATTGCTGCGGAACTCCGCCACTTCCTCCGCGCTCATCGGCCCGCCTTGCAGCGACAGCGTATGCACCGAAGCCTGCGACAGCTTGCCGAAATAGGTCGGATCGGTGGCGCAGAGATAACGCTTGGCCGAGACATGCAGTCGGACGCACTCGACGATGACCGGCGGAAAGAAAGGCGCAAGCACCTCGCCGCCCGCCTCGTCATGGTGCTTGTCCTCGACATCGTCGGGCGAATAGGTGCCGAACTCGCTGGTGTAGTGGCCGATGTCGTGCAGCAGCGCCGCCGCAACGAGCTCCTCCGGCGCGCCGTCCTGCTCGGCCAGCCATGCGCCCTGCAGCATATGCTCCGACATGGTGACGGGCTCGCCGAGATAGGATTCCGCCCCGCGGCGCTCGAAGATATCGGCGATGAACTCGACGATGTTTCCCGCATTCAATTCCTTCGGTTTCATTCCGCCGCCTCCTTGAAGCCGTGCTCGATCGCCGCAAGCGTCGAAAGCAGGCCGTCCTTGTCGGCGTAGCAGCCTTGCAGCCAGCGCTTGCCGCTCCCTGAAAACGCCTTGCGCGCATGCATGACGCGGGTGTTGTCGACGATGAAGGATTCTCCCGCCTCGAGCTTGAAGGTCACTTCGAACGAAGGATCCTCGATCAGCTCGGCGAAGCGGCGATAGGCTGCGTAGTATTTCTCCATCTCGGCGAACGGCACGTCGACGGCCGGCGCCAGCGAGCGGTTGTTGAAGCGGATGCAGATGAGCTCGCCATCAGACCCAAGCTCGATCATCGGCCGCTTCGACTGCAGCCGCACACCCGACGAGCCGGCATATTCGAAGCGCGCCGGACAGGAAGACAGCAGCCGGAAACCGTCCGGGTTTTCCGCCTGGAGTGCTGCCGCCACCGCGAACCCGTCGACGACGCTGGATTCGCCACCTTCGACCGTGTTCTCGATGCAGGCCAGGATCTGCAGCGTCGGCACCGGATCGCGATAGGGGTTGTCGGTATGCGCCTGCAGGCCGAGATTGGTGTAGGCGAGATTGCTCGGATTGACCTCGGCGCGCACCTCGAACCAGCGCCCGTAATTGGTCTCCCGGATATAGCCGAAGAGGTCAGCCACCTTGCACAGCGCGCCGGATTCGGTCGGCAGGCCGTCCATGACGGCGAAGCCGTAACTGCGGACCGCAGCCAGCCATTGCCGCAGCACATCGCTGTCGCGGCTGGCGTCGGCATAGGCCGCGCGCGGCACGGAATTCTGCATCGTGGCTTTCGTCCAGCGCCGTATGTCGCCCGCCGTCCAGCCGGGCTCGCGAGCCTCCTGGCGATCATAGGCATGGCTGCGCAGCCAGCCGGCGGGAAAGCCTACGGTCTTGCCTTCGGGAGCGAATGTGACTTCGAGCACCTCGCCCTTGATCGAGGCCGCGGCGATCCGCGTCTCGGCCGGAATGTCGAGGATGGTGATCAGCCGCTGGCCGTTGCCGGCGCTGCGCGTCTTGTCGTCCAGCGCATTGTCGCGCAGCCACATGGCATGGAAGCGGCTCACCGCTCCGTCTTTCCAGCCAAGCTCGATCGTTCGTCCGCCTTCGCCCGGCGTTACCGTCGTCAACATATCCCGGAAGCTCCCATCCTCTGCCCGCCACCACGGCCACGGGTTGCATGGTGGCTTCATCAAAGGCATAATTCAAATTATCGTTTTGTGGATAATGACACTAAATTTCTGATGGCTGGAAAAGCTTTCGATACGATGCCCCCGCTCGACTGGCTGCGCAGTTTCGAGGCCGCCGCCCGCCTGTCGAACTTCACCGCAGCGGCTTCGGAGCTCGGCCTCACCCAGGCCGCGGTCAGCCAGCACATCCGCTCTCTGGAAGAACGGCTCAAGACGCGGTTGTTCGCGCGCCTGGCGCGCGGCGTGGCGCTGTCGCCGGAAGGCGCGGCCTATCTCCCGCACATCCAGTCGGCATTCGCGACCATTGGCAACAGCACGAACGAGCTGTTCGAGCCGCGCGCAGTGCAGACCGTCAGCGTCCGCGTCCCCATCTCCTTCGCGCTGCTGGTGCTGGTCCCGGCTCTTCCGGACCTGGCAAAGGCGCTGCCGCGGGTGAGGCTTGATCTGGTGACCATCCATCGGCCGACCGACTACGACCAGCCGGGCTCGGCGCTCGACATACGCTTCGGCAACGGGTCCTTTCCCGGGCGCGAAGCCGACCGGCTGACGGTCGAGCGGCTTGTCCCGGTCGCGGCGCCAACACTCGCCCTCGGTGGCGATTGGACGTCGTTGCCGCTTCTCCTGGTGGCCGGCGCGCGCGAGATGTGGGCGGAATGGTTTGCCGCAGCAAGGCTTGCCGGCCATTCCCGGCGCTCGCATCGCTTCGACAGTTTCGTCGCCGCCTTGGAAGCGGCGAAGACCGGCGCCGGGGCGCTGCTGGGCTCCCGGCCTCTGGTCGACGCCGCGCTCAGGGACAAGGCTCTGGTCAGGCTTTCGGATTTCGAGCTGTCGAGCCCGTCGGGCCATTTCCTGACGAGGCCGTCATCGTCGCGACTGTCCGGCGCCGAGCAGGATTTTCGCCGCTGGCTCCTGTCGCGCATCGCCAAGGTTTCAGCATAGCGCGCCGGCTGCCGCTCCGATCCGTTTCCAGTAGATAAGGGTGCCGGTCAGCCCGCCATGCGGCTTGAGCGCGAAATCGGGGATCTCGCCGGTCAAGGTGAAACCGAGTTTCTCATAGAGGCCGGCCGCGCCCTCCTCGCTCGCCGTGTCCAGCACGAGCAGCGTGCGGCCCTTCTCGACGGCGAGTTCCTCGGCGGCGCGCATCAGGCGGGTCGCGACGCCTTTGCCGCGATGGTCGCGGCCGGTCATCAGCTTGGCGATCTCGGCGCGGTGCGGCTGATTGGCCGGGAAGTCGAGCAGCAGCGTGACGGTGCCGGCAAGCGCCCCGCCCCGCCATGCGCCCAGCACCGCCCTTTCGCCGCGCGCGGCCGCGGCAAGCGACTTGCACCAGAAATCCCGCGCTGCTCCAGGTGACAATGGATGCATGAAGCTCACCGATCCGCCGGCCGCAACTGTCTCGATCAAGAGATCGGAGAGCATGGCCGCGGTTGCCGCGTCGTCGGTCAACGTCCGGATTTCAAGGGAGTTCATGCTGGTGCTCCAGGGGTATCGGGGACGAGATCATTCGAAATGGCTGGTCCGCTTGCGTCGTCGCGCCCGCCTGATTTCGGCGATACGGTCGGCATCGTCCTCGCTGAGATGGCGCCCGCGCTCCAGGATCTCGAGCGTGTATTCCTCATAGGTCAGCCCGAGCCGCTCGGCCCTCTCCACCCGCATCAGCATGATGGCCTGGCTTGGCGCCTTCCAGGCCTTGTCATGGGCGGCGCGCCAGGCGAGGAAAATGTAGGCGTCGCCCTTGCCCCAGGGCGGGCCGTCATAGTCGTCGAGCGGCGGCCCGCCATTATGCGAGCGTTTTGGCCGGCGCGGCATCGCAATCAGTCCCTGACCAGCGCCACGAGATACTCCGCCGCGTCCGGCCCGGGAGCACGAAAGACGCAATCCGAGGGTGCGCCCAGCGCCAGGCAGTCGCCGGGCTCGAGCCGGTGCACCACATCGCCCTCGGTGAAATCCAGCCTCCCGTCGATCAGCCATATCTGCTGCTTGATGAAGGCGTAGGATGCGGCCGGGAGGCTGACCTTGGCGCCCGGCGGCAGGCTGACCCTGATCAGCTCCAGCGGCATCCGCGATGACGGCGACAGATGCCGCCGGATGTAGCCGGTTGCCGGATCCCGCCAGACCGGCTGCTCGTCCTTGCGCGAAACGCCGCCGCCTTGCATCTCGGCTCGTGCGATCAGCGTCGACAGCGTCATGCCGAAGGCCGCCGCGATGCGCACCAAGAGCGCCGCGGTCGGGCTGGTCGTGCCGCGTTCGATCGCGCTCAGCATCGCCTTCGAGACGTCCGAACGTTCGGCCAATTCGGCAAGCGACCAGGCCCTCACCGTCCTCTCGGAGTGTATCCGCCTGCCGATCGTGGCGTTGAGGTCATTCGATATATCGTTCATTCGTCCAATATATCGGAATCCTGCACGCTGAGAAGAGGGTTTCGATCGAATTGCCGCGGCTGGCTTAACGCTGCCTACACCATCCGACCTCACCTGACTTTAACCCCGATTGGATAGGGTCGACGCTCCAGGGGAATGGGACCAGGGCATTATGTTTGTTGAACGCGAAGCCTCCGTTGGGGAACCGACCTCGCAGGAACGCCGCAACATCCAGCAGAACGACAAGCGCATTCTGGGCAATGTCGTGCAATGCGACGGCGCGCGCGCCACCATTTGCGCCTATGCGGAAGACGCCGAAGGCGCCGTCACCGGCCTTTGGACAGTCGGCAAGATGATCTCCATCAATCTCGGCTCGACAAGAACGGTCGGCCTTGTCTATGCCATCGGCAAGTCGGACCTCGCCTGGAACCACGAAGGGCAGAACCTGATCGAGGTCAGCGTCGAACTGGTCGGCGAAGTGCGCGACGGCGCCGAGCCCGGCTCCAAGCCGGTGTTCGACCGCGGCATCACCACCTATCCGCATATCGGCGCCATTGCCCACAGCATCCGCAGCCGCGACCTGCAGGCGGTCTACGACCTGGCCGGGCGCCATTCGGTGACCATCGGTACGCTATCGCAGGATGAATCGATCGATGCCAACATCGCCATCGACGACACGCTGGCGCGCCATTTCGCCATCGTCGGCACCACCGGCGTCGGCAAGTCGACGGCGGTCTCGCTGCTCTTGCGCAAGACGATCGAGGCGCGTCCGGACTTGCGTGTGCTCATCCTCGACCCGCACAACGAGTTCGCCGCCTCGCTGCCGGAATATTGCGTCAAGGTCGATTCCAAGACGCTCGACCTGCCGTTCTGGATGTTCAGGCTGGAGGAGTTCGCCGAAGTGCTGTTTCGCGGCCGCGAGACGGTGCCCGAGGAAGTGGATGTCCTGCGCGACCTGATCCCGGCCGCCAAGAACCTCTACCGCAACCCGAATTCCGGCACCTATGTCCGGCGCGGCAGCGATGCGCTGACGGCGGACACGCCGGTGCCTTACCGCATCGCCGATCTCATCAAGCAGATCGACGAGCGCATGGGCCTGCTTGAAAGCAAGAACGACCGCCCGACCCTGAAATCGCTGAAGATGCGCATCGAATCGGCCGCCGCCGATCCGCGTTATCGCTTCATGTTCAATTCACGCCTGATCGAGGACACGATCCACGAAACGATCGGCAATATCTTCCGCGTCCCCAGCCATGGCCGCCCGGTCACTTGCTTCGAGATGGCGGGCATGCCTTCGGAAGTCGTCAACTCGGTCTGCTCGGTGCTGGCGCGCCTGGCCTTCGACCTGGCCCTGTGGAGCGAGGGCCGGCTGAGGCTGCTCCTGCTTTGCGAAGAAGCCCACCGCTACATGCCGGCAGATCCGCGTCTCGGCTTCGCGCCGACCCGCCATGCTTTGTCGCGCATCGCCAAGGAGGGCCGCAAATATGGCTGCTATCTCGGCGTCGTCACCCAGCGCCCAGGCGAGCTTGACCCGACCATCCTGTCGCAATGCTCGACCTTCTTCGCCATGCGGCTTGCCAACGAGCAGGACCAAGCGATTATCCGCTCGGCCATCGCCGACTCCTCTGCCTCGACCCTGGCCTTCCTGTCCTCCATGGGCCAGCGCGAGGCCATCGCTTTCGGCGAAGGCGTCGCGACAACCATGCGGCTGAAGTTCGAGAAGCTGCCACAGCAATTCATCCCCGGAACCGCCAAGGGCGAGCAGATCGAACCCTCCGTGGACGGCAGCGACGTCGACCTGGCCATGATCGTCGAGCGGCTGCGCAACGTTCCGAAGCCGCAGCAATCCATGGCGTACGCCGAGGCCGTGGACTCTTCGCGCCAGGCCGGCGACCCGGACTATAAGAAGCCGGCCACCGCCGCCGCCCGCGTCCAGCCCGACGACGACTTCGACACGCGCTACGGCCTGAAGCCCTCGACCTTCGGCATGCGCCAGCTCAACGATTGATCGGCCATCCTCGCAAGCAGGTAAATCCCGCCAGGAAATTCGTCAGGCTCAGTCGGGTGAAGTCGCCTTCGAGAACCGAAGCGAAGCGGACATAAAGTCCGTGAGCACGCGCATGACCCCGAAAATCGAGAGCGATTTTCGGAAAGGCTCACGCGCAAAGTCAAAAGTGCTACAGCGGCCTTTGCGCGTCCGAACGGGCGCGCGGCGCTGTAGAAGCGCAGAAGGCGGCTTCAGACGGCCAGCCTGACGAATTTAGTGGTGGGATTTCAGGCGCAGACGCGATTGCGGCCCTGCTTCTTCGCCTCATAGAGCTGGCGATCGGCGCGGCGGTAGAAATCCTCCGCGCTCTCCTTATGATCCCAGACGGCAAGGCCTACGCTGGTGGTGACCTTCAGCCGCACATTGCCCGACATGATCGACATGTTGGCGATCGCCTTGCGGATGCGCTCGGCGAACCTGGCGAGCAGTTCGACATCCATGTTGGGGGTGACGACGGCAAACTCCTCGCCGCCCAGCCGCGCCACCACATCGTGATAGCGCGTCATGCCTCTCAGGCAAGTAGCGACGGCCCTCAGCACCTCGTCGCCGACATCGTGCCCATGCGTGTCGTTGACCTGTTTGAAATGATCGAGATCGAGGATCATCAGCCCGACCGGCCTGTCGATGCGGCGAAACTCGTGCAGATATTCGCGCAGCGCATCGTCGAAATAGCGGCGGTTCTGCATTCCGGTGAGACTGTCGGTGAGCGCCGCCTGCTCGAGCGTCTGCGAACGGGCGCTGAGCGAAACCGTCATGGCCCTGAGCTTGCCCTCTTCCCGCACCTGGCCGCGGATCAGCGGGTAGATGAAGAAGGTGCCGAAGAACAGCGCGGTCGCCAGCAGCGCGCCGGTGACGAACAGCAATTTGTTGAGATAGATGATTTTGTCGACGCGCGAAGCCGTATCGAGGTCGGCGGCGATGTCCTGCAATTGGCCATAGGCATGGAAGGTCACCAGGCCCGCGGCCAGGATCACAAAAATAAACACGAAAAATGCGGATTCCGCCTTATGGAAACGCATCTACTCCCCGCGGCACTGTAGCCCCTGAGGTTATGGCATGGCTGACCTTACGGACCGTTAACCCGGACAACCTTGGCGAGAATTAGAGCCGGGGATTTTAAGGTGCTGATTGAAAAAGCTTTTAGTCAGTCCTGGACAGCCGATTCGTCGCCCGCCGCAGCCTGCGCCATTCCGCTCCCAGCTGGTGCCTGAACCAGGTCGACTGGCGCTTGGCATACTGCCGCGTCGCGATCTTGGCGCGTTCGATGGCTTCGGGAAAATCCGACTGTCCGGCCATTGCCGCCTGGAGCTCGCGCACGCCGATCGCTTTCATCGCCGGCAGATCCGGGTCGAGGCCGAGCGCGGTGAGCTGACGCACTTCGTCGAGCGCGCCCTTGTCGAGCATCTGGTCGAAACGCGCCTCTATGCGCCGCACCAGTTGCTCCCGGTCCGGCTCGATGACCAGGAAGCGCGCGCTGTCGCGATCGATCAGCGGTCGGCCGCGCTCCGCCTGCCATTCCAGGATCGAGCGCCCCGAAGCATCGAGCACCTCGAGTGCCCGCACGATGCGCTGGCCGTCGGTCGGCCTGAGCTGCATGGCCATAGCCGAGTCCTCGTGCATCAGCAGGCGATGCAGTCTTTCGGCCCCTTGTTCCTTGAGCTCGTAGCGCCAGCGCTCACGGACGGTCGGTGGAATGTCCGGCATATCCGAGATGCCTTCGGCCAGGGCGCGGAAGTAGAGCCCGGTGCCGCCGACGAAAACGACCGGACGGCCCGACAGGACGCCGTCTTCTATGAGCCTCGTGACATCGCGCAGCCAAGCACCGGTGGAATAGGCCGTGGAGGGATGCACATGGCCGTAGAGGAAGTGCGGAACGCGTGCCATTTCGGCGGCGCTCGGTCGCGCCGTCAGGACATCGAGCACCGAATAGCCCTGCATGGAATCGGTGTTGACGATGACGCCGCCATCGCGCCCGGCGAGATCGAGCGCCAGCGCCGACTTGCCGCTGGCGGTCGGCCCGGCTATCAGGATTGCGTTCTTGACGCGGCCTTCGCCCGCCTGCTTGCCGGAATTCTCGATGCCGCTGATCGCCACTTTAGTGTCCCGTCCAGAAGCCCGCGCCGTGCCGGCCTCGCTTGCGAATATGGCCTTGCGGGCCGCCGGCGCAAGCGCCGTTCATTGGCTGGCCGAGGACATCGCCTGCGATCTCGTTTTGCCGCAGACGCCCGATATCGGCGAAATGACCGCCAATCTGCGCGCCGCATTGGCGTCCGAGCCGGTCGACGTGATCGTCCAGCTCGCTGAAGCCAGGCGCAAGAAGATCCTGCTTGCGGACATGGATTCGACGATGATCGACCAGGAATGCATCGACGAGCTTGCCGACGAGATCGGCGTCAAGGACCATGTGGCGGCGATCACCGCGCGCTCGATGAATGGCGAGATCGCCTTCGAACCCGCTTTGCGCGAACGCGTCGCCTTGCTCAAAGGCCTCGACACCGCCGTTGTCGACCGCATCATCGCCAACCGGCTGACGCTCGCCGCGGGCGGCCGCGCCTTGGTGCAAACGATGCGCGCCAACGGTGCCTGGACGGCGCTGGTCTCCGGCGGCTTCGACGTCTTCACCAGCCGCATCGCCGATATGCTCGGGTTCCAGGAAAACCGGGCCAACCGGCTGATCGAGGACGGCGGCGAATTCACCGGCATGGTGGCCGAGCCGATCCTCGGCCGCGCCGCCAAGGCCGAAGCGCTGCTCGACATCGCGGGGAGGCTCGGGCTGACGACCGAGGATGCCATCGCGGTCGGCGACGGCGCCAACGATCTCGACATGATCCGTCTTGCCGGCACCGGCGTCGCGCTTCACGCCAAGCCGGCGGTGGCGGAACAGGCGCGGATCCGCATCGATCATGGCGACCTGACCGCGCTGCTCTATCTCCAGGGCTACCGCCGGGACGAGTTCGCCGAATGAGACCTCTTCAGAATTCGCTCCGGCGAGACATGTGGCGTGGCTGTCGAGAACCGGAGCGGAGCGGACATTTGAGTCCGTGAGCACCGGAAGCGCAGAAAGCCGCGTCAGATGTCCGCCGGAGTAGAATTATCAAGAGGTCTCCCATGACGCCGATCCGCACCGAGCGCCTGATCCTGCGCAACTGGGAAGAGCGCGACCGCGCGCTTTTCCATCGCATCAACTCCGACGAGCGCGTGATGGAATTCTTCCCGTTTCGCCGCGACCGTGCCGCGGCCGACGCCAAGATGGACGAGGTGCGCGCCTGGATCGATGAGGATGGCTACGGCTTCGCCGCGGCCGAGCTTGCCGCAACTGGCGAATGCATCGGCTTCGTCGGATTGTCCGGGACGGAAGACATCGATGTGCTGGCGCCCGGCACGATCGAGATCGGCTGGCGGCTGGCGCCGGAATTCTGGGGCAAGGGCTATGTCACCGAGGCGTCGGAAGCCTGGCTTGCCTTCGGCTTCGAAACGCTTGGCGTCGACGAAATCGTATCCTTCGCGGTCGCCGGCAATCATCGCTCGATCGCCGTCATGAAGCGGCTCGGCATGCGAGCCGATGCGGACGCCGATTTCGATCATCCTGCTGTCCCCGGCAGCCACCCGCACCTCAAGCGGCATGCAATGTACAGGCTGTCGCGCGAGGACTGGCAGGCACGAAAAAGGGCGGTCCGCTAGCCGCCCTTTTCATTGAAGCCGAGTTGGTTGGGCGCGTTTGCGGACTCAATCCATCCGGATCGTGACGAAGCGCAGCTCACCGGTCTTCGAGGCCAGCATCAACAGCGCGTTCTTGCGGCCCTGTTCCTTCAGCGCGCCGATCCGGTCCATCACATCCTTCGGCGTGCCGACCGATTCCTGCGCGATCTCGGTGATCACCTCGCCGGGCTGGATGCCGCGCTCGGCCGCCGCCGAATCCTTGGCGACATCGGTGATGACCACGCCCGACACGTCGGCCGCGATGCCGAACTTCTGCCGCGTCTGGTCGTTGAGTTCGCCGACCGTCATGCCGAGCACCGAGGCCGTCGATACCGGAGGGGCCGCCTTGTCGCCCTTGTCCTGGTCGGTGTTGCCGTTCTCGCCGCTGGCCAGCTTCTCGCCGTCCTCGAGCCGGCCGAGCGTCACCTTGACGGTCTGCTCGACGCCCTTGCGCACGATGACCACGTCGACCGCCTTGCCGACCGGGCTTTCGGCGACGACGCGCGGCAGGTCGCGCATTTCATGGATATCCTTGCCGTCGAACTTGATGATGACGTCGCCGGCCTGGACCGAGCCGTTGTCGACCGGCCCGCCCTTGATGACGCCGGCCACCAGCGCGCCCTTGGCGGTCGCCATGCCGAGGCTTTCGGCTATGTCGTCCGTCACCGGCTGGATACGCACGCCAAGCCAGCCGCGCCGCGTCTCGCCATACTGGCGAAGCTGGTCGACGACGCCCGCGGCAAGCTGCGAAGGAATCGAGAAGCCGATGCCGATCGAGCCACCCGACGGCGAGATGATCGCCGTGTTGATGCCGATGACCTCGCCTTCGGCGTTGAACAGCGGACCGCCGGAATTGCCGCGGTTGATGGCGGCGTCGGTCTGGATGAAGTCGTCATAGGGTCCTGAATTGATGTCGCGGTTGCGCGCCGAGACGATGCCGACCGTGACCGTGCCGCCCAGGCCGAACGGATTGCCGATCGCCATCACCCAGTCGCCGACGCGCATCTTGGTGGAATCGCCGAATTTCACCGCGGTCAGCTTGTGGCCTTTCGGATCGACCTTCAGCACCGCGACATCGGTCTTGGTGTCGGTGCCGACCAGCGTCGCCTTCAGCGTGATGCCGTCGGAGAAGTTGACCTCGATATCGTCGGCATCGGCGATGACGTGGTTGTTGGTCACCACGATGCCCTGCTCGGCGTCGATGACGAAGCCGGAGCCGAGCGACTGCACTTTCTGCGCGGCTCCCCCCTTGTCACCGCCACGGTTCTTGAAGAAATCGTCGAAGAAATCCTGGAACGGCGATCCCTCGGGCAGTTGCGGCATTGGCACCGCGCCCGGTCCTTCCGTGCCTTTCACCGTCTGCGAGGTCGAGATGTTGACCACTGCGCCGAGCAGCCGCTCGGCGAGATCGGCCACCGAAGGCGGTCCATCGGAGGCGATCGTCGGCGTGACGAAAGACGGAACGGCAACAATGCCAACCGCGAATGCCGTGGCGCCGGCAAAGACCATGCGCCGTGCCGCGCGCAACAGGGTGTCGGATATCATCATGGCCTCCCGGTGTTTCTGAAAAGGAAAAGCGCATCCGCAAAGGCGCCTGTCCGGTTCATGTTGGCAAGAAATAAGGCACGTTTGCGGCCATAGCTATCGGCAGAAGATAAATCGTCAATCGCTTCGGCACCAAGGAATTTTCATTCGAGCAATTCCAGGAAAAGTGCCAAGCGGTTTTCCGTCCGGAATTGCGTAAGACAAACAATTAGCCGCGGACCAGCCAGATGATGCCGACACCGATGGCGATCGCCACCAGCCCGCCGATCCGCAGCACATTTTCCGGCACCGACAGCACCTCGGTGGCGAGTTTCCGGGCCAAAGCCGGAAACCCTCCATAAACCAGCCCTTCGATCACCAGGACCAGGCCGATCGCCGCCAGAAAGTCCTGCACCGCCCGCTACTGGGCGGTGCCGGTCGCAGGCGCCGGAGCCGTCGCAGGCGCGGCAGGTGCCGGCCCGGGCTTGCTGTCCGGATCGCGGAAGTAGCGGAAGAACTCGGACTCGGGCGAGAGCACCATCGTCGTTCCGGTGTTGTCCAGCGCCGTGCCATAGGCATTCATCGAGCGATAGAAATCGAAGAAGGCCGGATCGCGCTTATAGGCGTCCGCGAAGGTGGCGCTGCGCTGCGCATCGCCCTCGCCGCGCAGGATTTCCGATTCCTTCTGCGCCTCGGCGACGATCTCGACGACCTCGCGGTCGGCTCGCGCCCTGATGCGCTGCGCAGCCTCGTTGCCGCGGGCTCTCAGCCGCTCGGCTTCCGCCAGGCGCTCGGCCTTCATGCGGTCGTAAGTCTGCTGCGAGACCTCCGCCGTCAGATCGGTCCGGCGGATGCGCACATCCTCGATGTCGAGGCCGAGCGAGGTCGCATCGGGGCGAAGCTGGTCGCGCACCTCGCGCATCATGACGCCGCGCTCCTCGGAGAGCGCAGCCTCGAAGTCGCGCAGGCCGTAGACACGGCGCAGCGCCGCGTCGAGACGCGTCCTCAGCCGGGCTTCGGCCAGTTCCACCTGTCCGGACACCGCCGCGCGGAAGGTGCGCGGGTCCGAAATGCGGTAGGCGATGAAGGCGTCGACCTCGTAGAACTTGCCGCCCGACACCTGCACGCGGATGTTGTCGAGGTCGAAGCGCATTACGCGCTTTTCGACCATTTGCACGCTATCCGCATCGAAGAAGGCGAACGGCGCCTTGAAGTAGACCCCGGGCTCGCTCTTGACGTCGATGATCTCGCCGAACCTGAGCACGATCGCCTGCTGACCGGCATTGACCACGAAGATCGAGGAGTAGAGCAGGAACAGAAGGACGGCCGCGATGACGGCGATGATGGGAAGACGGTTGGCCATCACTGGTTACCTCCCGTCGTCACGCCCAGCGCCGGCGCCGGTGGCGCCTTCGGCTGCAATGCCGGCAGCGGCAGGTAGGGCAGCACGCCCTGACCATTGCCCTGCTCGACGACGACCTTGTTCGAGTCCTTCAGGATCTTCTCCATGGTTTCGAGATAGAGGCGCTTGCGCGTGACGTCGGGCGCCTTGGCGTATTCGTTGTAGACGGAGATGAAGCGCTGCGCCTCGCCCTCCGCCTCCTGCACGACACGGTTCTTGTAGGCGGCGGCGTCCTCGCGGACCTGCGCCGCCTGACCGCGTGCCTGGCCGAGCTTCTGGTTGGAGTACTGGTTGGCCTGCTCGACGAACTTGTCCTCGTCCTGCTCGGCGCGCTGCACCTCGTCGAAGGCATCGGCCACTTCGCGCGGCGGCGCTGCGTCCTCGATCGAGATCGCGTTGACCTGGAGGCCGGTCTTGTAACCGTCGAGCGTGCCCTGGATGATCTCGCGCACCGCCGTTGCGATACCCTGGCGATCGTCGCGGAAGATGTCCTGGGCCGGGCGCCGGCCGACGACTTCGCGCATGGCGCTTTCGGCGACCTGGGCCAGCATGCCGTCGGGATCGGAAACGTCGAACAGATAGGCCTTGGGATCGGAGACCTGGTAGGCGACGGAGAACTGCACGTTGACGATGTTCTGGTCGCCGGAGAGCATCAGCCCGGAGCCGCTGCTCGCGCCGCCACCGACGCTGACGAGCTGCTCGGAGATCTTGGCGGTCTCGACCGTTTCGATCGGCCACCAGTGGAAATGCAGGCCCGGCTGCGAAAGCTCGGCCTTCGGCTTGCCGAAGCGCAGTTCGACCGCGACTTCGTCAGGCTGCACGGTATAGATCGCCTTGAAGGCCCACAGCGCGATGAGCGCCAGCGCGATCAGTCCGAGCACGGCCGGGCTGGCGCCGCCACCTCCCGGAAGCGCGCGCCGCAGCCTGTCCTGGCCGCGGCGGATGATGTCCTCGAGATCGGGAGGCGAACCTTGCGGACCGCTTGGCCCTTTCGGTCCCTGCCCCCAGGGCCCCTGATTGCCGCCGCCGCCCCAAGGGCCGCCGCCACCGCTCTTGTCGTTCCAGGGCATGAATGTCCTTTCGCTTCGGTTCCCTCAGGCCTTACGGCGCAATCCTAGCGCATGACCCCAAAAACCCATATCGGTTTTCGGAAAGGAAACATGCGCCAAAATCAAAGTTTTACAGCGACCTCTTGCGCGTCCGGTTGGACGCGCGCTGCTGTAACATCGTTCTTCTATAGGGACGCGTCGATCCGCTTTCAACGCGATGTGCCGTCGCCACGATGCGATTTGGAGAGGTAGCGACCCTTTGTCGTCGTCAATGAGCGTCGCGACGGCGTTCGTACACTGTATAGCGCGTGGCGTGGCTGTCCTTCTCGCCGGCAGGAAAATCCTCGGCGCGGACAACTTGCCAGACATCTGGATCGATCGGCGGGAAATGCGCGTCGCCACCGACGCTGGCCAGCACATGCGTCACGTGCAGCCGGTCGGCAAGCGGCAAAGCCTGCGCGTAGATCTCGCCGCCACCGACCACGCAGATCTCCTCCGCTCCCGCCATGCAGCGGCCGCGCACCTTGGCCAGCGCGATCGCGTCATCCAGCGAGTGGGCCACTTCTATACCCTCGGCGCGCCAGGTCTCGTCGCGCGTCACCACGATGTTGAGACGGCCGGGCAGCGGCCGGCCGATGCCTTCATAGGTCTTGCGGCCCATGATGATCGGCTTGCCCATCGTGTCGGCCTTGAAGCGCTTGAGATCGGTGGAAAGCCGCCACGGCAGGCCGCCCTCCCGGCCGATCACGCCGTTTTCGGCGATGGCGACATAGATCGCGATGTCCATCAGCCGCCGTTCCCGCCATTGTCCGACGGCTCCAGCAGCAGGATGTCGATGTCGTGCTCGGGATAGAAATCCTTGGCGGTGATCTCGAACGTCGTCGGCCCGACCTTTTTGACATTGTCGCCGCAGAAGGAGACGAGGTTCTTGGGGCTGCCCTTGTCGATCGTCAGCTTGAAGTTGCCGATAGTGCCGGAGGCCCAATTACCCCCCGTGGTCAGGATGTAGGCGATCCGGCTCTCGTAATATTTCGGATAGCCGTCGGGGTTTTCCTTCGCGGCCTTGCGGACCGCGTTCTCGAACGCGCCGTCCATGCAATAGCGGGTCTTGTAGGCCGCATACTGGCCCTGGAACTGGCCGTCGGAGAAGAAACTGACCGAGGAGGTGCCGCCGACGCTCGGCTTATAGCGGTGCGAAACATGGACCTCCTTGTTGGCAGGGAAGGTCGAGCGCCACCAATAGGTCGAGCGCAATTGCCAGAACGGCGCATAGGCGGTTTGCATGCCCGAGCCGTCATCGGCGGTATCCTCGATGATGATGCCGCGGTCTTCCCAATCCTTGGCGACATCCTTTGGCAGCTTCGCCAGCGCCGCCTTGGCGGCATCGCCGAACGGATAGAGCGGCACGTTCTGCGCCTTGAGGTCCGTGGTGATGTCGATGCCCAGCGCAAACGCCCTTTGCTCGAGCTGGGGCTTCGCGTCGACGCCGTCGATCGTCACCTCGAAGCCGAGGAAATTGTCGCTCTGCGCTTCCGGGATCGCCGGCATCTCGTTGGGATCGCCCTCGATGTCGGGCATCGGGAACGCGACGATGGAGCTGACATCCTTGTCGGTGTTGTTGCGGAAGACATAATCGACCGTCACCTTCTCCGGCGAGATGAAAAGATCCTCGCTCTGCATGGCGACCGCATCGCTGCGCGACAGGATCAGCCCGCCGGTGCCGAGCTCGGCGACGGAATCATTGGCGAGGGCCGGAGCGGCCATGATTGCCAGCGCTGCGGCCACTACGGTGCGTAACATGGACCCTCCTCTCTGCAACGATGCCGGGACCAGCCGGATGCGCGCTTCCATCTAGCCGTTTCCAGACGGCGTTTCAAAGCCCTTCGTCACCCTGTACCGGTACTTCTGGACACCGCGCCGCCGATCGGGCAGGAGATCGCCATGCGCAAGCTTCTCGTCATCGGCATCGGCGCCGGCAATCCCGACCACATGACGGTCCAGGCCATCGACGGCCTGAACCGAGCCGACGTGCTGTTCATTCCCGACAAGGGAGCGACGAAGAACGATCTCGCCGATTTGCGCCGGCAGATCTGCGACCGCTTCGTCACCAATCCGAAATCGCGCCCGGTCGAGTTCGATGTGCCGGTTCGGGCCGAGCCGACATCGTCTTACCGGACGACCGTCGACGACTGGCACGAGGCGATCGCCGAAATCTACGAGACCTTGATCCGCGAGGAGCTTGCCGAAGATAGCTGCGGCGCGTTCCTGATCTGGGGCGATCCGTCGCTCTATGACAGCGCGCTGCGCATCCTCGAGCGCGTGCGCCTCAGGGGCAATGTCGGCTTCGAGCTCGAAGTCATCCCCGGCATCACCGCGATCCAGGCGCTGGCCGCCGCCCACGCGACAGCACTCAACCGCATCGGCGATTCGATCCTGGTCACCACCGGGCGGCGGTTGACCGAAGAAGGACTGCCAGCCAATGCCGGCTCGACCATAGTCATGCTCGACGGCAAATGCGCCTTCAACACGCTGGCCGACCAGAACGTCCTCATCCAGTGGGGCGCCTATCTCGGCACGCCGGACGAGATCATTATCGCCGGCCGGCTGGGCGATGTCGGCGCCGAGATCCAGACGGTGCGTGAAGAAGCCCGGCGAAAGAAGGGCTGGATCATGGATACGTATCTGCTGAGGAAGCCAGAGGATTAGGCAGTAGGGATTAGGCAATAGAGAGTCGTGGAATTTCGTGCGCGTCGAGCAACGCTCGGACATCACTGCCTACTGCCTACTGCCTACTGCCTACTGCCTACTGCCTACTGCCTACTGCTCATCCCGCATCGATTTCCGACTGCAAGGCCTGCATATGCACGGCGGCGGCCGATGAAGCGGCTCGCTCTATCGCCCGAAACCGGCTGACGACCGCCAGACCCACCGATGTCAGTTGCGCGCCGCCGCCTTTGCGGCCGCCTGTCTGCGCCGCGACCAGCGGCTTGCCGAATACCCGGTTCATGTCCTCGACCAGGTCCCAGGCATGCTTGTAGGACATCTCCATGCCGCGCGCCGCGGCCGAGATCGAGCCGAAGGCGGCGATCTGTTCCAGCAACTCGATCTTGCCGGGGCCGATCCGGCCGTCGGGGTCGAGATTTATCCGCAGGCTCAACGATGGCATGCCTTGTCCTCCGCGATCATGCACAGATTACCCTCTCTGGCGCCAGATCGCTATTCCAAATCAACATAGCGATATTGCTCTTTCGTCAACCATCGGCCTCAATCGACAGCCCTGCCCCGGTCGTCGCGCTGTCGAAGCTCACTGTCTTGATCACCGCGAACACCTGGCGGCCAAGCGCCAGACGAAGGGTGTGTTTGGACTGTTCGGTGATACGCGCCAGCACGACCGCGCCATTGCAGTCGATGGCGATTTCCACCGTCGGCCCTATGCCCGGCCTGACAGCCGTGATCGTCCCCGCCAAAATGTTAAGCGCGCTGAGGCCCGCCGGCTGCTCGGTGGCGATCATGACGTCGCGGGCGCGGATGCGCAGCCGCACCGTGGCTCCGACCGGCCGGGCCAGCCGCGGCACACGTATCTCACCGGCCTCCGAGCCGAGCACGGTCATGCCGAATGCCTCGTCGTGGCGCAGAATTTTGGTATCGAGCACCGCTCCGCCCTCGCCGCGCTCTTCCGCCGGCAACAGGTCGAGCCGCTGCATGATCGCCTCGGTCGGGCCTGAGGCCGCGACCTTGCCCTGAGACAGCACCACGACGTCGCTCGCCAGCCGCGCCACCTCGGCGACGGAATGGCTGACATAGACGATCGGGATCTTCGTCTCGTCGCGCAGCCGCTCGATATAGGGCAGGATCTCGGCCTTGCGCGCCTCGTCGAGGGAGGCGAGCGGCTCGTCCATCAAAAGCAGTTTCGGGCTGGCGAGCAGGGCACGGCCGATCGCGACACGCTGTTTTTCACCGCCCGAAAGTTTCGCCGGCCGCCGGTCGAGCAGATGCCCGATGCCGAGCAGATCGACCACCGCATCCATTTTGGCGTAGCGTTCGGAAGCCGGCGTGAACCAGCGGCCGTAGCGCAGATTGCCGGCGACGCTCATATGCGGGAACAGCCGCGCATCCTGGAACACCATGCCGATCCGCCGTTTGTGCAGAGGCACGAAGACGCCCGCAGCGGTGTCAGCCAAAACGCGCCCGTCGACGGCGATGCCGCCCTTGTCCGGATGGATCAGGCCAGCGATCAGGTTGATCAGCGTCGACTTGCCCGAGCCGGACGGCCCGAACAGCGCCGTCAGCCGGCCGGCGCTCTCGAAACGCGCTTCCAGGGCGAAATCGCCGAGCCGATGGCTGATGTCGACGGAGAGCGTCATTCGATGTCCATCCGCCGGCCGACGCGCCGCGCCAGCACTTCCGACGCGATGAGCGCGACCATCGAGATGGCGATCGAGATCAGCGTCAGCCTGAGCGCGCCTTCATCGCCGCCGGGAACCTGGGTGAAGGTGTAGATCGCGGAAGGCAGCGTCTGCGTTTCGTTGGGGATGTTGGAGACGAAGGTGATTGTGGCGCCGAACTCGCCCATCGCCTTGGCGAAGGACAGGATCGCACCGGCGATGAGGCCGGGCAGGATCAGCGGTAGGGTGATGGTGGCGAACACCCAGAGCGGATTGGCGCCGAGCGTGCCGGCCGCTGCCTCGATTCTGCGGTCGACAGCCTCGATCGACAGCCGGATCGCCCGCACCATTAACGGAAAGCCCATGACCCCGCAGGCCAATGCCGCGCCCGTCCACCGGAACGAAAAGACGATGCCGAAATGCTCGGCAAGAAAGGCGCCGGCCGGCCCACGCCGGCCGAAGGTCAGCAAGAGGAGATAGCCGGTCACCACCGGCGGCAAGATCAGCGGCAGATGCACCAGCCCGTTGAGCAGGTTCTTGCCCCAGAAACGCCCCCGCGCGAGCAAGAGCGCTATCAGGATGCCCGGCGGCAGGCTGGCGATCATCGCCACCGTCGCCACCTTGATCGACAGCCGGACCGCATTCCATTCGTCGGGAGTGAGGTCCAGCAGCCAATTCATGGTAGCGTTTGCGCGGTCTTTCTCAGTTGCTCGGCGCGAGCACCGTGAAACCCTGCTCCTTGAAGAGCGCGGCGGCCTTGGCCGACTCGACGCATTTCAGGAAAGCGACCGTATCCTTGTCCTTCGAATCCGCGGTCTGGGCAATCGGGTAGATGATCGGCGGATGCGAATCTTCCGGGAAGGTGCCGACGACCTTGACGCCCTTCTCGGCATGCGCGTCGGTGGCGTAAACGATGCCCAGCGCCGCCTCGCCCGTCGACACCAGCTTCAGCGCCGCGCGCACATTCTCGGCCTGCGCGACCTTGCCCTCGACCGACGACCATACGCCGAGCGATTCCAGCGCCGCCTTGCCGTATTTGCCCGCGGGCACGGCCTTGAAATCGCCCATGGCAAGCTTGCCGTCACCGATCAGCTTGACGAGGTCGAAGCCCTTCTCGACCTTGGTCTCGACCGTGGAATCCTTCGGCGCCACCAGCACGATCTGGTTGCCGAGCAGCTTCACTTCGGTATCCGGCTTGGTCAGCTTCTTGTCGGAGAGGTATTTCATCCAGTCGAGATCGGCCGAGACGAAGATATCGGCCGGCGCGCCGCCTTCGATCTGCTTGGCGAGCGCCGAGCTCGCCGCGTAGGAAATGGTGGCGGCCTCGCCGACTTCCGGCTCGCAGGCCTTGTTGACGGCGTCGAGCGCGTCCTTGAGGCTCGCCGCGGCAAACACGACCACCTTGTCGTCGGCATGGGCAGCCGGAACCGCCGCCATCAGCATTGCCGTGAGACCTCCAATAGCGATCGCCTTCAACCCAAAACCCTTGCCCGTCATGGAGTCTCTCCCTGGTTTCAAAATCCGTACGGCCCAAAGCCTCGGACCGATATATCCGTATGAACATAACAAGGAAAGGCTTTTCACCTGTCGCGGCATTGTGCGCGGTCGTGGTCTCAGCCTACGATGAATGGAAACGAAACGGCGAAGCTCAAAAGGAAAGACGCATGAAGATCAGCGCCCGCAACATCCTCAAGGGTAAGGTCACCGAGATCGTCAAGGGAGCCACCACCTCGCATGTCAGGATCGATATCGGCGGCGGCGTCATCGTCACCTCCTCGATCACCAACGAAGCCGTCGCCGACCTTGCGCTCGATAAGGGCAAGCAGGCCTATGCGGTGATCAAGGCCTCGGACGTCATGGTCGGCATCGACTGATGCCGCAAGTCTAATGCGGCGCCAGAGGTGTGTTGAGATTCAGGTCAGACCGAGTCGAAAACGGTGACTTCCGAGAACCGGAGCGGAGCGTACTTGAAGTACGTGAGCACCGGAAGCGCAGGAAGCCGCCGTTTGCAGGCCGGGCTCACCTGAATATCAACATACCTCATACGGCGATAGGCGCCTTGATGCTCGCATCCGCGAAATAATTCTCGAGCCGGAAATCCTCGAAGCGGAAGGCGAAGAGGTCCTTCACCTCCGGATTGATCCACATCGTCGGCAAGGCCTTGGGCGTACGCCGCATCTGCTCGCGCGCCTGCTCGAAATGGTTCGAATAAAGATGCGCGTCGCCGAGCGTGTGGACGAAGTCGCCGGGCTTCAGCCCGGTCGCCTGCGCCACCATCATGGTGAGCAAGGCATAGGAAGCGATGTTGAACGGCACGCCGAGGAAGATATCGGCCGAGCGCTGGTAAAGCTGGCAGGAGAGCCGGCCTTCCGAGACATAGAACTGGAACAGGCAGTGGCAGGGCGGCAACGCCATCGCCTCGACTTCGGCCGGATTCCAGGCCGAGACGATCAGCCGGCGTGAATTAGGATTCTTGCGTATCTCTTTCAAAAGATTCGCGATCTGGTCGATCTCGCCGCCATGCCCGTCCGGCCATGAGCGCCACTGCTTGCCATAGACCGGTCCGAGATCGCCGTTCTCGTCCGCCCATTCGTCCCAGATGGTGACGCCATGATCGTTGAGATATTTGATGTTGGTGTCGCCTGCCAGGAACCACAGAAGCTCGTGGATGATCGACTTCAGATGCAGCTTCTTGGTGGTCGTGACCGGGAAGCCGCGCGAAAGGTCGAAGCGCATCTGGTAGCCGAACACCCCACGCGTGCCGGTACCGGTGCGGTCGCCGCGGTCGGCGCCGTTCTCCAGCACGTGCTTCAACAGGTCAAGATATTGGCGCATCGGCTCCGCCTCGATTCGGGCTTACAGCCAATCATAGCCGACTGACAGCCCGTCGAACACCGCAAAGCAGGCTGCGGATGTGGATCGCGCCAAAAGTTTACGGTGCCGGCACGGTTACGTGCCGGCCGCCGGATGGCAGTGCCTCAGAGCGAGCCGAGTTTGCCGAGATCCTTCGCGACCAGATAATAGAAGGTCACGCGGCTTTTGGTGTTGTCGGCATGCATCGCCTTGCAGGTCTTCTCGATCGATGCGTTGGCCTTTGCGGCATCCGCGATGCCGAGCTTCTTGCCGATCCAGTTCTCCCGCACGCGGTCGAGTTCCTTCGGGTCGGTGCAGGACACCAGCGAGGAATCGCGGTTCCTGAGCGCAATGCCCAGATGCTTGACGATCTTATCGACCGTGTCGGCGCTGGCGCCGGCATCGTATTTCTTCACATCCGCAAGATAGTCGGCCATCAAACTTCCCCTCGTCGGCGCCACCGATCCGATCGGTGAGGGTTGTGGCGCGCTACGCAACCTGTGCGCTAAGTCAGAGACTCCTCACCGGGAGCGAGATTTGATTGACTGGGCGCGCAAGTCAACCCTTGGCTGCACAGTTTGGCATAACCGGATAAGCGCCGGTTTGGCCTTTCTTTTTCCGTTATCGGTCCCTATATTCGCTTCGTCGGCTTGACCGACTATGGCGATAAACAGGCGATGAAATAAGCCGTTCGGACCCGGGGGCGGTACCCGGCGCCTCCACCAAAAACCGCTCTCCTAAATGGGAGCGGCTTTTGCTGGGGGCGAAATAGGATCGACGAAGGTGTAAAGATCGTACTTTTGCCCGGCATTGTACCACCGTCATCGGGCTAAACTTATAGTTGCCAACGACAACTATGCGGAAGCTCGTCTCGCTGCTTAATGCGGCGCGAACGCTTCAAATCAAGTCCTAGCGGTTCGCACTTCTAGGCGGGGTTCGGAGGTACCTGGCAACAGAAACCTCCACCTTCCCCCTCTTTGCGTCTTCCCAGACCAACCGCACGGCCAAGGCTCGTCCGGCGCTCGATGCGCGGCGTGCAGCCTTGCCGTCCATCATCCATGGACAGCGATGCAAAACGATTGCGACCGATTCTTCGTGCTGACCGGCGGTCCGGGTTCCGGCAAGACCACCTTGATCGAGGCGCTGCGGGCCCAGGGTTTCGCGACAGCCCCCGAAGCCGGACGCGGCATCATCCGCGACCAGATGGCCATCGACGGCCCTGCCCTTCCCTGGCAGGACCGCACGCTTTTTGCCGAGCTGATGCTGTCGTGGGAGCTGCGCTCCTGGCACGCCGCGCGTGCCAAACCGCCCGGCCCAATCTTCTTCGACCGCGGCGCGCCCGACACGATCGGCTATCTCAGGCTCTGCGGCCTGCCGGTGCCCGACCACGTCGCAAGCGCTGCGCGGAAATTCCGCTACGCGCGCCGTGTCTTCGTCGCGCCGCCCTGGCCGGAGATCTTCACCCAGGACGAGGAGCGCAAGCAGACGCTCGACGAGGCCGGGCGCACATTCCGCTCGGTGACCGGCGTCTATGCGGAGCTCGGTTACGAACTGGTGCCGTTGCCTCTCGCCCCGGTCGAGGAACGGGTGCGCTTCGTCCTCGATCGGAGTGCGGTCTGAGCGGCCTTGCGGCCGCTCAGGGCACCGTCTCCACCCTGCCGCTCCCGCTGACATGCGAGCTGATCTTCGGGTTGCCATGGACCTTCACATTGCCGCTGCCCGACACGCGGATGTCGGCCTGGTCCTGCGGAGCGACATCGGCGTCGCCGCTGCCGCTGATCTGGATACTGGCGGTCTTGGCCGCGAGCTTGCCAAGGTCGCCCGAGCCCGAGCCTGAGATACGCAAGGAGAGATCCTGGACGCTGCCGCTGGCGCGCCTGGGCGACATCCTCTTCGCTGCGCCCGGAAGCCCGCGCCTCGTCGAAATGGGCAGCGTAGTCGGCGACGATTTCGTCGACTTCGGCCGAAGGCAGTCCGGCCAGGCTGGCGCGCAGGGAAACAAGGAACGAATCGCGGCTCATTGCATCTCTCCAAGGAACAGGTCGACGGCATCGACAAAGCTCCGCCATTCCTGGCTGCGCGCTTCGTAGGCGGCCCTGCCGGCCGGGGTGAGCCGGTAGTATTTGCGAGGGGGCCCGCTCGTCGATTCGACCAGCCACGTCTCGACGAGCCCGTCGCTCTGCATGCGCCGCATCAGCGGATAGATCGTCCCTTCCCCCATGCCGACACGCTCGGCAAGCGTGCTGGCGATCTCGTAGGCGTAGCTTTCGCGTCGGGCGAGCAAGGCGAGCACACACAATTCGAGCGCCCCCTTCTTCAGCTGGACGTCATTTGGATCGGTCATGGTCGCTCCCGCCGTCTCCGGTACAACATATAGGCAGGTATCTTTTTATACAAGGTACCAACTTAAATGTGATAGCCGTGTAACGGCAGCGGCGCGGCCGACCAAGTGGCTGAAGCTCTCAAACGACATTGCTGATGAGATAGCCGCATCGCGCAAAGCCGCGGCCTCGGGTGCAGTTTATGCCAGACACAAAAAAGGCCGGGATCGACCCGGCCTTCCTGTCTTGTCGGCGATTGCTTACTCCGCCGGCGCTTCGACCGCTTCGCGTGCTCGGCCGAGCGTCAGCTTGGCCAGCGTGAAGGAGATCACCGCGCAGAGCGTGATGCCGGCCACCATCGGCAGCGGCGTGCCGTCGAAGAAGATGCCGGCAACGCCCATCGCCAGCGCACCGATGGCGAAATGCAGCGTGCCCATCAGCGCTGAGGCCGTGCCGGCGATCTCGCCATGCTCTTCCATCGCCAGCACCGAGGTGGTCGGGATGACTAGGCCAAGGAAGCCGTAGCCGACGAAGAGCAGTGCGGCCATCACATCGAGCCGGTCGACGCCCGAGGCCATGATGGCGAACAGCGCCACCATGACCGTGGCATAGCCGGTGACCGCCACCCAGACGACGCGCTTCAAACCAAAACGGTCGGCGAGCATCCCGGTCAGCTGCGACATGCCGATGAAGGCGACAGCGTTGATCGAGAAGAACACGCTGTAGACCGACGGCGACAGGCCGTAATGGTCGATCAGGATGAAGGACGAGCTCGACAGATAGACGAAGAAGCTCGCAATGCCGAAGCCCGCGATCGCCACAAGGCCTAGGAAGTTGCGGTCGCCCATCAGGTAGCGGTAGCCGGCAAGCGCCGTGCCGAAGGACGAGCCGGCGCGCTCCTCGACCGGGCGGGTTTCCTTGAGCGAGGTGGCGAGCAGGATCGTTGCAAGCGCCGCGGCGCCCGTGACGGTCCAGAACACGGCGCGCCAACCAAAACTCTCGATGATCTGGCTGCCGGTCAGCGGCGCCAGGATCGGCGACACCGAGAACACCAGCATCAGAAGCGACATCAGCTTGGCGGCCTCGTTGCCGGTGTGCAGGTCGCGCACGATGGCGCGCGGCACCGCCATGCCGGCGCTGGCGCCGAGCCCCTGCAGGAAGCGGAAGGCGATCAGCCACTCGATGGTCGGCGCCATCGCCGAGCCGACGCCGCCGACCATGAACAGCGCGAGGCCGGCATAGAGCGGCGCCTTGCGGCCGACCATGTCGGAGATCGGGCCGACGACGATCTGCCCGAAGCCCATCGACAGGAAGAAGATCAGAAGGCTCATCTGCACGGCGGCCGTGCCGGCATGCAGATCCTGGCCTATCGAAGGCAGCGCGGGCAGATACATATCGATCGCAAATGGGCCGATCGCGGACAACAAGCCGAGCACGACCGCGATGCGGAGGAATTTAGGACTCATGATAAGGCTCTTTTCGGATCTGGTTGTCGCCGCAAATACCGGCGTCTGAACCCAGGACGTTCCATCCCGTGGGAAATCCTACAGTCCAGAGCGAATTCATTCGCCTGTCAGGGCGAACATATTCGTCTCTCCAGCGGGATTCCCCCTTGTTTTGTCCACAAATTTAGACAGGCTTGTCCAATTCGTCAATCACCGCTATATAGATTTTCATGAAGCACGGCGTTTCTCCTGACACTTTCCCGCCACGCAGCCATGAGGCCAAGCGCGTGTCGGTGGTGGATGCAGCCGCTTCCGTCTTCTGCCGTGAAGGTTATGCCGGCGCCAATATCGACCTGATCGCGGCCGAGGCCGGCGTCTCGCGCCAGACCGTCTACAACCATCACGGCGATAAGGAAAAGCTTTTCGTCGCCGTCGTGCGCGACCTGACGGAGCGCTGCAATGCCGGCATCTTCGCCACCATCGCCAGTTTCCCCGACCAGCCCACGGACCTGGAAGCTGATCTCATCGCCTTTGCCGTGCGCATGAACCGCAACTGCATCTGCAACCGCGACGGCCGTTTCCTGCGCAAGCTGATCCAGGCCGAAGGCGAGCGTTATCCGGAACTGTTTGCCGAATGGCGCCAACAGGGCCCGAGCCGCACCTGGTCGGCGCTTGCCGCGCGCTTCGCCCGGCTTGCCTTCGCCGGGCATCTGTCGATCGGCGATCCCGACGTCGCGGCACGTCAGTTCCTCGCCCTCGTCAACGCCGAGCTTCAGATCACTTTCATGCTGGGCGGCATGCCGACCGAGGAAGAGGTGCTGCGCTCCGCCACCAACGGCGTGCGGACCTTTCTCGGCGCCTTCGCCAGGAAGAAGTCGCCAGCCGGCAAACAGGCAGCGCTCGTTCACGCCTGAGCGATCAAATCGCCGGCACCCCCCTTGGCCTCACGCCTTTGCGCCTATATGCGGTTTACGCCGCGCCCAAGCTTGATTACAGCTATGCGGACGATTCAACGGAACCCGACCATCAGATGGCCGACGACCACATCCGTTACGATATTCTGGCCCAGGAGGCTCTGCGCGGCGTGATGCGCAAGGTCCTGGCCGAGGTCGCGCGCACCGGCCTTCCGGGCAATCATCATTTCTTCATCACCTTCCTGACCGGCGCGCCCGGCGTGCGCATCTCGTCCAGGCTGCGCGAGCGCTATCCGGAGCAGATGACCATCGTCATCCAGTTTCAGTATTGGGACCTCAAGGTGACGGATGCCGGCTTCGAGGTCGGGCTTTCCTTCTCCGACGTGCCGGAGAAGCTGGAGATCCCCTTCTCCGCCGTGCGCGGCTTCTACGATCCGTCGGTCAATTTCGAGCTCGAATTCGACGTCAAGACGGAGAGCGCCGAAGACGAGGCCGCCGCTCCGGCGCCCGAGCCGATCGCGGTCGTCCCCGAGAAGAAGGCGGAAACGAAGAAGAAGGCCGCCGAGGCCGAAAAGAAGCCGGCGGTCGCCGAGACAGGCGGCAAGGGCGCCGACGTCGTTTCGCTCGACGCCTTCCGCAAGAAGTAGCCCGGCGCCATGGGCGAGGTCGTCAATCTCCGCCAGGCCCGCAAGCAGAAAGCGCGCATCGAGAAAGAACGCCAGGCCGGCGAGAACCGGGCGCTGCACGGCCGATCGAAGACGGAACGCGAGCGTGACCGGCTGGCCTCGGAAAAGGCCGAGAAATTCGTGGCCGGCCATCGCCGGGAAAAGCCCGACGACCCCGGCAAGCGCTGAGTCTGACAATGGCCGCGGTCGAAAAACGTTCGGTAACGATCCGCGGTCACCGCACCAGCTTTTCCCTGGAACAGCCTTTTTATGACGACCTCATCGCCATCGCCGCGCAACGGTCGCTGTCGCTCGCGGCCCTGGTTGCGGAGATCGACGAGACGCGCACCCGCGACGCCAACCTGTCATCCGCGCTGAGGCTCTATGTGCTGGCCTGGGCGAAACGCGGCGGCAACGCGACCTAGAGCGTTTCACCGTTTCACCGAAACGGCGAACCGCTCTATCTTCTTGTTTTGACGCAATTCCGGACGGAAAACCGCTCACATTTTTCCTGGAATTGCTCTAGGCCGCGCTGTCGCTGACGCCTTTTTGCGCCTTGCGCTTTGCGCCAAAGCTGAGCAAGGCGGTGCGGTCGCGCTCCTCCGCCTGCTTTTTCGACCGCACCCGCATCATGTCTTTCCAGCCGATATAGCCGATGAGCCGTTCATCCTCGCGTGAGACCACCGGCAGGTGCGAGACATTGGCAAGCAGCAGCTTGTCGGAAAGCGCCTCCAGATATTCGTCCGGATAAGCGAGCGTGATCTTGCTGCCGGCGAGCAGTTCGCCGAGGGTCGCATTGCGGTGCTTGCCGTTACGACGCCAGCGCAGGATCGCCGGCGGATCGATGACGCCGAGCACATGCCCCGCTTCATTGATCACCGGAAAGCTCGGATGCCGTGTGTCCGGCGCGGTCAGGAACGTTGCCGCGCCATGCAGCGTCATCGTCGCCGGCACGCTCTCGACCTTGGTCGTCATCACTTCATTGACCCTGGTCAGGGCGAAAGGATCGACGCGGTATTCGCGCACGAGGTGATGCCCGCGCCGCGCCACTTTCTCGGTCAGGATCGAGCGCTTCATCAACAGCACGGTGACGGCGTGCGCGGTGGCGCAGGCCGCGATCAGCGGCACCAGCACATGCGTGTTGCCGGTGAGTTCGGTGGCGAAGAAAGTCGCGGTCAGCGGCGCGCGCATGGTGCCGCCCATGGTCGCAGCCATCGCCAGCAGCGGCCAGAAGCCGGGGCTCGCCTCGGGCAGGATGCCCGAAAGCACCGCTCCCATCGCGCCGCCCATGATGAGCAGCGGCGCCAACACGCCGCCCGAGGTTCCCGACCCCAGCGCGACCGCCCAGATGACGGCCTTTACCACCAGAAGCAGCAGCGCGGCGGTGGCGACCGTGCGGCCGTCGAGCATGTTGGCGATGTTGTCGTAGCCGACGCCAAGCGCGTGCGGCTCGATCAGCCCGCCGATGCCGACCACCAGGCCGCCGATCATCGGCCACCACATCCAGTGTATCGGCAGCTTCAGGAAGGCGTCCTCGCAGGCATAGACCAATTGCGTCAGCAGTCCCGAGAGCAGCCCGGCGGCGATGCCGACCAGCACCCAGCCGCCCAGCCCGGCGATCGATGAATCCATGGTCCCGGAGAACGGAAAGATCGGACTCGGCAGGTGCAGCAGGGTGCGCTCGACCTCCGCGACGATCGCGGCGACGGCGACAGGGATGAAGCTGCGCGGCGTCCACTCGAACAGAAGCAGCTCGACGGCAAGCATGATGGCGGCGATCGGCGTGCCGAACACCGTCGTCATGCCGGCCGCCGCGCCCGCCACCAGCAGCGTCTTGCGCTCATTGTCGCTGACCGGCAGCATCTGCGCGATCAGCGAGCCGATGGCCCCGCCGGTCATGATGATCGGGCCTTCGGCGCCGAACGGTCCGCCCGAGCCGATCGAGATCGCCGAAGACAGCGGCTTCAGCACCGCGACCTTGGCGTCGAGCCGCGAGCGTCCGAGAAGGATCGCCTCGATGGCCTCGGGAATGCCGTGGCCGCGGATCTTCTCGCTGCCGAAGCGCGCCATCAGGCCGATGATCAGCGCGCCGACCACCGGCACGATCACGGCGGCGAGCCCAAGCGGCGTATCCTCGAGCTTGAGGTCGGCCAGCGAGAACTGGCCGAAATAGGCGATGTTGGTGGCAAGCCTGATGAGCTTCAGGAGCACGATGCCGGCAAGGAGCCCGGCGGTCGCCACCACCACGGCGATGGCGGCGATGAGGAGCACGCGCGGATCGGTCGTGAAGTCGCGAAGATGGCCGTTGCCGGCGTGAGCGGATTTCATTTTGGGAGCCTGAACTTTCTGGCGGCGCGAAGGCCGTCCGGTTTCAGCTGGCCTCATATCGTAATACGATATAAATCTTCAAGTCGTTTTCGAACGCTGCGCCGCGTCATTTTGCACAGGATCGCGACGGCCTGTTGAGCTTTTGCGGGAAAGGACCATAAGTCGGGGAATGACGCCGCCGAAACCACGCCCCGCCATCAGCCAGGCTGACTACCAGCGGCTGTCGCAGTTCCGTTACCTGATCCGCCGCTTTCTCGAATTCAGCCAGGTCCAGGCGAATGAGGCGGGCCTCACGCCGCGCCAGCATCAGGCGCTGCTGGCGATCAAGGGATTTCCCGGCGGCGGACCGGTGGCTGTGGGCGATCTCGCCGAGCGGCTGCGCATCCGCCACCACAGCGCGGTGGAACTGGTGAACCGCCTTGCCGAGGCAGGCCTGGTCATTCGCGACCAGGACAAGAGCGATCACCGCCGTGTCTTGCTGCAGCTCACCTCTTTGGCCGACGACCACCTGGCCGACTTGTCGGCCGCGCATCTCGACGAGCTTTCGCGCATCGAGCCAGTGCTGCGGCGTCTGCTCCCGCGCCAGGAAGAGTCGTAGGCGCCAAGATATTCAAGTAGGCCGTGAACTCATAAACGCCGGGGCCGGTTCTCGAGTGTCCGCTATCCGGTAGTCGCGAAGCGTCGGGTGGACTTCCGAAATGCGCCAATAACGGACACACTCCCAACCTGTTCAACCCTGCAACATGCCGCATTTGCGACTATAGCATTCACAATGCAGGACGAACCTATCATCGGCACTGTCTCGCTCGTCCGGAGACGGCCGCTTCAACTTGAGGAATATTAGTTGAAAGAAACCACTCTTTCTTCCGTGCCTGACGCAAAATCACCGGCAGGGGCAGATATCCGTTTCATCATGGACGGCGCTACTGGGAATATGATCCACAGCACCGTGCCGCCCCGTCAGATTAATAGAGCAACGATTCACGCGACGGTCAGTGAGTTCTGGTACGTGTTGGAGGGAGCGGGAGAAATCTGGCGAAGGGACGAGACAGAAGAGCGTGTGACGGCGCTCGTGCCCGGAGTGTCTGTCGACATACCAGTTGGCACCGCCCTTTCAATACAGAAACGTCGGTGACACCCCCTTCAAGTTCATCTGCATCTCAATGCCTCGGTGGCCGGGGGACCACGAAGCGTCGCATCTGATTGGTGCGTGGGAGCCTTCCATCTGACTTAGAGATGCAGGTGACGTCGCTTTGGGTCATTTTGCGAATTAGGTGGGCGTTTCGTCCAATCTCCAAGGCATGCCAACGCAAACAGAACCGACCGGTCAAATCCCTGTGCTGGGGAACCAGGTCCGCCAAGCGTGTGACGTGAAGCTCAACCGCCGTCGAGCGACTTCAACAGATTGTCGATCGTGAACGGATTGGCCTTCGGCTTCGCAGGTGCCGGGGTCGAACCGTCATTGACGCCGGGCAGCGATCCGTCGACCTTGCGCATTTGCTCGGCCGCCTTGCGTGCTGCTTCCAGCTTCGCCTGCTCCGCCTTCTTGCGATCGGCTTCCGCCTGCGCCTTGGCCGCCTCGTCCGCGGCCCGCTGCTCGGCCTCGGCCTTCGCTTGTGCATCGGCCTTCGCCTTGGCATCCGCGTCGGCCTGCGCCTTGGCGTCGGCTTCCGCTTTCGCCCTCGCCTCTTCGTCGGCCTTGGCCTTTGCCTCGGCTTCCGCCTGTGCCTGCGCTTCAGCTTCGGCTTTCGCCTTGGCTTCCGCCTCGGCCTTCTGCCGCGCCTCTTCCTCTTGCCGGCGCAGCTCCTCGGCCGCGTTGTCGCGCTCCGTCTGCAGCGCCGCGTAGTAGCGCACCTCGCGCCGCAGCCGCTGCTTCTCGAGCAGTGCCGCCTGCATCGCCTCGACTCGCTGCTGTTCTTTTTCCAGCGCGCGCTGCGTCAGGAATTGCGCCAGCGGACCGCTGTCGAATTGGGGCGCGGTCGCCCCGAGCGGGCCGGCCAGGCTGAAATTGACGGCAGGTTCGGAGCCGACCAGCGCCTCGTCGCCGGGGCGGTAGGTCAGCGCCCCCTTTGCCGTGACGGTGCTCGTGTTGAGATCGGCCGTCACGTCGGCGGACAAACTCGCGCCTGGATTGTCGAGGCTGATCGGCGGCGCCCGCAGCGTGCCGTTGGCGACGGTGAAGGCTACATCCGTGTCGCCGGCGGCAAAGCTGCCCTCCCCGACGATCTGCGGCGCGAAGTCCGCCGTCTTGGCCGTGTCGATATCGCGTCCGATCGCATCGGCCTTGGCGATGATCGCGCCAAAGCCGTCCGGATTGACACCGTCGACTTTCAATCCCTTCAGCGCCGCGGTGCCGGATCCGGACAGGGCCGCGATCATGGCATCGACCGATTTGCCGCTGGTCGACAGCGCCGCCGAAAGATCGCCGCTGCCGCCGATACCGGCGCCCGGCATGACCGCGGAAAGATCGCCGCCGGCGAGCCTCATCTGGCCGGAGAACAGGCCGGTGCCCTCCGTGTTCTTCAAGTCGAACAGGCCGGTCAGATCGCCGCCATAGAGCTTCGCCTTGAGCTCGGAGACATGGATGCCTTCGCGATCGAGCTTGAGCGAGAATGAAGCGTCATGCGCCGTCGCGAACGGCCCGGCGGCGAGCGCCGACGTGTTGAGATCGAGGTCGGCGTTGAACGGCAGGGTCGATTTCTGGCTGAACGGCGTCGTCGGCCATCCGCCCTTGGCGGGGGCGAAGGACTGATCGCCGAACAGCGAGACCGCCAGCGGATCGAGGTCTAGCTCGTCGAGCGCCAGCGCTCCGGCAAGATGCGGCAGCCCGTCCTTGGCGTCGATGTTGACGTCGCCGGAGACCGCCGCCTTGTTGATCGAACCGTTGAGACCGCTCAGCACCAGGAGCCCATTGCCGAAATCGGCATCGGCCGAAAGCGACGTCGACGTCCCGGTTCCCATGCCGGGCAGGCCTACCCCCGTCGTCATCAGCCACGGCTCGATATCGGCGGCATCGAGATTGACCTTGCCTTTGGCGGTGGCGCCTTGCGCCGCCGCGGCGACGGTGCCGTCGAAGCTCGCCTTGAAGTCATCTGCCGTCAGGTTGAAGCTGGTCGCGAGACCGCCGGCGAGCGAGCCCTTCGCCGAGACGTCGGTGTTGGCGTGGCCGAGCATGCCGAGCGGCAGCGCCGGCAGGCCGTAAAGAGCAAGCAGCGTGGTGGCATTCTCGTTGCGGGCGTTGAAGGTGATCGACACCGGTGCCTCGGAGAGCTTGTCCGCGGCTCCCTTGCCGGAAAGCGAGGCCGAGAAGGCCGAGCCGCCGGCCTTGCCCTGGGCTGAGAGCGCCAGGCCCGTGGTGCCGTCGCCATTGTCGGCGGCGCTGGTCAAAAGGTCGATGCGCGCGTCCTGGAACAGTTCGGGATAGGCCGCCGCGCGGCTGGCCAGGCCCTTGAGCACGCCACTGTCGGGATAGTGCTGGGCCGCGACATCGATCAGCGGCTTGAGGTCCACCGCTACCACGGAAGCGTTGAGCTTGCCGGTCGGGCTCTGCGGAAAATCCTTGACCCGGCCCGTGGCGCTGATCGAGGCGCCGGCCAGGCCGCCGATCGAAAGCCGGTCGATCTCGAGCAGGCCCTCGCGCAGCCGCAGCGCCGTGTCGACGGTGTCGGCGCTCAAGCCGCCGGCGCTGACCGGACCCGCCTTGATCTGGAAATCGAGGTCGCGATCGGAAAAGCGGTTGGCGCCCTTGTCGCTGATGAAGATCGAGGCGAAGGCCGCTAGCCCGTCCAGGTCCATTTCGCCGCCTGTCAGCCGCATCAGCACCGATGGCCTGGCGCCGTCCGGCTGGCTGGAATCGATGCTGCCCGAAAATTTCGCCTTGCCGAGGATGAGTTCGAGATCGCTGAAGGACTGCCGGTTCTCGCTGAGATCGACCTTGGCCTTGAAGCCTGCCGCGGGCAGCCGGCGGATGGCCTCGTCGACATCCTTCGACAGCCAGGCGGCAAAGCCGGAAGGCTGTCCGACGGCCAGCAGCAACGAACCGGTGAAGCCGAAATGGTCCTCGACGCTGAGCATGCCGTCGGCTTCGAGCGTCGTGCGGCCAGGCAGCGTCGCGGCAAGCGACTTCACCGACCAGCCGCCTTCGACCGGCTCGGCCGACAGCCGCACGTCGCGCACCGTCGTGTCGCCCGCCACCACCGCCGGCAGCCTTACCTCGACCGTGCCCGGTATCGTCGGCTTCGGCATGTGCTGCAGCGTCTGCTCGAATGCCGCCATGCGCTGGTCGAGCGTGAAGCCGGCGCCGGCGGCCGCGCCGACGGCCTCGTCGAATTGCACCTGCGCGCCGCTCGCCTCGACCGCAAAATGCGGCTTCAGGCCGAGATCGACCGATGCCTTGCCGTCGGCGGTATAAGGATTGTCGAGCGGTCCGGTCTCGAAGCGGAACTCATCGACATTGAGCTTCTGGTGGTCGAGCGCGAACTTGCCGTTCAGCCGGAAGCCCGGGTCGGGCTTGCCAGTGCTGATCTTGACCGGCTCGCCACCATTGCCGCGCAGCTCGGCCGAGTTCTTGTCCGCACCGGAAATCTTGAACTGGCCGGAATAGACGGCCGCACCCTTGACGATGCCGGCATTGCCGTCGGTTTCGATGATCAGCGGATAGGCATCCGGATCCGCTTTCAGCCTGAGCCGCATCTGACCGTCGGCCTCGAGCTTGCCGGTGGAAGCCGACACTTCCGCGCGCATGCCATCGAAGCGCAACGTGCCGTCCATGCGCCAGGGCCCGATGAGCGCCTTGGCTGAAATCGTCGAGTTGATCTTGGAGATCACGTGACGGCGTCCGCCAGCGGCATGGCGCAGTTCGATCTGCCCTTCGGTCACGGTCAGCTTCTCGATGGCGATCTGACCCGGGTCGAATGGCGTCGACGGCCGGATCGCCCAATCGACCTTGCCGTCGCCGGCGACGTCTATGGTCGCCTTGGGGCGCACCAGCCGCATGTCGAAGATCAGCACCTCGCCGCGCAGGAAGGGCGCGAGCTCCGCGTCCATGGAGAAAGTCTCGACCGTCATCGCCGGCTGACCTTCTGGACCGCCCGCGACCTCGACATTCGAGAAGGTCACCGAGGGAAACGGCAGCAGCCGCGCCGTCGCATCGCCCTTCACCGTCACCTTGCGGCCAAGGAAAGCGCTCGCCTCGCGCTCGAAATCGCTCCGGTAGCCCGTCCAGTCGATGAAATACGGCACCACCAGCGCCGCGCACAGCACCAGCACGAACAGGCCACCGAAGATCACGAACAGGCGGGCGAGCATCTGTTTCCCGGGTTGAAAGTCAGCCGCACTCTACCTGCATCCGCGTGTCGATAAAGAGGCAATTCCACCATCGACGGCTTGTGATTGCCGAGCAGTGTCCGCTGTTGCGCGACCGCAAGCGGTCGCGATATCTTTTTCCGGACCATCCCGCCCCAACGGCCATGTCCTGGCCGTCTCATCTGAACCCAGCACGGAGCATTCCCGATGTCAGGCAAGAACTGGGATAGAGTGCCTATCGACGCACAGAGCGTCGACGCTCCTCTATCGATGGCCGCGATTTTCCTGGTGGTGACGGTCGGCAGCGACAAGGCCGCGTTGTCGAAGGTCGCTTCGGTGCTGGGCGAGCTTGACGACCTCGTCAAGAATGTCGGCTTCCGCGACCTATCGGGCCGCCTGTCCTGCATTGCCGGCATCGGCGCCGGGCTGTGGAACCGTCTGTCGCCCAACCGGCGGCCGCGCGAGTTGAAACCCTTCGCGCCGATCGAGGGAGCGGCGCATTCGGCGCCCTCGACACCGGGCGATCTGCTCTTCCACATCCGCGCCGAGCGGCCCGATATGTGCTTCGAATTCGAGCGCATTTTGCTGAACGGCCTGGGCGACGGCGTGACCGTCGTCGACGAAGTTTCGGGCTTTCGCTATTTCGACGCGCGCGACCTTTTGGGCTTTGTCGACGGCACCGCCAACCCGACCGGCCTCGACCTGCCTGCTTCCGCCTTGGTCGGCGACGAGGACGGCGACTTCGCCGGCGGCAGCTATGTCGTCGTGCAGAAATACCTGCACGACATGGCCGCCTGGGGAAAAACGCCGACTCATGTCCAGGAAGAAATCATCGGCCGCACCAAGATCGACAACATCGAGATCGATGACGACGACAAGCCGCGCAAGTCGCACAAGTCGCTGGCCACGATCGAGGACGACGCCGGTAACGAATACGACATCCTGCGCGACAACATGCCGTTCGGCCGTCCGGGGCAGAACGAGTTCGGCACCTATTTCATCGGCTACACGCGCTATCTGTGGGTGATCGAGAAGATGCTGCAGCGCATGTATGTCGGCGAGCCGCCCGGCGCCTATGACCGGCTGCTCGACTTCTCCACCCCGCACACCGGCACGACCTTCTTCGCGCCGACACGGCCCATGCTGCAGAAGCTGGTCGAGGGGGCGGCGGAATAGATTTGGGCGGCGGGCTATCCCGCCGCCGGCAAAATCTTGCCCGGGTTCATGATGTTCAGCGGATCGAGCGCCTGCTTGATCGTGCGCATGACATCGACGCCATGGCCGAGCTCGTGGCGCAGGAAGCCGACCTTGCCCTGGCCGATGCCGTGCTCGCCGGTGCAGGTGCCCTCCATGGCAATGGCGCGCATGTTGAGCCGGGCGACGAATTTCTCGGCGAGCGCGATCTCGGCCGGATTATCGACATCCATCAGCACCAGCACGTGGAAATTGCCGTCGCCGGCATGGCCGACGATCGGTGCTACCAGTCCCATTTCCGCGATGTCGGCTTCGGTCTCGGTGACGCATTCGGCAAGCCTGGAGATCGGCACGCAGACGTCGGTCGACAGCCCCTTGGCGCCCGGGCGCAGC
The DNA here is from genome assembly GCF_020165615.1 of Mesorhizobium sp. BH1-1-5. Taxonomy (NCBI): domain Bacteria; kingdom Pseudomonadati; phylum Pseudomonadota; class Alphaproteobacteria; order Hyphomicrobiales; family Phyllobacteriaceae; genus Mesorhizobium; species Mesorhizobium sp. BH1-1-5. The sequence continues at coordinate 200,140 of NZ_JAIUIM010000002.1, forward strand.
GTTAGCGACGACCAATAGGCATCGTGCCGCGCTTTCCAGAGCTTTGTTCGCTCCTCGGCGACACTGGTCCACAGGAATGGTCCGCCGCCATTCTCCTCAGCGATCATGCCGAACGTCTCGGCCTGTTCGGCGACTCCGGCGTCGCTGCCGTGGAACTCGACGAACAGGCACGGGCTCTCCGGATAGTCGAGCTTGGAATAGTTCTTCATCGCCCGCATCTGCAGCGCGTTGACCAGTTCGATGCGCGCCACCGGAATGCCCATCTGGATGGTCGCGATCACGGTGTTGCAGGCCGCCTCCAGGCTCGGAAACGGGCAGACGCCGCCGGAGATCGCCTGCGGAATGCCCTGCAGCCTCAGCGTCAGCGAGGTGATGATGCCGAGCGTGCCTTCCGAACCGACCAGAAGCCGCGTCAGGTCGTAGCCGGCCGAGCTTTTCTTCGCCCGCTTGCCCGTAGTCACCGTCTCGCCGTCGGCCATGACGGCGGTCAGCGACAGCACGTTTTCGCGCATCGTGCCGTAGCGCACTGCATTGGTTCCAGAGGCGCGCGTCGCCGCCATGCCGCCGAGCGAGGCGTTGGCGCCCGGATCGATCGGAAAGAACAGGCCGGTGTCGCGCAGGTGCCTGTTGAGGTCCTCGCGCGTCACCCCGGGCTCGACGGTGCAGTCGAGATCCTGCGGATTGACGGCGAGGATCCGGTTCATGCGCGAGGTGTCGATGGAGATGCCGCCGCCCGGCGCGTTGGTGTGGCCCTCGAGCGAGGAGCCGACGCCGAAGGCGATGACCGGCACGCGGTGGGCGGCGCAGGCGCGCACGATCTCCTGCACATCCGCGCTCGTCTCGACGAAGGCGACGCCGTCCGGCGCCTGGGTCGCGATATAGGTGGTGGTGTGCGCGTGCTGGCCGCGTATCGCCTCGCCGGTCTGGAAGCGCTCGCCGAAGCGCTGCTTGAGGATGCCGAGCACCGTGGCGATGCCTTCCTCGTTTCGTTCGACCGGGTTGAGGTCGCTCAAAGCCATGAATTCCTCCGCGAATGGACCAGCGGCCACCCTTGTTATGCAGCTATGGATGATGCCTAAAGCAATTCGAGGACAAGTGCCAAGCGGTTAGGCTCGGCGACTTTGCGCCAGAACAACGAGAATCTTAGCAGCCACGCCCTGTCCAGCGACGATCAAGGAAAACCAATGACGATCCCTGCCCCTATCATTTCCCGCCCATTGGCGATCGAGAAGGACTGGATCGACTATAATGGCCATCTCAACATGGCCTATTACAACGTGCTGTTCGACCGCGGCACCGACGAAGCGTTCACAATGATGGGAGTGGACGCAAACTATACCAGGGAGCGCCACCTCAGCGTCTACACCGCGGAAGTCCATGTCTGCTACGTGCGCGAGCTGCATCTCCACGACACGGTCATGGTCTCATTCCAGCTCATCGATCATGATGACAAGCGGTTGAGAACCTATCAGGAAATCCGCCATGTCGACGGCTGGCTCGCCGCCACGTCCGAAACGCTGTCGCTGCATGTCGACATGGACGGACCGAAGGTCGCTCCCTTCCCTGCCGATGTGATGGCCAAGTTGGAAGCCGTGCGCGCCACCCATGCGGCGCTGCCGATGCCGGAGCGCGCCGGCCGCTCGATCGGCATCAAGCGCAAGAGCGCTTGAAGCACCCGAACGCCCGCGTTAACCTTACCAAGGTTTTAACGTGAACAAGTCGGTTGAGTCCGTTGAACGACTCACTGGCGCGTTCGAAAACCGCCCCGGGTTTGCGCGCGGGCGGCTGGCGGAATGCGGTGCGAGGACAGTGCATGAAAACCGACATCAAGGTCGAAGTGGAACGGTTGGCGGCCGATCCACGCATTACCGACTATGATTTCTGGCGATCGCTGAAGAACGTCAACAACGAGATCTTCCACATCGCCAACAACAACGAACCTATCCCGTTCGACATGATCCGCTGGCGCGCGATTCTGAAGCAGGCGCGCATGAAGCGCGGCCACGCCTGACCTTCCTGTTCCTGCGCAATTCCGAACCGCGCGGCGCTTTCCGGGATTGCTCTATCGGCCCGTTACTTCTGCTTGAAGCCACCCAGCGGCGAGCGCGGCTCGACCGGTGACGACTGGATGATGGCGGTGTTGGTCATCGCATAGGGGATGATCCGGTCGATGACGCGCTCGAGCTCGCTCACCGAGCCGACATGGGCGAGCGCGATGAAGCAATCCTCGCCGGTCACCCGGTCGCATTGCGCGATTTCCGGCAGTTCGCGGATGATGTCCGCCACCACGGAAAGTTGTCCCGGCACGGGCCTTATCCTCAGCCATGCCGACAGCTTCATGCCGAGAGCGGCCGGGTTGATCCTGACCGTGTAGGCCTCGATCACGCCGTTCTCCTGCAGCTTGCGGATGCGCTCCGCGACGCTCGGCGCCGACAGCCCGACCGCGCGCGCCAGTTCCGCCGTGCTGATGCGCGCATCCTTTTCCAGGAGCCGCAGAACCTTCAGATCGATCGCGTCGAGATCGACATTTTCGCTTCGAAGGTTTTTCAAATCGAATCTCTTCCATAAGAAAGCAAAATGGCTTCCAAGCCATTCACGACGCATATAGTTCGCGAATTTCGCCTGCGATAATGCGCGCATGAAAACTCAAACGCAAATCCCTGCTGCAAACCGGGCCACCGGTGATGCCGACGCGCGGCCCGCCCTCGCCCGCCCCACGACACTTGCTGGAATGGCCAACACGTTGCCGCCGCATGTCTGGTTCTGCGTCAGCGCCGTGTTCCACTATCTGGGGCCGGCCTTCGCGGTGCTGCTTTTCGACCAGGTCGGGGTGCTCGGCATGGCCTGGCTGCGCATCGCCACCGCCGCTCTGATCTTCGCCCCGTTGACCAGACCCTGGCGCGTTTTCGCCGACGCGGATCGCGCTCAGCGGCTCCTGTTGCTGGCATTCGGCATCTGCCTGGCGGTGATGAACTGCTCGTTTTATCTGGCGCTCGACCGGCTGCCGATCTCGCTGGTGGCGGCGATCGAATTCGTCGGCACGATCGGGGTGGCGCTGGTCGGCCTGCGCAGCCGGCGGAACTTAGCTGCGCTGGCCGTCGCCGTCATCGGCACCTTGCTGCTCATAGACGTGAAATGGTCCAGCGATCCGGTCGGCTTGTTCTGGGCTTTTTTGAACGGCGCGCTGTTCGTCGGCTACATCGTGATCGGCCACCGCGTCGCCCAGGCAGGCATCGGCATCGCCGGCCTCGGGGCCGCCATGGCGATCGCATTCCTTATCGTGTTGCCCATCGGCTTCCGCGAGGCGCTGCCCGCCTTCTCATCGCCGCAACTGCTCGCCGCCGCTATCGGCGTCGGCGTCTGCTCCTCGGTCATCCCCTACATCTGCGACCAGTTCGCCATGGCGAGGCTGCCGCGAGCGAGCTTCGCGCTGATGCTCTCGCTCCTGCCGCTCACGGCAACGCTGATCGGCGTCATCGTGCTGCACCAGGTGCCGAGCATCACAGACTGCATGGGTATCGCGCTGGTGATCGCAGGCGTCGCCTTCCACAAGCCGGCGGCAAATGCCTAGACGACTCGGCTATGCGAGCTTGTCTTTCAGGAAGGCGATCGTTCGACCCCAGGCGAGATCGGCGGCCTTCTTGTCAAAACGCGCGGCCGAGGTGTCGTTGTTGAAGGCATGGTTGGCGCCCTCATAGACATAGACCTTGTATTCGACATGCGCGGCGTCGAGCGCCTTCTTGTAGGCATCGATGCCGGCATTGGTGCGCGTATCGAGCCCGGCGTAGTGCAGGAGCAGCGGCGCCTTGATCTTCGCGGCGTCCTCGGCCTTGGGCTGCATGCCGTAATAGGCGACGCCGGCGCTGAGGTCGGGCGCATGGACGGCGAGTTGGTTCACCGCGCCGCCGCCCCAGCAGAACCCGACCGCCCCGACCTTGCCGTTGCCGTCCTCGAGGCCCTTGAGATAGGCGATCGTCGCCACGCCCTCTGCCGCGACTTGGGCAGCGTCGAGCTTGGTGAACATGTCGCGCGCCTTGTCCTCGTCGGAGGGGGTGCCGCCAAGCGGCGACAGGAAGTCCGGCGCCAGCGCGACGAACCCTTCCAGCGCCACACGCCGCGCGACATCGCGGATATGCGCGTTGAGACCCCTGTTCTCATGGATGACGATGACGGTGCCGCGCTTGCCGGACTGACCGGCCGGCTTGACCAGGTAGCCCTTCATCGCGCCGCTTGAACCGGGATAGGTGATGTCCTCGCCCTTAACGCGGCTGTCGTCCTCGGCGACGATCGCCGCCTTGGCGGAATTGGCCGCCAGCATCGGCGCGATCGCGGCCGCCGCGGCGCCCGAGCCCGCCAGCTTCGTCAATTGCTCCATGAAGCGGCGGCGGTCGAGCGTCAGATGCGTGTATTCGTCATACGCATCGATCATCGCCTGAGTGATGGCGGGTTCGGTCATGGCTGTCCTCGACAGTTCAGGGATGATCCGCAAGATAGGGTCGAGAATCACGCGGTCCAGTCACGCTCGGGTGACGATCCCTTGCAGAGCCTTAGTAGAGCCGCTTTGCCGACAAGCCAGCTTGATTCATCACGTTTTGGTCATTTCCGAAAGTCTTGATGGTGTTGTCACATTAGGGGGCGAGGTTGCCTGAGCCGCCGCACCGACACGAATGACGAAAGGGGAATGCCATGAACGTCCAGGATATCATCAACACCGTTTCCTCGAAGGCCGGCCTCGACGAGCCGACCACCGAGAAGGTTGTCGGCACCATCTTTTCCGTGCTCGAGCACGAGGCTGAAGGCACCAGCGTTTCGTCCTTCTTCGACCAGATCCCCGGCGCCGGCGCGCTAGCCCAGAAATATGACGTGATGGCCGCCGGCGCGGCGGCAAGTTCGGGCGGCGGACTTCTGTCGTCGCTGCAGGGCGCGCTTGGCGGCGTGCTGGGCGAAAAAGCCGGCGCGCTGATCAACGGCGTCGCGGCGCTCAAGGCTTCGGGCCTCGACATGGCGCAAATCCAGAAGGCCGGCGAGACCTTGATCCAGCAGGCCGAGGCCGCCGCCGGCCCTGACCTGACCAACCAGGTGTTGGACCAGGTACCGAGCCTGAGGAGCCATCTCGGGCTTTGAAGCATTCCGAACGGGTCCTGGGTGGCCATTCGGCAACGGGCTGATTCGCTTTTTTGCCGGTCGCGTTCGACGACAGATCGCGGGATATCCCGCCGGATGCGGCTCTGTTTGCCTGGAATATCGATATTATTCCTACTTTAGAACCTTCGTACATATTCCGGAAACCATTTCCATAGCCGCCAAGGCTCCGTTAATTGCAATTAACCACCCATTAGAAGTTGCATCCGATTGTGCTGATTGAACTATCGGTATCCGCATTGGGGGCGGCTGCCTTTCATCGCCTCGGTCAAACCCCTCGCCCGGATATGGCAATCGGCCGTTCGCGCTGACGGACGCCGGGCGGCCGTTTGAGGAGGCAAGAAGGTCCGGCACCCCCGAAAACGAAGGGTTACCCGGCCATGATGCGCGTCATCTCCTGCGTGACGGTCGATCACAATTTGTGGCTCGTGCTGGTCGCTGCGCTGGTCTGCAGCGCTGGCTCCTGGGCGACGATCCGGCTTTTCCTGCGTGCGCATGAAGCCAAAGGCCTGCAGCAGGTCGGCTGGCATTTCCTGACCTCGGTCTGCGCGGGATCATCCATCTGGTGCACGCATTTCATCGCCATGCTGGCCTACGATCCCGGCGCCCCGATTGCCTTCGATCCGGTGCTGACGATCACCTCGCTGTTCATCGCCATCACCGGCACCGCCGCCGGCTTCATCGCGGCAACGACCCACGCTCCGCGCGTCGCCCCGATCGTCGGAGGCGTCATCGTCGGCCTCGCGATCTCCGGCATGCACTACACAGGCATGGCCGCCTATCATGTCGACGGCATCGTCGAATGGAACACGACCTATATTGCCGCCTCTGTCCTGCTCTCCGTGGTCTTTGCCTGCCTCGCCGTGAGCGCCGCCCTCAACGAGCGGCTGTCCGGTCGCAACTACTGGGCCGCGGCCGTTCTGGTGCTGGCCATCGTCAGCCTGCATTTCACCGCGATGGCGGCGGTGCAGGTGACGCCGCTGGTGACGCGCGGCGCCAATGGCGATGCGATGGCCTTGCACGCCATGGCGCTCGGTGTTGCCGTCGCCGGCCTGATCATCATCGGCACGGGCCTTGCCAGCTATCTGATCGACGACCGGACGCGCTCGGAAGCCTTCCAGCGCCTGCATCATCTGGCGATGAACGACACGCTGACCGGGCTGCCCAACCGGGCGAACTTCAACGATCATCTCGACCGCGAGATCGACCGGGCCCGCGAGCTCGGCGGCAAGGTCGCGGTGATCGGCATCGATCTCAACCGGTTCAAGGAGATCAACGACATCTGGGGGCACGGCGCCGGCGACCAGACCTTGAAGAACCTGGCCGAGCGCATGGGTGCGCTGCTGCAGGAAGGCGAGTTCGTCGCCCGCCTCGGCGGCGACGAGTTCGCCGGCGTGAAGCGCATGAAGAACCAGTCGGACCTTGTCGATTTCATTTCGCGCCTCGAAGCGGCGCTGTTCGCGCCGATCAGGGTCGGCGACATCGAAACCACCACCGGCGCCAGCCTCGGCATCGCCATCTACCCGAATGACGCGCACAACCGCGAAACGCTGGTCAACAACGCCGACCTTGCCATGTACCGCGCCAAGGCGAACATAACCCAGAATGTCTGCTTCTATGAGCAGGCCATGGACGAGGCCGTCCGCGCCAACCGGACACTGGCCAACGACCTGCGCGATGCCGTCGAGAATAGCCAGCTCGACCTCCATTACCAGGTCCAGACTTCGGTCTCGACCGGCGACATCCGCGGCTATGAGGCGCTGTTGCGCTGGAAGCATCCGACCAGGGGCAATATTTCTCCGGCCGAGTTCATTCCGCTGGCCGAGGAAAACGGTCTCATCCTGCCGCTCGGCGAGTGGGTGCTGCGCACCGCTTGCGCCAAGGCCGCCTCCTGGGATCATCCCTACAAGGTCGCGGTCAATCTCTCTCCGGTCCAGTTCGCCCATGCCGACCTGCCGAAGCTCGTCCACGAGATCCTGCTCGAGACCGGGCTCAAGCCGAGCCGGCTGGAGCTCGAGATCACCGAAACCACCATCATCGCCGACAAGATCCGCACCTTGAACATCCTGCGGCGGATCAAGGCGCTGGGCGTCACCATCGCCATCGACGATTTCGGCACCGGCTATTCCTCGCTGGAGACACTACGCGCCTTCCCGTTCGACAAGATCAAGCTCGATCGCTCCTTCATGTCGGAGGTCGAAACCAGCCCGCAGGCCAAGGCCATCATCCGCGCCGTTCTGGCGCTCGGCCAGAGCCTCCACATCCCGGTGCTGGCCGAGGGCGTCGAGACGCACAGCCAATTGTCGATCCTGCGCGCCGAAGGCTGCAACGAGGCGCAAGGCTTCCTGCTCGGCCGCCCGGCGCCCTTCGGCGAGATCTTCGCGCTCGGCCACCGCGCCGAGGTCGCGACAAGCGCAGCGTCGTTTACGGCACCTGCCCAAGCCGTTGCCTAGCGCATAGGTGTGCTGAGATTCAGGTCAGGCCGAGCCGAGAATGGCTCGGTCCGAGAACCGGAGCGGAGCGTGCTAAAGTACGTGAGCACCGGAAGCGCAGGACCGGGCCATTCGCAGGCCGGCCTCACCTGAATGTCAGCGCACCTATTTGGGCAGCGTGTAGGCCATCACATAGTCGCCCGGCTTGGTGCCGACCGAGCCGTGACCGCCGGCGACGATGACGACGAACTGGCGGCCGTCGGCAACCGTATAGGTCATCGGTGTCGACTGCCCGCCCGCCGGCAGCCGCGCCTGCCAGAGCTGCCTGCCGGTGGTGAGGTCGTAGGCGCGCAGATAGTCGTCGACGGCAGCGCCCAGGAACGCGACGCCGCCGCCCGTGATCATCGGCCCGCCAATGCCTGGAACGCCGACCTTGAGCGGCAGAGGCAGCGGCGTCATGTCGTAGACGGTGCCGTTGCGGTGCTTGTAGGCGATGTTTCCCGTCTTGAGGTCGACGCCGGCGACATAGCCCCAGGGCGGCGCCTGGCAGGGAACGCCGAGCGGCGATAGGAACGGCCCCATCACCACCGCGTAAGGCGCGCCCTCGTTGCGGTTCAGCCCCTGCTCGCTGCCCTTGGTGTTGTCGCCCGGCGCCGGCACGTCCGCGCGCGGGATGAGCTTGGACGTGAAGGCGAGATATGTCGGCATGCCGAACATCACCTGCCGCACCGGATCGACGGCGACGCCGCCCCAGTTGAAGACGCCGAAATTGCCGGGATAGATCAGCGAGCCCTGCAGCGAAGGCGGCGTGTAGCGCCCCTCATAGCGCAGCTTCTTCAACTCGATCCGGCACGCCAGTTGGTCGAACATGGTGATGCCCCACATGTCGGCGCCGGTCAGCGGCTTCGGATTGAAGGAGAGGTCCGAGGCCGGCTGCGTCGGCGAGGCATGATCGCCCTCGATCGCGCCGCCGGGCGCGGGCACTTCCTTCACCGGAATGATCGGCTCGCCCGTTCGCCGGTCGAGCACGTAGAGATCGCCCTGCTTGGTCGGCCCGACCAGCGCCGGCACCACGCCGCTCGCCGTGGTGATGTCAACCAGCGACGGCTGCGCCGGCACGTCCATGTCCCACAGGTCGTGATGCACGGTCTGCCGTACCCAGCGCAATTGCCCGGTGTTGAGGTCGAGCGCGGTGATCGAGGAGGAGAATTTCTCGACATTGGCGCTGCGGCCCATGCCGAGCTGGTCCGGCGTCTGGTTGCCGAGCGGCACATAGAGCAGCCCGAGCTTTTCGTCGGCGCTGGCGGTCGACCACATGTTGGGCGAGTTGTGCGTGTAGGTTTGCCCGGCGGGCAGTGGCGTCGTCACGTCCGGATTGCCGGAATCCCAATTCCACAACAGCGCGCCGCTGTCGACGTCGAAGGCGCGGATGACGCCTGACGGCTCCTCGGTCGAGTAATTGTCGTTGACCGCGCCACCGACGATGATCTTGCCGCCAACGATCAGCGGCGCCGACGTCGAATAATAATAGCCCGACTTCGGATAGGGCATGTTGGCCATCAGGTTCAGCGTGCCGCCCTCGGCGAAGGACGGACACGCCTGCCCGCTCGCGGCGTCGAGCGCGATCAGCCTGGCGTCGGAAGTCGGCAGATAGACGCGCGCGGCACAAGGCTGGCCGGCGGCGACTTTGGCGTCGGCGTAGTAGGACACGCCACGGCAGGTCTGGTGCTGGCGATCGGGATCGAGCTTGATCTTCGGGTCGTAGCGCCATTTCTCCTTGCCGGTCGCGGCATCGATGGCGATGGCGAAATTGTGCGGCGTGCAGATGAACAGCGCGGCGCCCACTTTCAGAGGCGTCACCTGGTAGGTCGTCTCGCCGATATCGTCGGGGCCTTTCACGTCGCCGGTACGGTAGGTCCATGCCGGCTGCAGCTTGGCGACATTGTCGGGCGTGATCTGGTCGAGCGGCGAATAGCGCTGGCCGAACGGCGTGCGGCCGTAGAAGTGCCACTCGCCGGCCGGCGTGTCGCCGCCGAGATTGGCCGCCGTGGCCACCTTTTCAGTGCCGAGCGTGCCGCCGATATCCTTGGGATCGGCGGTCATCGAATAACCGGCGACCGCAAGCGATGCCAGCACGGCCAGGATCAGCGGCGCGCGTCCGTCCGGCCCCCGCAAGCCCCGCCTTGCCCACGGCGTCAGCAGCCACAAGGCGATGAGCACGATGATGCCGCCGCGCGGACCGAGCTGCCACCAGTCGAAGCCGATTTCCCAGACCGCCCAGCACAAAGTGGCGAGCACGAACAGCGCGTAGAGCCAGAGCGAGGTCGACCTGCGCCTGAAAAGCAGCCAGCCGGTGACCAGGAAGACCAGGCCGGCGATCAGGTAATACCAGCTGCCACCCAGCGCGACGAGCCAGATGCCGCCGCCGCCGAGAACGAGACCGATGAGGAAAAGGACGAGGGAGGTGATGGTGACAGCCAAGACGTGCTCCTTCGACTGTTGCGCGCTTTCAAGCAATTTCAGGAAAAGTGTGAAGCGGTTTTCCGTCCGGAATTGCGTCAAACAAAAGATAGAGCGGTTCCAGGCGACGACACGCCGTCCCCTGCCTGCGCAGCTTTCCCCTGCCCGCTCCGGCTGTCAAGTTGGTCCGGGACACGCGAAACTAGAACAAAACGTAGACAGTTCTGGTCTTTCGCCCCCGAATCACTACATTCGGTGGCGATGTCGGGCTTTTCCGAGGACATGCCTTTTTTCGATGAACCGAATGCGCGGCCGGCGGCGGCCCCATCCGGCATAGCCGCGCGCGCCATGGCGGCGCGTAGCGGCCAGAACAGTGCGCCTGATTATCTGAAGGGTTTGAACCCGGAGCAGCGGCTCGCCGTGGAGACGACCGAAGGTCCGGTTCTGGTGCTCGCGGGCGCCGGCACGGGCAAGACGCGGGTGCTCACCACCCGCATCGCCCACATCCTTGCCACCGGCAGGGCTTTCCCCTCGCAGATCCTGGCCGTCACCTTCACCAACAAGGCCGCGCGCGAGATGAAGCAGCGCATCGGCCACCTGATCGGCGAAGGCAATGTCGAGGGCATGCCCTGGCTCGGCACCTTCCACTCGATTGGAGTGAAGCTGCTTCGCCGGCACGCTGAGCTCGCCGGGCTGAAATCGGATTTCACCATCCTCGACACCGACGACGTGGTGCGGCTGATCAAGCAGCTGATCCAGGCCGAAGGGCTGGACGACAAGCGCTGGCCGGCGAAAACCTTCGCGCAGATGATCGACGGCTGGAAGAACAAGGGGCTCGGCCCCGACGAAATCGCCGAAGGCGATGCGCGCAGCTTCGCCAACGGCAAGGGCCGCCAGCTCTACAAGGCTTATCAGGAACGGCTTCAGACGCTGAATTCCTGCGACTTCGGCGATCTGCTCTATCACCCGATCCGCATCTTCCGCGCCTATCCGGACGTGCTGAAGGAATATCACCGCAAGTTTAAATACATACTGGTCGACGAGTACCAGGACACCAATACCGCGCAGTACATGTGGCTTCGCCTGCTGGCCCAGCGGCCCAATGTCGGGCGCAGCGCATCGGCCGAAGGCCGCAAGCCCGACCGGGCGTCGGCCGGTCAGGCCGCCCCCGCGGAGGCCAGCGAGCGGAGCGAGCGCGCGGCCGTGAGCGAGAACAAAGTGAACATCTGCTGCGTCGGCGACGACGACCAGTCCATCTATGGCTGGCGCGGCGCCGAGGTCGACAACATCCTGCGCTTCGACAAGGATTTCCCGGGCGCCACCATCATCCGGCTGGAGCGCAACTACCGCTCCACCGCGCATATCCTCGGCGCCGCTTCCCACCTCATCGCCCACAATGAGGGCCGCTTCGGCAAGACGCTGTTCACCGACCGCGACGACCCCGAGGACGACAAGGTGCATGTCCATGCCGCCTGGGACTCCGAGGAAGAGGCGAGAGCCATCGGCGACGCCATCGAGGCCTATCAGCGCCCCGATAGACAAGGGAATCGGCACAAGCTCAACGACATGGCGATCCTGGTGCGCGCGTCTTTCCAGATGCGCTCCTTCGAGGACCGCTTCATCACGCTCGGCCTCAACTACCGCGTCATCGGCGGCCCGCGCTTCTACGAGCGGCTGGAAATCCGCGATGCGCTCGCCTTCTTCCGCGTCGTCGCCAATGGCGGCGACGACCTCGCCTTCGAGCGCATCGTCAACACCCCGAAGCGCGGGCTCGGCGAAGCCACCATCCGCCAGATCCACGACACGGCGCGCGCCATGCGCATTCCAATGCTGGAGGCCGCGGCCACACTTGCCGAAAGCGACGAGTTGAAGCCCAAGCCGCGCGCGGCGCTGCGCGAGGTCGCGGCCAATTTCGAGCGCTGGCAAAAGGCGCTGGAAGCCACGCCGCACACCGAGCTCGCCGAGACCATCCTGGAGGAAAGCGGCTACACCGACATGTGGAAGAACGACCGTTCGGCGGATTCGCCTGGCCGGCTGGAAAACCTGAAAGAACTGATCCGCTCGATGGAGGAGTATGAATCGCTGCGCTCCTTCCTCGAGCATGTCGCGCTGGTCATGGACGCCGAGCAGAATGCCGAGCAGGACGCGGTCTCGATCATGACGCTGCACTCGGCCAAGGGCCTCGAATTCGAGACCGTCTTCCTCCCCGGCTGGGAGGAAGGCCTGTTCCCGCACCAGCGCGCGCTGGATGAAGGCGGCCGCTCCGGCCTCGAGGAAGAGCGCCGGCTCGCCTATGTCGGCCTGACGCGGGCGAAAAAGAACCTGCACATCTGGTTCGTCTCCAACCGTCAGATTCATGGACTGTGGCAATCGACCATCCCGTCGCGCTTCGTCGATGAACTGCCGGAAACCCATGTCGAAATCGCCGACAGCGGCAACAGCTATGGCGGCTACGGCAACCCCTATGGCGGCGGCTCATTTGCTTCCGGACGCGGCGGCGGCCGGCAGAATCCCTACGGTGCCTCGCGCTTCGACAATGTCGGCGCCAAGGACCAGGGCAGCTTTTCCAACACCTATGCCACGCCCGGCTGGCAGCGCGCGCAGGCCAACCGCACCGAGGCCACCGACCGCAACTGGGGCACCCGCTCCGGCCACCAGGTCGAGCGCATCGGCTATGGCGAGACCGATAGCGGCTATGGCGCCGGCCGCACCTCGGTCAAGGGCCGCACCATCGAAGGCGAGCTGGTTGCCAAATCCGTCGCCGACACCCCGTCCGCCTTCAATGTCGGCGACCGCGTCTTTCACCAGAAATTCGGCAACGGCAACATCGCGGCCATCGAGGGCAACAAGCTCACCATCGACTTCGACAAGGCCGGCCAGAAACGCGTGCTGGACGGGTTTGTGGTCGGCGTTTGAAGTTCACAGCCGACCCAACCGAATTCTCCTGCCTCACCGATACCTTGCCTGGTTCCACTTGTGGCCGAGCAGCGACAGGATGATGATCAGCCCGTTGAAGAACTGCACGTAGAAGCCGCTCAGGCCTGCCGCCACCACGCCGGTCTGGATGAACGACACCGTGACCGCGCCGATGGCGCCGCCGACGACGGTGCCGATGCCGCCCCAGGTCGGCGTGCCGCCGACGAACACCGAGGCCAGCACGGGCAACAGATAGCCGTCGCCCGCCGTTGGCCACCAGGTGAAGTTGATCATCACCGAGAACGTGCCGGCGATCGCGGCCCCTATGCCGGTGAAGACGAACACCTTCACCCGCACGAGCTTGACGTCGATGCCCATCTGCTTGGCGCTGTCCGGATTGTCGCCGACGACCTTCACCTGCGCGCCGAAGCGGTGGCGGTTGTAGAGCAGCGCCGAGAAGACGACGAAGGCGATCGCCCAGAAAATCTGCACCGGAATGCCCCAGAGCTGGCTGGAGAAGATCGCGTAGGCCGAGCTGTCGGCAAGGCCGGTCAGCGCCATCGACTTGCCCTCGTTGATGATCTGGATCAGGCCGCGCAGCAGGAAGTTCATGCCGAGCGTGGCGATCAGCGACGACAGCCCGCCATAGACGACCAGCGACCCGACGAGGAAGCCGAGCAGCGTGCCGGTGACCAGCGCCGCCGCAATGCCGATGAACGGATCGTAGCCCGCCTGCACGACCAGCGCGAAGACCCATGAGGCGAAACCCATCGTCGCGGGAAATGACAAGTCTATCTCGCCGCAGGTGACGACGAAGACCAGCGGTACCACCACGAACAGCGCGACGGGAAGCGTCGTCAGCACCGAGCTGTAGAGATACCAGGTGGTGAAGACGGTTGGGTTGGCGATCAAGAACACCGCCATCATGACGATGAACACGGCCAGCGTGCCGAGGGCCGCGCGGTTGTCGAGGACGAAGCCGCGCAGCCAGTGTTCGGACGGATGGCTCCATTCCTTAGCCGCTTGGCCGCTTGTTCTTCCCAGAGAAGACTGCAGATCGGGTTCCATGGCCTTGCTCATCACGCTCTCTGCTCCGCGTCCGTGCCCTCGTGCAGGCCCGGCAACCCGCCAGGATGCGCCACATCTTCCATAAAGTTGATCAGGTCGTCGGCCGACTTGACCTCGCTGCGGTCGGTCGTCAGCGCCACCTTGCCGCGATCGAGCACCACGAAACGGTCGGCGATGTCGAAGACGTGGTGGATGTTGTGGCCGATGAACAGGATCGAGCGGCCGCTCGCCCGCACCTGGCGCACGAAATGGAAGACCTTGGCGGTCTCGGTCAAGGACAGCGCCGTCGTCGGCTCGTCGAGGATGATCAGCTCGGCCTGCTTGTAGATGGCGCGGGCGATCGCCACGCCCTGGCGCTCGCCGCCCGAGAGCTGGCCGACGATCGAGTGCGGCGTGAACACTTTCGAGGTGAAGCCGATCTCACGCATCAGCCGGCTCGCCTCCTCGACCTCCTTGTTAACCTTCAGCCAGCCGAGAAAGCTTGTCAGCTCGCGGCCCATGAAGATGTTGCGCACGATGGTCTGCTGCACGGCCAGAGCCCGATCCTGGAACACCGTTTCGATGCCGGCGTCGCGCGAGCGCGCCGCGCTCCATCCGCTGACCGGCTTGCCGCGCACCAGGATATCGCCGTTGGTCGGCTTCACCACGCCCGACAGTATCTTGATCAGCGTCGACTTGCCGGCGCCGTTGTCGCCGATCAGGCCGACCACCTCGCCGCGATCGACGCTGAGATTGACCCCGCCCAGCGCATAGACCTGGCCATAGGATTTCTTGATGTCGCGCAGTTCGATGATGCGTTCGCTCATGCGATCCTCGCTGGAATTGTCTGCCTGCCGGTCGTCTCGCCGGCCGGGCAATAATCCCGGCCGGCAGCCTGGGAGGTCAACGCAGCGCCTGCTTGGCAAGCTCGGAAACGATCTCGTAGTTCTGCGGCGTGACGAAGCCGGCGCCGGTATCGACATTCATCGGCGCCAGCCCGAGCACCACCTGCTGGCAGAGGCTGAGGATCGGCAGATAGCCCTGCAGGAACGGCTGCTGGTCGGCCGTCAGCTGCACCCAGCCGCCCTTGAAACCCTCGACGATCTGCGGGCTGGTGTCGAAGCCGAAGTTGAAGATGTCGCCGGGCTTGCGTCCCGCCGCCTGCATGTAGGTGGCGACGTTGCCGAGCATCTGGCCGCCGGGATAGCCAACCGCCTTGACGTCGGGGTGGTTGAGCAGTGCTGCCGTGATCACCGGAATGGCGAGGTTGGGGTCCGACGCCCATTCGCCGCTCGGTGGCGAGGACAGCTGGATGACCTCGACCCCCGCTTCCTTCAGCGCAGCGACCGTGCCGCGCTCGCGCGCGCCGCGGCTCTCGTTTTCGAACGGACCGATCATGATCGCCTTGTCGCCGGCCTTGAGCTTGCCGAGCTTGAACGCCTCGGCGCCGAGCGCGCGGCCCTGCTGCTCCTGCTGCGCGCCGACATAGCCGCCTCCGAACGCGGCCGTCACTTTAGGCACCGGGACGTTCTGGTACATCATCTTGATGCCGTCCTTGTGCGCCTGCTCGGCGAGCGGCATGATCGCGGCGTCGCCCGGATGGCCCATCATGGCGATGCCCTGAGGCTTGACCGCGACCGCCTCGCGCAATTGCTGCACCATCTTCTCGACATCCCACTGGGAGAAGATGTAGTCGACCTTCGGCCCGAGATCGGCGGCCGCCTGCTTGGCGCCATTGTAGACGATGGTGCCGAAGGCGTCGCCCTCGGCGCCGCCGACGAAAAAGCGGATGTGGACGTCCTTGCACCATTGGGCGTCGAGCGCCTGCGCCGGCAAGGTGGAGATCGAGGCGCAGAGCGCCGTGGCGGCCACCACGACGGTCGAGCGCAGAACAGTCCTTCTGGTCGTCATGCTCATGCACGTTCCTCCCTTTTTGTCCCTCGCAATCGGAGGGCGTTTTCGACGATTGCTTCGGCTCAGCGCCGCAGTCTTCAGCCGGCTCCTCCCGCCGGCCGCTGCTCAAGCCGGATTGGGCAGGTAGCTGTTCCCTCCCCGGCATTGCTTCAGGTAGTCGAGCGCGCGCGCCTGGCCGGTGATCTCGAGATCGCCGCGATAGACCGGGTCATGCCAGCCTTCGATGTCGATGGCGCCCTTGTAGCCTGCCGACCGCAACTCGCTGATCACGCGTGTCCAGTCGCTGTCGCCGAAACCCGGTGTGCGCATCTGCACGAAGGGCAGGCGGCCGAACACGCCATGCTCGCGGATCACGTCCCAGCGCACCGTCGCGTCCTTGCCGTGGACGTGGAAGATGCGCGGCGCCCATTTGCGGATCTGCGGAATCGGGTCGATCAGGTAGACGAGCTGGTGGCAGGGCTCCCATTCGAGCCCGAGATTGTCGTTGGGCAATTCGTTGAACATCAGCTCCCAGGCGTCGGGGTTGTGGGCGATGTTCCAGTCGCCGCTCGCCCAGTTGCCGTCCATGGCGCAGTTCTCGAAGGCGATGCGCACGCCCTTGTCGGCGGCCCGCTTGGCCAGCGCCCCCCACACCTCGCGGAAACGCGGCAGGCTGTCGGTCAGCTTCTTGCCGCGGAGGCGGCCGGTGAAGCCGCAGACCATTGAGGTGCCGAACAGATGCGCGTTGTCGATCACCGTCTCCCAGGCCGCGAGCACGCCGCGATCGGCCTCGTCCCCTTCCAGCGGATTGCCGAACACGCCGATCGACGACACCGTCACGTCGGCGTCCCCGATCGCCTCGCGAATCTCACCGGCGAGACGCGGCAGATCCTTGCCGCCCAGCGTCTGCCAGAAGAAAGGCTGGATACTCTCGAAGCCGAGCGGCAGGATCTGCCTTACGTAGGCGGCCGGATCGTCGAGATTCGCCCGCACCATGGTGCCGATCCTGATATCGAGAAGCGGGTTCGGCATCATTGTGCTTCCTGTCTGATCGCCACTCGCCGTCCGGTTTCGGCGCTTTCGATCGCACCGAACACCATGGCGAGGCTCTTGATGTTGTCGGCGCCGCGCGTCTCGGGCTCAGTGCCGGTTTCGATCGCGTGCATGAAATCCTTGATGATGCCGAGATGGCCGTCGACCCGGTCGGCGGGATCGAGCGGTGGCACCTCGATGGCTTGCGTCTTGTCGATGATACCGTCGCGGCCGGTCGCAACCACCTCCGCCTTCAGCCCGTCATGGCCGTCCCACAACAGGCTGCCGCGCTGGGCGACGATGCGCCAGCTGCCTTCCCAGCTCGTGCGGAAGCCGTCGGCGCACCAGGAGCCGGCATAGGTGAAGACCTTGCCACCGCCGAGGTCGAAGACGGCACTCGCCGACGAACCCTGCCGGTACCAGGAATTGGCCGGCTCCCATTCCTGGCAATAGACGCTGGCCGGCTCGCCGGCGACCATGTAGCGGGCGGCATCGAAAGTGTGGATCGCCATATCGAGCAGCAGCACGTGGCGCATCTCCTCGCGAAAGCCGCCGAAATGCGGCGCGACGAAGAAATCGGCATGGATGCTGGTCGGCTTGCCGATGGCGCCGGAATCGAGGAACCGCCTGATCCGCCTGACATCGGCGATATAGCGGCGGTTCTGGACGACGGCGTGAACGCGTCCGGCGCGACGCGCCGCCTCGACAATGGCGCGCGCGTTCTCCGGGCTGTCGGCCAGCGGCTTCTCGGTCAGGAGATGGCAATTATGGGCAAAAGCGGAAAGGGCCACTTCGCGCCTGGCCGCTGGAACCACGACGTCGAACACGGCATCCGGCTTTGTCTGGTCGAGAACGGCGTCAACGCTGGTGCCAATGACGGCGGCGGCAAGCCCGTATTCGCGCGCCCTCGCCTGCGCCCGCTCGGCATCGAGATCGACAAGGCCGGCAACGGCCAGCCCTTCGATCTGCCTTGCGGCGTCGAGCCAGCGGTTGCTCATGGCTCCGCACCCGACCAGGACGACCTTCATCATCCAGCGCTCCTCCCGCTCGGCCCCTCCAGGCCAAGTGTCACAGCGTCGACGGCATCACCGTAAACGTTTACGAGAACACACCCGATGGCGTAGAATGTCAATCACCTGCTCGCGAAAATCGACATCCACTGCTTGGCCTGAGGGTCGGCCGGTGCTAGCGAAGACAGGGGGAGAACGGCCTTGGCGTCCAGCATCCACGATCTCGCGCGTCACCTGAACATTTCGATCGGCACCGTGTCCCGCGCGCTGAACGGCCGCGCCGACGTCAATGCGGAGACGCGCCAGCGTGTGCTCGAGGCGGCCAGGAAGCTGAACTATTCGCCCAACCAGTCGGGCCGCAGTCTGCGCCAGGGCGCCACCCGCTCGATCGCCTTCATGCTGCAGCCGCATCCGGGCGACCAGCAATATGGCGAGCCTTTCTTCATCCCGTTCCTGACCGGCCTGCAGGCGCGGTTCGCCGAAAGCGACCTCGATCTGATGGTCGTCATGGGTGAGCCCGGCCAATATCAGCCGGAGAGGCTGCGCCGCGTGGTTGAAACCCGCCGGGCCGATGCGGTCGTGTTGGCTAACACACGGCGGAAAGACGATCGGATCGACTATCTCAGCAAGGCCGGCTTTCCATTTGCCACGCTTGGCCGGAGTCAGTCCGGCGGCGACACCTATCCTTCGCTCGATATCGATTTCGAGAGGGCGGGCGATGAAGCCGTCGACCGGCTGGTCGCGCGCGGCCACCGCCGCATAGCGGCCATCCGCCCTTCGCTTGATCTCAACTTCGGCTACCTGTTCCTCGACGGCTACCGCAAGGCGCTGAAGAGGCACGGCATCGAAGTCGACCCCGGCCTGATCGCCGACGGCTTCATCAACGAGACCGGCGGCTACGAGGTGACGCCGCGCGTCATGCTCTCCAAGGAAAGGCCGACCGCCATCATCTTCAACAATGACGCCATGGCCCTCGGCGGCTGCAAGGCGCTGGCCGAGATGGGCATCAGGCCGGGCCACGACGTCGCGGTGATCGTCATCGTCGACACGCCGCTTTGCCGCTACTTCTCGCCGGCATTGACCGCCTTCCGTCCGTCGCTGGAGCCGATGGGGCGGCGGCTGGCCGAGATGCTTCTGGCGTCGCTTCCCGCCTTCGCCGGCCCTGAAGGTACGCGCATCATCCGCGAGGTCTGGCCGCTGGAGCTGGCCGCAAGAGAGAGCGATTGAGCACCTCTCCCTTTTCCCCTTGTGGGAGAAGGTGGATCGGCGCGCAGCGCCGAGACGGTTGAGGGGTGTTCCAGCGGAGTGAAACGTTAGCATTCCCTGGAACACCCCTCATCCGACCGAGCTTCGCTCGGCCACCTTCTCCCACAAGGGGAGAAGGAGAGACCCTCCTGTCACGCAACCATCACGTTCGCGTCCTAGACCGCTCGACGGCAAGGGTAGGCCGCATCGTCGATGCCACGCCCTTCTGAGCCAATGGTCGCTCTGCTCGTCAAGAAGGGGATATCGATGAAACATCTCAACCGAACCGTCGCGCTCGGCGTGGCACTTGCCCTGTTCACCGCTCTGACCCCGGCGCTCGCCGACGGCGTCGCCTATGTCAACAAGGGGTTGGTCGGCATCGGCCGCATTCCGGCCAGCCAGAGGGACAAGTTCGGCGAGACCTTCGGTTCCGGCTCCGGCATGTCGATCGACACCAAGGGCTGGGCGCGCGACGGCGCGGGCTATAAGGGCTCGCTCTGGCTGCTGCCGGACCGCGGCTATAACGTCGTCGGCACGACCGACTATCGCCCGCGCCTCAACACGATCGCGATCGAGCTGGCGCCGACCGCTCCAGGTGCCGCGCCCGCCGCTGGGCAGGAACAGACCGGCGTCAAGGCGACGCTTGCCGACACCATGCTTCTGACCGACGACAAGGGCGCCGATACCACCGGCCTCGATCCTCTGAACGGCGTGCGACCGGCCGCCGGCGACATGCCGATCCTGCCGCAGGCCGACAACGGCAAGCTGGCGCTGGACGACGAAGCGATCGTGCGGCTGCCCGACGGCACAATGTTCATCTCCGACGAATATGGACCCAACATCTATCGCTTCTCGGCCGAAGGCCGCCTGATGTCGGCGACGCAGCCGCCCGCGGCCCTGGTGCCGATGCGCCACGGCAAGCCGAACTTCGCTTCCGACAATCCCGGGCCGGGCGCCGCCGAGCCCGATCCGAAGGATCCCGAGACCGGCCGCCAGAACAACCAGGGCCTCGAAGGCATGTCGATGACGCCGGACGGCAAGTTCCTGATCGCCGTGCTGCAATCGGCGACCCGCCAGGACGGCGGCGATTCCGGCTCGACCCGCCAGAACACCCGCGCGCTGGTCTATGATGCTTCCGACCTCGCTCACCTCAAGCTGGCGCACGAATATGTCGTGCCGCTGCCGGTGTTCAAGGACGCCAAGGGCAAGACCAAGGTCGCCGCGCAGAGCGAGATCGTCGCGCTCTCCGACAAGAGCTTCCTGATGCTGGCGCGCGACTCGGGCAACGGCCAGGGGCTGAAGGGCGACGAGTCGCTCTATCGCAAGATCGAGATCGTCGACCTTTCCACCGCGACCGACATCGCCAACGGTCCGTTCGATGCCGCCGACAAGCCGGTCGCGCCCAAGGGCGTCGTTGACCCGTCGGTGACGCCTGCCAAGCTCACCTCCTTCATCGACATCAACGACAAGGGCGAGCTCGGCCGCTTCGGCCTTCACAATGGCGCGCCGAACGACAAGGACAATCTCTCGGAGAAATGGGAAGCAATGTCGCTGGTCTCCGTGCTCGACCCGAAGCTGCCCGACGACTATTTCCTGTTCGTCGCCAACGACAACGACTTCCTCACCCAGGACGGCTTCCAGGTCGGCGCGCCCTACAAGGCCGAGGACGGCGCCGATGTCGACACCACCTTCCTGGTCTATCAGGTCACCTTGCCTGGCCTTTCCGGCAACACCACCCAGTAATGGGACACGGGCGGCGACGGCAGCCGTTGCCAAGCGTAATGGGATGCATGAGCGTCAGGCCTGCGATAGCATCGCGGGCCTGATTCATTTTCGGTGCCCACCATGGATAACAACATGGATGACAAAAAGCCCGCCCGCCGGCGGACCCACGACCTGACCAGCGGCCCGATCCCGCGCACGCTGCTGTTGTTTGCGCTGCCGGTGCTGGGCTCCAACGTGCTGCAGTCGCTC
The DNA here is from genome assembly GCF_020165615.1 of Mesorhizobium sp. BH1-1-5. NCBI lineage: Bacteria > Pseudomonadati > Pseudomonadota > Alphaproteobacteria > Hyphomicrobiales > Phyllobacteriaceae > Mesorhizobium > Mesorhizobium sp. BH1-1-5. The sequence continues at coordinate 221,291 of NZ_JAIUIM010000002.1, forward strand.
AACGGCTCGATCAACGCGGTCTGGGTCGGCCGCTTCCTCGGCGAGGCGGCGCTGACCGCGACCTCCAACGCCAATCTGGTGCTGTTCCTCATCCTCGGCACGGTCTTCGGCATTGGCATGGCGGCGACTATCCTGGTGGCCCAGTCGGTCGGCGCCCGCGACCTCCCCGAGGCCCGGCGTATCGTCGGCACCAGCGCCACCTTCTTCTTCCTCGTCTCGGTCGTGTTCGCCGTCTGCGGCTGGATCTGGGTCGACGCCATCCTGACCGGGCTCGGCACGCCGGCCGATGCCTTGCCGCTGGCGCGCGCATACTTACGCATCATCTTCGTCGCCGTGCCGATGATGAACCTGTTGTCCTTCGTCATGACCGTGCTGCGCGGCGCCGGCGATTCGCGCACCCCGTTTGTCTTCATGGCACTGGCGGTCGTCCTTGACGTCGTGCTCAATCCGCTGCTGATCCGCGGCATCGGCCCCTTCCCCGCGCTCGGCATTGCCGGCTCGGCGACGTCGACATTAATAGGTCAGACGGTGAGCGTGATCGCCATCCTGATCGTGCTCTATGTGCGCAAACATCCGCTGCGGCTGGCGGGCGCCGATCTCGCCTTGCTCAAGCCGGACCCGGCGCTGCTGCGCATCGTCGTCTTCAAGGGCATTCCGATGGGGCTGCAGATGATCGTCATCTCGGCCGCGGCATTGACCGTGATGGGCATCGTCAATTCCTACGGATCGCAGGTCGCGGCCGCTTACGGCATCGCAGCCCAGCTCTGGACCTATATCCAGATGCCGGCTCTGGCGATCGGCGCCGCTGTCTCCTCGATGGCGGCACAAAATGTCGGCGCCGGGCGCTGGGACCGCATCGGCAAGGTTGCGGCGTCCGGCGTCGGCTTCAACCTGGTGCTGACCGGCGCGCTGGTGGCGCTGCTTTTCGTCTTCGACCGCCCGGTGCTCAGCCTTTTCCTCATCGGCGACAGCGCCGCGATCGACATCGCCGCGCACATCAACAAGGCGGCGTCCTGGTCGTTCATCCTGTTCGGCGTCACCATCGTGCTGTTCGCCACGGTGCGCGCCACCGGCGCCGTCATGCCGCCGCTGATCATCCTGATCATCTCGGTGCTGATCATCCGCACCGGCTTCGCCTATTCCATGCGCAGCGTCATCGGCCAGGAAGCGCTGTGGTGGAGCTTTCCGGCCGGCTCGATCGCTTCGCTGGTGCTGGCCGCCGCCTATTATCGCTTCGGCCGTTGGCGGACCATGCATATGATCGAGGACCGGCCGGCCGCGGGCGAGCCGCCCGACACGGGCCTCGGCGTGCCGCGCCAGCGCGCGCAACTGCTGCCGGAGCCACCGAACAGCTAACACTACCGCGCGTATTTGGCGCCGAAGCCGAGCGCCACCAGCGAGAAGACGATGATCATGCCGGCAAAAGCCAGGCTTGCCATGGTTGCGTTCGCCAGGCTCGACAGGATGCCGATGCCGATCACCGGCAGCGCGTTGCCGCAGAAGCAGCAGATGAAGAAGGCCGACACGACCTCGGCGCGGCGGTCGGCGGGCGCGATCTGATTGACCACTTGCAAGCCGCCGCGATAGCCGAGCGCCGCCGCCACGCCGCAGACCGCCGTCGCGGCGATCATAAGCGCCATCGATGCGTAGACCTGCGCCGCCACGACCAGCGCCACGGCGGGGATCATCAGCGCCAGCGCCGCGAGCATGGTGGAGCGGCTGGAGAGCCAGGCGGTGGCGACGATGGTGATGGCCGCCACAATCGACAGCTCGAAGAAAAGCCCGCCGGCCTCGGCGTGATTGGTTGCATGGAGCTGCTGTGCTAGGATGCTCGGCGCCAGCGCGGCATAGAAGCCGACCAGCGCCATGGCGCCGAAACCGGTCACCGCCGGCGCCACGAATTGCGCGCGGATATTGTCGGGCACCGAAAGCTGTGGCCGAAGCGACACGTCGGAGAACCGTCCCGGCCTGGAGACGGTTTCCCGCGTGCGCCAGATCAGCAGGGTGACCAGCGCAAGCAGGAGGAGATAGACGGCAAATGTCAGCCTGAGCGGCCAGGGCGCATATTGGGCGAGCAATCCCGACATGAGCGCGCCGACGCCGAGGCCGACGAAGTTGGTGCTGGTGGCGATGACGGCGGCGCGCGACTTGTCCTTGCCCTCGATCAGTTCGGCCAGCCACGCGGTTCCGGCGCCCGCGCCGATACCGATGCCGAGCCCGCTGAGGATGCGGGCGATGTCGAGCCAGGCGAGGTTTTCGGCAAAGAGGAAAGACAGCGCGCTGACCAGCGCAACCGCCATCGCGGCGAGTGCCGCAGGGCGGCGTCCGACGGCATCGGACAGGCGGCCAAAAAACAGCAGCGCCGCCAGGTTGCCGACGACGTAGACCGCATAGACCAGCGTCAGCGTGATCTGCGAGAAGCCGAAGGCCTGCTTGTAGATCACGTAGAGCGGCGTCAGCGCGGTGCTGCCGGCAAAAAGCACGGCGATCATGGCGGCGACGGCGGCCTTTGCGGCGCCCCCGCCAAGTTCATTGTCACGCGTCATGGTCTGAGCGTAGCTGGTCATGGCGACCTCCGGCGGTTGCAAGCCCAACGCCTAGTTAATGACGGCTGTTCCAGCCGGCGAACGCCCTCCTGACAATTCTGGCAGGATGGCCAGGCGCCGCGTCCTCCCGTAACGTCTGCCCGGAGTGAGGGAGGAATCATGGGCAAGGGACGGGTCGAGGCATTCACCGATGGCGTCGTCGCCATCATCATCACCATCATGGTGCTGGAGCTGAAAGTGCCGCATGGCGAAGATTTCTCGGCGCTCATGCCGCTGTGGCCGATCTTCTTCTGCTATGTGCTGTCCTTCATCAATGTCGGTATCTACTGGAACAATCTGCACAACATGTTCCACACCGTGCAGCGCGTCGACGGACGCGTCCTGTGGGCCAATCTGAACCTCCTGTTCTGGCTGTCGCTGATGCCGGTGACCACGGCGTTCATGGGAGAGAACCACTTCGCGCCCGCGCCGGTCGCCGTCTATGGCATCGACCTCGCGCTTTGCGCCGTCGCCTACACCATCCTGGTCATCAAGCTTCGTCATCTGCACGGCGTCGACACGACCTTCGCCAAGGCAGTCGGCCATGACAAAAAGGGCAAGATCTCGCTGGCGCTCTATATCGTTGCCGTGCTGCTGAGCTTCTTCAACCAATGGATCAGCGTGGCGATCTATGTGCTGGTGGCGGCCGTCTGGTTCGCGCCGGACAAGCGCTTCGAGAGGCTGATCGAAAAATAGGACCTACTTGCGCATCGCCTTCAGTTTCTCCGCCGCCGAGGCGGCAAGGTCGGCATAGCGTTCCTCCAGCCGTTCGGCCGCCTTGATGACCGGAAAGTCGTGGCCGAACTTTTCCAGGGCGAGACGCAGCTTCTCGGCGAAATCGGCGTGCTTTTCCAGCGCCGAAAACAACGTCTTCACCTGCGCTTCGTCGATGTCGGGATTGGCGAGCATCTTCGGCACCTCGCGGCCCATCTGGTCGCCGTTGGCGGTCTGCTCCTTCAGGATTCCGATCCAGTCGGTCAAATGTCGAACTCCTTTTCAGGACAACATGCGCGGCGGGCGCTGCAACGGTCAACCCGTTGCGGCAACCGCGGTCAACCGGTTGCCGCCATTGCGGTCAACCCGTTGCCGCTCCTGCGGTCAACCATCGGGATGGACCGGCCTTGCCTCGGCGGCGCCTCGCGTTAAGTTCGGCCCGACCCGAACCAGGATAAAAATCATGACCAGCGACGCCCAGATCCAGACCGCCCTGCCCGCTTTCGCCTCCGGCAATGTCGCCGTCATCACCGGCGGCGCCAGCGGCATCGGCCTTGCCGCCGCGAAACGCTTCGCGGCGATGGGCATGAAGGTGGTGCTTGCCGATATCGGCGGCATGCGCCTCGACCAGGCAAGAGAGGCGGTCGCGGCGATCGCCGGCGACGATGCCGTGCTTCCGATCCCCACCGACGTCTCCAAGGGAGAAGAGGTCGACCGGCTGGCGGACCTCGCCAACGGCGCCTTCGGCGCGGTGTCGGTGCTGATGAACAATGCCGGCGTCGGCAACAATCCGGGCAAGCCCTGGGAGAACCGCGACGCCTGGAAGCGGCTGCTCGACATCAATTTCTGGGGCGTCGTGCATGGCGTCGAGGCCTTCGCGCCGCGCATGCTCGCGGCAGGCGAACCGGGCCTGATCATCAACACCGGGTCCAAGCAGGGCATCACCACGCCGCCCGGCAACCTCGCCTACAACGTTTCCAAGGCCGGCGTGAAGACTTTTACCGAAGGGCTGGCGCACGCGCTGCGCAACGAGCCTGGAGCCAGGGTGTCCGCGCATCTGCTGATCCCCGGCTTCACCTATACCGGCCTGACCGAAGGCGCGACGGAAAAGCCCGCCGGCGCCTGGACCGGCGAACAGGTGATCGACTTCATGCTGACATCGCTGATGGACGACGACTTCTACATCCTGTGCCCCGACAACGACGTCGCGCGGCCGACGGATGAAAAGCGCATGGCCTGGGCGATCGGCGACATCATCGAGAACCGCCCTGCTTTGTCGCGCTGGCATCCCGATCACAAGGATGCGTTCGCGGCCTTCATGAACCGCTGACGGCTCTCAAGCCGCCGCCTTCTTCTTCGAGGCGTTCTTCCCGGCCGCAGGCTTCTTTGCGGCCGCGCCGCCGGTCTTGGGCGCATGCCCGGTACCGTTCTTTCCGGCCACGGCCTTCTTGGCCGCCGTTTCCGCGATCTTGCGGCCATGCCGCTTTGCCGCCGCCTCGCATTTGTCGCGGATTTCCTCGACCTCGGATTCCGTCAGGTGCTCGATGCCGATGAAATGATTGTGGGCGCGGCTGACCCTGATCAGCTCGTCCAGCTTGGCCTGGATCGCCGCGCCGTCGCGGTTCTGCGTGTTCTGGATCAGGAACACCATCAGGAAGGTTATGATGGTGGTGCCGGTGTTGATGACCAGTTGCCAGGTGTCCGAGAACCCGAAGACCGGGCCGCTTGCCGCCCATGCAACCACGATCAGCACGCAGATGGCGAAGGTCGGCGGCAGGCCCGCCAGATGCGCCACCCTGTTGGCTATCGTGGTGAAAACCCTTTCGATCATGCAAATCCTCGAAAACCGTGGACACGCGGACATTTGCGAAGAAACAAACTGCCGCTGCTTGCGGTTCCCAGGGATTGAACTTTCTTGGCCACAGCCGGTCGCAATCGGATGCACGCAAGAAGCGCAGCCGCGTGAAAAACCACCTTATCGGTTTGTTTGCGATAGTGCCGAGGCAGGCAAAGAAGCCTGTTCCTTCCGCTTCACGGCGGTTTACCTCCAGCCCCTTCCGCTGCGCCACCCCCGCATGGCGGAAGGGGCAACAATTCCCAAGAACAAGCGTAGCATCCAGACAGCGCCGTCATGCTTCTTGACGACGTTCTCTGCTGCGGGTCAGTGGGTATTATCTTCCCAACGGTCGAGGAAGGCTTCGATCGGCATGGCCTGCATGTCGGGGATTGCGCGCGCCAGTTTCTCCGGCGCCCAGTCCCACCAGGCGAGCGCTTCGATGCGCGCCGCGACAGCCGCCGGGAACCGCTGGCGCAGCGGCTTGGCCGGAACGCCGGCGACGATCGTGTAGGGCGCGACGTCGTGCGTCACCACTGCATTGGCGCCGATGACGGCGCCGTTGCCGATCGCAACGCTCGGCATGATGACCGCGCCATGGCCGATCCAGACATCGTGGCCGACGCTGACCGGTTTTGCCTGCCGCCGCGCGCGGAACTCCGTGTCGACGCCCAGCCAGCGGAAATACTCGTTCGGCCGGTAGCTGACCTTGTGCTGCGTCAGCCGCTCGATCGGATGCTCGAGCGCGTTGATGCGGCTGTTCGCGGCGATCGAGCAGAACTTGCCGATCGTCGTGTAGATCGCCTCGCAATGACGCTCGAAATAGGAGAAGTCGCCGACGCTCACCTCGCGCAGGATCACCCGCTCGCCGATCGAGGCATAGCGGCCGAGCTTGCAGCCTTTGAGCTCCGCGGTCGGATGGATGCGCGGCTCGGGATCCTTGAGGACGAGGTTTTCAGGACGGTCCATGACGCGGCTTTACGCTGGCGGGGACGCCCCCGCAAGCGCGACCTGCCCCCGGCTAAGCCTGTCGGGAAGCTATTGCGGCTTGCCCTTGGTCCACACCACGTTCTGGCCGTAAAGCGGCACGGTCGTGATCGACATCTTCGCCGAGCCGTTTTGCACCTGGCGCGAATGCGACAGATAGATCAGCGTCTCGTTCTTCTTGTCGTAGATGCGGTTCACCACCTGCTTCTTCCAGATCAGGCTGAGGCCTTGCTTGAACACCTCCTCGCCGCCCCCGCTCATGTCGATGTCGCCGATGGTGATCGGCCCGGTCTGGCGGCAGGAAATCGAGGAATCGGAGGGATCCTCGAACCAGTTGCCCTTGTGCAGCCGGTCGATGATGCTGCGGTCGAAATAGGCGACATGGCAGGTGACGCCATCGACCTTCGGATCCTTGATGGCGTCGACCATGATGTCGTTGCCGACCCAGTCGACACCCACTTTGCCCACCTCGTCAGCCATGGCCGCACCGGCGCTCAGGGCAAGACAAGCGGCGAACAAGCCGATCAGTTTTCGCAAGTAAGCCTCCACGGTTCACATTTGCCGATGTCAGGTGGGACGGGATCGTGGCGTTTGCAAGCCGCACGATGATCGAGAAGACCTAAGCCTGCCGGAAGGCCAGCATCTGCCGCAGCACGTTCGACTTCAGCACAAAATGCTGGACGAGCGCGCCGGCGATGTGCAGCAGCACCACATAGAGCAGGATGTTCTTGCCGAGGACATGCACCAGGCCTGCGCCGGGCACCTGCAGGAACCATGCCGCGGCGCCGGAAAGCGGCACGATGAAGATGAGTGCGTAGATCGCCAGATGCGTCAGCCTGGCGAGCAGCCGCAGCGCCGGATGCTCCATGCCCGATACCGGCGGGACGCCGCGGGTGGCCCGTAGCCACAGCCGCCAGGCGGCAAGGACCAGCACCGCGAGGCCAAGCACGACATGCATGTAGGCCAGCGGCCAGTCGCCGGCGGCGGCCTCCTGCCCGCGGCGCAGCGCGCGCCACACATGCTCCATGCCGTCATGGGCGACGAACTGGACCAGGATAAGCGCCGCGATGCTCCAATGCAGCCAGATCTGGGTCTTCGAATAGGATATTGGCGCGCCGGCCATCGGTTGCTCCATCATCAAAGTCTTATGGAAGATAGAAGATAGGTGGCCGGCAAAGCCGTTCAAATTAAGGATCGGTAAGGCGCAGCACCCCGACCGGCCTGCACCGGCAGCTTGCGGCAACGCGACATCTTTGCGCGCCCGGCGCCGACCCGTTAAGACTGTCGCCAAACTTGGCTTCCTGCCAAGGCAATGGCGACGGACATTCACTGATGATGCGTTCAATCCTGGTCGGCATTCTCGTCCTGATGGCGGCGGGCATCGGCTGGCTGACATTCGACTGGTACCGGGGCCACTATGGCGGCGAGCCCTTCGGCGCGCCCTTCACCCTGGTCGACCAGAAAGGCGCGCCGATCACCGAAGCGGCGTTCAGGGGCCACCCGAGCGTCGTGTTCTTCGGCTTCACCCATTGCCCGGAAGTCTGCCCGACGACCCTGTTCGAGCTTGCCGGCTGGCTGAAGACGATGGGCGACGGCGGCAAGAACCTCAACGCCTATTTCGTCACCGTCGACCCGGAACGCGACACGCCGGAGACGATGAACACCTATGTCAGCAATTTCTCCGACCGCATCACCGGCATCACCGGCGATCCCGACAAGGTGCACGCCATGGCCAAGGCCTTCGGCATCTACTGGAAGAAGGTCGACACCGGCGACGGCGACTACACGATGGACCACACTGCTTCGGTGCTGCTGCTCAATGCCAAGGGCGATTTCGCCGGCACCATCGCCTATGGCGAGAGCGCCGACACCGCCATCGCCAAGCTGAAGCGGTTGGCTGGCGGTGGGCAAACCTAATGGGGCAGACCAGGCTCCATTTCACCGCCAACAAGGTCGAGGCCGACCGCATCTTCGCGGCGCTCGACGCCGCTTTCGAGGATGATGGCCTGCCGATCGCCGTGCTGGAGTTCGACGAGGAGAAAGACATCCACGAAGTGTCGCTCTATGCCGATGGCGACGTCGATCCCGTCGAAGCGCGGGTCAGGGATATACTCGCCGGTCTTGGCCTGCCGAAGCCCGTCGAGCGCGAGGTCCTTCCCGATGTCGACTGGGTGTCGCGCTCGCTGGAAGGCTTGAAGCCGGTGCGCGCCGGCCGCTTCCTGGTCCATGGCTCGCACGACCGCGCCAAGCGCCACGCCGGCGACCTCGCCATCGAGATCGAGGCGGGCCTTGCCTTCGGCACCGGCCATCACGGCACCACCGCCGGCTGCCTTGAAATGCTGGACCTGGTTGTGCGGCGCGAGAAACCGCGCAACGCGCTCGACCTCGGCACCGGCAGCGCGGTGCTTGCGATTGCGCTCGCCAAGCTCGCGCATATCCCGGTGCTGGCGACCGACATCGACCCGGTCGCCGTCCGCGTCGCCGCGGCCAATGCCCGTCTCAACCATGTCAAGGCGTTGGTCGAGGCGGTGACGGCGCCCGGCTTCCATCATCCGATCTTCGCCAGGCGCGCGCCCTTCGACCTCATCGTCGCCAACATCCTGGCCCGGCCGCTGATGCGGCTCGCGCCGCAGATGGCCAAGCACATCAGCCTGGGCGGCTCGCTGGTGCTCTCCGGCATCCTGGACCGGCAGCGCGACGCGGTGATCTCGGCCTATGTCGGCCAAGCCTTCCGCCACGTCCGCACGCTGCATCGCGAAGGCTGGGTGACCATCCACCTCAAGCGCTGAAGCCGGCCATCCGCCGGCCGGCAGCGCCTGGTGTCTAGAACTTGACGCCGAGATTGGCCTTGAAGCCATTGTCGAAGGCGTCGGGACCGAACTGCCCGGCATAGGAAAGGCCAAGCGTCATATTGGCCGCAAGCCGGACGTCGAAGCCTACTTCGACCAGCATCGCATCCCTCGCGATCGGCACGCCGGCGATGCTGAAATCGTCGCCGCCGGCAAAGGCGAATGTCGAGGTCGGCATGACATCGCCATAGGTATGGCGCCAACCGAACATTCCGCGCGCCGTGGCCGAAATTCCGCCGAGCGTAACATCGGTCGAAGCCCTGACGCCGAGCGTGGTGAAGGTGGCATCGGTGGTCGAGCTGGCGCTGGTCACCGCGGCCGCGCCGCCCGTCTCGGCAAAACCGTCCGTGTGCAGATTGACATAGGCGAGATTGGCGAAGGGTTCGAAGGCAAACGGCCCGGCATCGGTCCTGTAGGCCAGTTCGCCGAAGGCCTGCGCGGTCCCGGCATCGTAATCGGCCGACAATTGGTCGGCGAATCCCTGGAAAGCGACCGAACGCGACGTCGAGATCCTGTGCCAGCTATAGGCAGCACCGGTGCGCAACGCGATCGAACCCCAATTCGTCCCGCCATAGACGCCGAGATGATAGTTGTCGCTGTCGCCGGAAGAATGCCGGTCGTCGACATCGAAGCTGGTGTGGCTGTAGCCGCCGACAAGGCCGACGCGCCAATCGCCCATCATGCCGTCGGCGCCCATCAGGAAACCGCCGGTCGAGCGGTCGAAAGCGGCGGCGTCGCCGTTGCTGTCGGCGCCACCCCAGGAACCGAAGCCCTGCCCCCATACGGCGAAGCGATCCGTATCCGCGGTCACCGGCTGAACGCCGTCCTCGCCATAGGCCATGACGGGCAGCGCCGCTGTCGTGCCGCTGTCGCCGAAGGCGGCGCGCAGGCGCGCCGTCACGGCGTCCTGCAGGAAGTGGCTGTCCTGGACGAGCGCGCCCTTGGCGGAAGCATGAAGCTCGCCCGACAATTGATCGAAGGCGTCCTGCGCCGCCGCATCGCTCGGCAGCGCAAGCACCGCGCTGGTCAGGGCGCTGCCGGCCGCACTGTCCAGCCCGGCGCCGGCCGCGATCTGGTTCGGTGTCAGTCCGGCCGAACCGAAGCTCTTCGTCTGGTCGATGTCGACGTAAGCGTGGGTTGCGTCGGAGACGGCTGTCGCGCTGAGGAAAGCGGAAAGCTGCGGATTGTTCACCGTGAAGGTGCCGCTGACGCTGCTGGCCTCGAGCACGGTATAGCGTGTGCCGGCAACGAGGCCGCCGGCGCCGACATTGGTCACGGTCAGGCCCGCGCCGCTGGCGATGGTGGCCGCGCCCGACGCATCGATCAGGTCCGATAGTCCGGCGGAATTGAGTTCCACCGCATAGGTCGAACCCGACTGGAAACTCGCGGCGCCGTTGACCGTCAGCGTCCCGATTGCGTTGTTGCCCGGCGCGACGGTGCCCGAAACATCGAGCGACTTGATCGTGCCTCCGCCGCCAAGCGTGGCGCCGCCGTCGACCTTGACGGCGGAACCGCCCAGCGAGCCGCTGACCAGCAGCGTCCCGGCCTCCACCTCGGTGGTGCCGGACAACGTGCTCGCGCCCGAGAGCTCGAACGTGCCGCTGCCCATCTTAGTCAGGCCGCCCGAACCCGAGAGAGTCCCGGAGAATATCGTCGACTTGCCGTTGCCGCCGGTCGTCAGCTTCGCCGAACCGTTGTCGACCGTGCCGGCGCCGGCGAGCGAGCCGATCGCCTGGCTGAAATTGTTCAGCGAAAGCGTGGCACCGCTCTCGACCGTATAGGCGCTGTAGGCGCTGAAAATATTGGTCGCGTCCGCCTTAAGCGTGCCCTCGGCGACATCCGTGGCGGTCGAATAATTGTTGCCGCCGGACGTGCCGGTGATCGTCAGCGTTCCGGAGCCCTTCTTGGTGAAAGTTCCCGACGGCGTATCGATATCGGCCATGGTCGCGCCGATGCTGAGATCGTACGCCTGCGTGTCGATGGCGCCGCCATTGGCCGTGAACTGGAGGAAGGTGTTGGGCAGGTCGAGATTGTCGGCGCCGGCCTGCAGCGTGCCGCCGTCCAGCGTGATCGGTCCCGTCCCAAGCACATGGTTGCCCGTGACCTGCAGCGTTCCTTCCTTGATGTCGGCTCCCGAGCCGAAACTGTTGCCGTTGTTGGTAAGGACGAGCGTCCCGCCACCGGTCTTGACGATTGTGGACGGGTCGCCAAACTCAAAAATCTGGCCGGCATAGGTCCCGGTTGCTCCCGAGCCGACATTGAATATCTGACTGACGTCGATCGTCATGTTGTTGTTGATCGTGACGCCGTCCTGGATGTCGATCACGGTTCCGTCGAATGCGGACAGCCATCCGGTGCCCAATGCGTTGTTGTCGTCCAGGCTGAGCGTGCCGGCGTAAAGATTGGTCCCGCCCGTATAGGTGCTGGCTCCGTTCAGCGTCAGCGTGCCGCTTCCGGTCTTGGTCAAGGACGCCGGACCGCCGCTCTCGCCGATACCCGACGACAGCGTGAGATCGCCATCGCTGGTATCGATCGTTGCCGACCCGTCGAGCGTGACGGTTTGCGCGAATATGCGCGCCCCGCCGCTGGCGCCGAATGTCGTGCCGCCGGCCATGGTCAGGCCACCGCTACCGAGCGCCGCGTCATTTCCGATCAGCAGGGTTCCGCCGCTCAGGATCGTCCCGCCGCTGTAGGTGCTTGCCCCCGTCAGCCTCAGCGTGCCCGACCCGACCTTCTCGATCGACAGCACGCCATCCTGTTCCTGGATCTGGGCGTCGAGCGTCGTGGTATCGGCGTTGACGCCACCAATCTGGAACGTGCCGGTCGAGCCGCTCGGATTGCCGTAATAGGAGAGGACACCGGAGCCTTCGACCGAGCCGAGCGTAAGCGTGCCTGATCCCGACAAGGAGATAGAGCCACCATTGAGCACAAACGTCGCGTTCGCTCCCGAAGCGTTGGCGCCGGAATAGAAGGCCAGACCGCCATAGGCATTGACGGTGTAGACAACGTTGCTGCCGGCATCAGCGTTCTGGAAATTGATGAACGACCCGGCCCCGCTGCCCGAATCGCCCGTGACCGTGAAGTTCTGGGTCGTGCCCGAAGTGTTGGTCACCCCGCCGAAGATGTTCAGATAGGCCGTGTTCGAGACATTGACCGTGTAGGCGCTGCCCGGATCGTTGAAGGTAACGGTCCCCGCGGAGTAGAGGCCCTGCGGTGGAGAGGCGCTGTAGGCCTGATTGAGATCGACGGTGGTGGTGCTCGCGCCCGCGCCGAAGATCACCGACGCAACATTCGAGTTGGGAACCGAGCCGCCGCTCCAGTTGCTGCCGATCGTGTAGTCGGAACTCGTCGCGCCGGTCCATTGCTGCGCGGAAGCGTAACCTGCCGTCAGCGCCAAGCCGGTGAGCGCCGAACTGGTCAGAAGGCCCCATCGCCATGCGCGCTTGGCGGCCCTATCGGCCGAATGGCGCCCGATACGCGAATTTTGCTTGTACACCCGAATCCCCAACCCTGACGCGATCAGGGGACCCCACCGCCCGATCAAACCCAGCACCAGCACAACAGATAGCTTGCCCGGCAGACCGCCGCATTTGCAAAAGATGGCCCGTGCTGACTTTTTCTGGTGTGAATTCCGTATGTTAGCAAAATCTGAAATTCCAATTGGATGTCGGCTTAGCTATGTGATTGAGGTAATCGCTGGCCCAAGCGCCCACAGGTTGAAAACCGCCAGACCCCATTGCACCTTGCCATGTCGCGAGAGCCGGAAATCGATTCCGATTTCCCGGAGCATCGGCTACGGTCAAACCCGCGGTGGCGTAAGAGGGAGCCAAAAATGTTCCAGACCTTTGATTCCGCTGGTGATCCGGCCGTCGGCAAGCCGCGCGTGGCGCTGCTGCGGCAATGGCTGGCCGAGAACGGCCTGGATGGCTTCCTTGTCCCCCGCGCGGACGAGCACCAGGGCGAATATGTCGCCGACCGCTCGGCGCGGCTGAAATGGCTGACCGGCTTTTCCGGTTCGGCCGGCGTCGCGATCGTGCTGCGCGACCGCGCCTTCATCTTCGTCGACGGCCGCTACACACTGCAGGTGCGGGGCGAGGTCGACCTTTCGATCTTCACCGTCGAAAGCCTCATCGACAACCCGCCGGCCAGCTGGATCAAGGACAATCTCGGCAAGGGCGCAAGGCTCGGCTTCGACCCCTGGCTGCACACGGTCGGCGAGATCAAGGCGCTGAAGGCGTCGGCCGAACAGTCCGGCGCGACACTGGTACCGCTCGACAGGAACCCCATCGACATCATCTGGAAGGACCAGCCGGCACCGCCGCGCGCGCCCGTCGAGATCCATCCGCAAAACCTCGCCGGCGAGCTTGCCAAGGACAAGCTGGCACGGCTGGCAGGCGCGATCGAGAAGGATGGCGCCACCCACGCCGTGCTGACCGATCCCTCCTCGATCGCCTGGGCCTTCAACATCCGTGGCGGCGACGTGCCGCACACGCCGCTGGCGCTCGGCTTTGCCATCCTCGCCGCCGACGGCAAGCATCAGCTGTTCATGGACCAGCGCAAATTCTCGCGGCAGGTCGCGGCCTATCTCACCCAGCTTGCCGATCTGCATGATCCAGGCGAGTTCGAAGCCGCGATCATCGAGCTCGCCAAGGGCGGTGCGAAAATCGCGCTCGATCCCGTGCTGGCGGCGGAGAAGCTCCGCATGCTGGTCGAGGACAATGGCGGCAAGGTCGTCTTGGCGGCTGACCCGGCGCGTATTCCCCGCGCCACCAAGAACCAGGCCGAGATCGCCGGCAGCCGCGCCGCGCATCGCCGCGACGGCGCCGCGGTCGCCAAGCTGCTGTGCTGGCTCGACCGCCAGAAGCCTGGCACGCTCGACGAAATCGACGTCGTCACCAAGCTCGAGGAAGTGCGCCGCCGGACCGGCGAGGAAACGCAGATGCCGCTGCGCGACGTCTCCTTCGACACGATTTCCGGCGCCGGCCCGAACGGCGCGATCATGCACTACCGCGTGTCGCGCGCCACCAGCCGTAAGCTGCAAAGCGGCGAGCTGTTCCTGCTCGATTCCGGCGGGCAGTATCAGGACGGCACCACCGATATCACCCGCACCGTGCCGATCGGCCAGCCAACGGAGGAGATGCGCGAGCGCTTCACGCTGGTGCTGAAGGGCATGATCGGCATCTCGACGCTGCGTTTCCCCGCTGGCACGCGCGGCTCGGAAATCGATGCCGTCGCGCGCATGGCGTTGTGGAAGCATGGCTGCGACTTCGCCCATGGCACCGGCCACGGCGTCGGCTCCTATCTCGCCGTGCATGAAGGGCCGCAGCGCATCGCCCGCACCGGCACCGAAAAGCTGCTGGCCGGCATGATGCTGTCCAACGAGCCGGGCTACTACAAGGAAGGCGCCTACGGCATCCGCATCGAGAACCTGATCCTGGTCACGCCGGCGGAGCAGATCGAGGGCGGCGACATCGCCATGCAGGGCTTCGAAACGTTGACGCTGGCGCCGATCGACAAGCGGCTGATCCGCACCGACCTGCTGCACCGGGATGAGTTGCAATGGCTCGACCGGTATCACGCCTGGGTTCTGGCCGAGATCGGCCCGATGGTCGATGGCGAAACGCTGGCCTGGCTGGAAAAAGCCACCGCGCCGCTGCCGCACGACGCAAAGATTTGAAACTGGCTCTTTCTCCCCGTTCTACGGGTAGAAACGCCCGGGAGGGCAATGAGGGGCAGTGCCGACGATCCGAAACGATCGCGCCAGCAAGGTCCTATCCGACGAACTGACGCGCCAGAATAAGGACAGCGGCCCCGGCCAAAAACATCGCCATCAGGCCGCCGCGCAGCGATACCAGCACCGTGACGATCAGAGCCGCCCATTCTGCCGGCCCGGCATGCAGCAGCTCCGGCGCTACGAGCGTCGTCAGCACGGCGGCCGGCACGGCGTTGAGGCCGGCCTCGACGCGCGGATGGATGGTCTCGAAACGCGAGATGACGAGGTGGCCGCCGACGCGGGTCAGGTAGGTCGCGACGGCGCCGGCGAGGATGATCCAGAAGGTCGTGCTCATGGCCGCTTGCCCACGCCGCTGTGGTGTGGCGGCAGGATCACCGCCAGGAGGACGCCGGCGAGCGCGCCGATCGAGACGTGCCAGGGCGAGCCGACGGTTCGATAGGCGATGATCGAGGCGACGGCGCTGGCGGCGACGACGGGCGCCCAGAGCGGCCGCTTGCGGAAGCCAAGCACCAGGCCGAGGAAATAGATCGGCAAAAGGAAATCAATGCCTAGCGCATGCGTGTCCGGGATCATCTTGCCGAATACGGCGCCCAAGCCGCTTTCGACCACCCAGAAGAGATAGACCGGCAGGCCGAGCCCCAGATACCAGATGAAGCCGACGGGGCGGCCGGACTCGGCCCTTGCCTCGGCGATGGCGAATTGCGGGTCGGTGAGGATGAAATAGCCGGCGGCCTGCTGCAGCACCGGCCAATGCGCGATCCGCCGGCCGATGCCGGCCGAATAGAGCACATGGCGGAAATTCACCGCGAAGATCGACAGCACGATCAGCCACGGCGCGACGTGCTGGCCGAACAGCTCGATGCCGACCATCTGGCTGGCGCCGCCATAGATCATGGCGCTCATCAGGAAAGCTTCGAGGACGGAGAAACCATTGTCGACCGCGATCGCGCCGAACAACACCGCGAACGGGGCCGAGGCCACGACGACCGGCATCGACAGCCGCACGCCGTCCCAGAAATCGCCGATGGTCCTGCCTTCAGAGATCGCTTCCGCCGTCATCAAGCCGCTCCTAATGCATGTCGCCCAGAAGCGTGCAGCGGTTCTGGGACAACGACATGCATCAACAAAAAGACTTAAAGCGCGTCGCCTGGATTGGTTTCAGCGCGACGCGCTTCAAGAGCGGCCTGATTTAGGGAGCGTCGTCTCGCTTGTCACACCAATTCGCTTGACCCAGCGATCAGCGGAACTGATTGCCGGGTTGCAAAGCGCCGAAGGTCTGCTGGCTCAGCTGACGAAATAGCGCTGCCATTCGAAGTCGGTGATATGCGACGCCTGCCAGGCATCGAACGCTGCCTGCTCGGCGCGGCGGCTTTCGGCGTAGTTGTCGCGGAATGCTTCGCCGAAAGCCTCGGCGCAGAAATCGGATGCGGCAAAGGCTTCGATGGATGCGTTCAGCGTGCGCGGCAGCTTCGGCTTGTCGAGATGGGCAAGGTTGGACGTCACCGGCGCCTCGAGCGGCAAATCCTTCTCGATGCCTTCGCAGCCGGCCGCCAGGATCGCGGCGATCGACAGATAGGGATTGACGTCGGCGCCCGGCGCCCGGTGCTCGAACCGGCAGGCGGCGTCGTTCGGCGTGGTGATGGCGCGGATCGGCGCCGTTCGATTTTCGAACCCCCAGGCGACGTCTTCCGGCGACCACGCGCCGCGATCGAAGCGGCGGTACGAATTGACCGTCGGCCGAAAGAAGATATGCGTCTCCTGCATGCGATTGAGCACGCCGGCGAGGAATTTTTCCGCGACCGGCGTCAGCCGGTTCGGGCCGGCGGCGAAGGCAGGCTTGCCGTCGCGCCACAGGCTGACATGGTGGTGCGCGCCGCAGGCGCTTTCCTTGCCGGGCGGCTGGAAGCGCGTCATGAAGGTGGCGACCAGTCCGCGCTCGGCGCACAGCTCGCGCAGATGCAGCTTGGCGCGCATGGCTGCATCCGCCGCGGCGAGAGCGCTCTTCGGCGTCAGCGCATATTCATACATGCCGTAGCCATATTCGGTCACCAGCGAGGCGACGCCGATGTCGATGCTCTTCATGCGCGTGATGAACTCGGCGGCGAAATCCTGGTACTCGCCGCTGCGCACCAAGTCGTAGTTGATCAGCGAATGGCCCCACGGCTTCAGCTCGCGATAGCGGCCGGCGCGCATCAGATCGTGGTCGGCGTGGAAGATGCCGAACTCGTATTCGAGCGCGAATTTCGGCTCGTAGCCGAGCGCCCTGGCGCGCTCCTCGACGCGCGCCAGCACGCCGCGCGGATCATACGGACAGACCGCGCCGTCGAGCATGTAGGAGCGCGTGATGGCCGAGGCGAACTTAGGCTTCCAGCCATGCTGCACGACCGTGTCCGGATCGATGATGCCCTTGATGTTGGGAAAGCCGTTCTCCTCATTGGCGCTCGGCGAAGCGAAGGCCACGTCCCCCATCGGTTGCCCGTCGCCATGCGTGACGCAATAGAGAATGGCGTTGATCGCCTCGCCATAGGTGGAAAGCTTCAGCGGCGTGATCTTGGAGCGCACGACGCCCGACGTGTCGACCGTATGCACCTCGACGAACTCGACGCCGCGCTTTGCAAGCTCTGCCTGCAGCGCCTCGAGCTTCGGCGCATATGCCGCCACCCTCTCCTCAAATTCCACGTTCAACCCTCCACCAGGAAATGACTGAGCTATTTGGCGTTGCGACGCAACAGAAGCGAGAACAGCTCGTCTAGCTCATGCCGGCCGCTGATGCCGCTTGGCCGGAACGCCATGCAAAGCACGATGACCACGCCGAGCGCCACGCCCGACAGGCCGAGCAGCTGCGGCATTTGGATACCCGCGACGGTCACGCCGGACTCGATGCTGCGGATGAATTCCAGCCCGATCGAAAGCACGATGACGCCGGTGACGGCCCCTGTCACCGTCGCCATGCCGCCGAGAATCAGCATCGCCAGCGTGTTGAAGATCATCTGGAAATAGAACAGCTTCGGGCTGATCGTGCCGGCGAAATAGGCGAAGAGCACGCCGGCGAGCCCGCAGATCAGCGCCGACAGCACCCACGACATCAGCCGCAGTTTCTTGGCGTCGATGCCGAGTGCTGCCGCCGCCTGCGGGCTCTGTGCGCTGGCGCGCAGCTGCAGGCCCCAACGGCTGTCCTTGAACAGCCGCGCCAGAACGATCGCCAGCACCGCGAAGACCAGCATCCATGGCAGGCCGACCACTTTCGGAATGCCGAAGAAAGCCTGGTTGCCCTTGAACAGGTCGGTCCAGTTGAGGAATACCGAGTGGACGATGATCAGCAGCGCCAGGCTGACGATGGTCGCCGCTACCCCCGACAGCCGGCTGATCACCTTGCCGCTGACCAGCGCCACGATGCCGACGACAGCGAGCGCGATGATCGCGGATGAAACCGGATCAAGCTCCAGCGTCGCAAAACCGAAAGGCGCGTTGGGGATCGACAGCTTCTTCATGGCAAGCGGCGTCGACAGGATGGCGACGCCATAGGCGCCGAGCCCGACAAAGGCGCTGTGGCCGAGATTGGCGATGTTGGAATTGCCCATGAACACCTGCAGCCCGACCACCACGATCAGGTTCACGAAGGCGCCGAGCGCCAGGAAGGTGTAGTAGGTCGGCGCGAAGTTCAGCACCAGGAGCCCGATCACCAGCACCGGCAGCGCCGTGACCAGCCCGCCGATCAGCGAGCGGACAAGCGCATTGCTGGATCGCTTTGCGCCAGTCGGCGCCGCCATCTGGTCGACCGCTTGCGAGAGTTCGGAGCCTGTCACGTCAGATCTCCCCGCCCTAAATCTCTTTATCGCCGAGTTCGATGCGCTGGCCGAGCAGGCCTTCCGGCCGGTAGACGAGCAGCGCGACGATGATGGCGTAGGTAAGCGCATCCCTGAAGCCCGCATATTCCTGCGGCAGGGCGACGAGCAGGCCGACTTCGATGAAACCGAGCAGCATGCCGCCGACAGCGGCACCGGGCAGCGAGCCGAAGCCGCCGATGACGCAGGCGACGAAGGCCTTCAACACCAGGCCGAAGCCGAGATCTGGCGAGACGCTGCCGCGCCGCGCCAGGATGAAGACGGCGGCGACACCCGCCAAGGCGCCTGAAATCGCAAAGGCCGTGGCAATCACCCGGTTGGCCTTGATCCCCATCAGCCGCACCGTTGCGAAGTCGCGCGAGGCGGCGCGGATGGCGAGCCCCAGCGTCGAGCGGTTGAGGAACAGCACCAGCGCAAGGATGGTCAGCCCCGAGACGATCAGTTCCATCACCTGCAATGACGACACGGCGAACGGGCCGAAGAACCACATCTGGTTCAAGCCGTTGAGGATCGAGACCGACTGCGGCTTGGGCGAGATCAAAAGCATGAAAAGGTTCTGCACCACGATCGACACGCCGAAGGCGGTGAGCAGGCCGGTCGTGGTCGGCGCGTAGCGCACTGGACGGAAGGCGACGCGCTCGAACACGACCGCCGCCAGCGCCGCCATGCCGACGGCAAGCAGCACCGCGACGAAGGGCGAGGTCAGCCCGAGCGCGGCAGCCAGGAATACGCTGTAGGCCGAGACGCCGATGATTTCGCCATGCGCGAAATTCACCAGGCCCATGATCGAGAAGACGACGGCGAGCCCGAGCGCCACCAGCGAATATTCGGCGCCGAAGGCGAGCGCGTTGAGAAGCTGCTGCAGAGCATAGTCCATCTCGCCGCCTACCCGCCGATATAGAGGTTGAACAGGCCGTGCTCGTCGGCGAGCTTGGCCGGCGGTCCGTCATAGCGCAGCGTGCCCGAGCTCACGACATAGACGCGGTCGGCGAAGCGCAGCGCCTGCTTGGCGTTCTGCTCGACCACCAGCAGCGTCAGCCCTTGCGCCTTCAGCTCGCCGATGAAATCGAAGATGCGCGCCACGATCTTGGGCGCCAGCCCGAGCGACGGCTCGTCGAGCAGCAGAAGCTTCGGCCGCGACATCAGCGACCGGGCGATCGCCAGCATCTGCTGCTCGCCGCCCGAAAGCGTGCCGGCCGCCTGGCCGAAGCGTTCGGAAAGCACCGGAAACAGCGACAGGAACCGTTCGATGTCCTGGCGTACGCCCGCGGGGTCGCGCCTTGTCGCGGCCCCCAGCCGCAGGTTTTCGCCGACGCTCAGATTGGAGAAGATGTGCCGGCCTTCCGGCGTCGAGGTCAGTCCGGCGCGGATGCGATCCTCGGTGCGGACATGCGAAATATCCTTGCCGTTGAGCACGATGCGCCCCGAAGCCGGCGTTACCAGGCCGGTCAGCGCATTGATGGTCGAGCTCTTGCCGGCGCCGTTGGGCCCGAGCAGGGCGACAAGCTCGCCCTGCCCGACCTCGAGCGACAATTCGCGCACCGCCGTGACGGCGCCGTAGCGCACGACAAGCTTCTCAACCTTCAGCACCTGGTCCCCGCCCCGCCTTAGTTCAACGCCGGAACGAAGGTCGGCGGCGTGTCGGTGATCAGTACCCGCTTGCCGTCGGCAAAGCCCATCACCGGCACAGCCTTCACCGGATAACCCTTCTTCTCGGCGAAGGAGATCGTCGGCGCCGTCGTGCCTGGATAGCCGCCCGGTGCCCGGATCGCCTCGCGCAAGGCTGCGGGGTCGACGGTGCCGGCCTTCTTCGCCGCTTCGTAGCTGATCTGCACCATGTCGGCGCCGAGCGCGTCGAAGATGCCGTTGATCTTGTAGCCGTCGGCCTTGCACTGGGCGAGGAATTTGTCGATCGGGCCGTCGACGCCCGTCGCGCCATGGGTCGCGAACATCACCTTGTCCAGCGATTTCGGATCGCCGACGGTGCCTTCCAGCGACTTGTCGTCGAAGGCGTCGCAGCCGGCCACCCAGCCGTCATAGCCATTGGCGCGCAGCTGGCGGATGAGGATGCCGACATCCGGCAGCACGGCGCAGATATGGATCGCGTCCGGCTTCTGCGGCAGCGCCTTGATCGAGGCGATCTGCGGCGACCAGTCGGTGGTGCCGTAGGAATAATTGAACTTGCCGACCACCTTGCCGCCGAGATGCTCGAACACCTCGCCGAACCATTCGGGCAGCTTTTCCGAGTAGGAACCGGCGTCGGGCGACACCATCAGCGCGACAGTCCGCGCACCCTTGCCGTAAAGCGCGTTGGCGGTGGCCGAGGCGTTGATCGGATCGGGCACGGCGCCGGCGATGAAATTGTCGAGGCCGGCCTGCTGCATCTCGAGCTGCGTGTTCGGCGCCGAGAACACGGTGGCGCCGTAAGGCTGCGCGGTCTGCGCCATCGGGATCAGCGCATCGGGAAACGGCACGCCGGTGATGATCTGCGCGCCGGCATCGAGGAATTTCTGGCCGAGCGAAACCGAAAGCTGCGGGTCGGAGCGGTTGTCCTCGATCATCAGCTCGACCTTGGGATCGTTCGCGCCCGCAGCCTTGTTCAGTTTGTCGGCCATGCAGCGCGCGCCCTCCGCCTCGCTGTAGGGCGCGTAGGCGCCGGTCATGGCGACCGCGAGCCCGATCTTGAGATCGGCGGCGCCAGCATGCCCTGCCTGCAGCAGGCCGGCGGTCAGCACCGCGGCTCCCAGCAAAATCTTTTCCATTCTACCCCTCCTTCCTCTCGTTGTGGTTGTTCTTCCCGGGCCCTCAGGCTGTCTCCGACTGCCCGACATAGACCTCGATGACGCGCGGATCGCGCCACACTTCTTCCGTCTCGCCCGAAGCGATCACCTGGCCCTGGTCCATCACGCAAAGCCGGTCGCAGAGCCGGTTGATGAAGCGCAGGTCGTGGTCGATGACAATGGTGGCGCAGCCGACGTCGCGGCGGATGCCTTCGATCGCCATCGCCAGCGTCTCCGACTCGACCTCGTTGAGGCCGGCCGCCGGCTCGTCGAGCAGCAACAGCGACGGCGCCAGCGCCAGCGCGCGGGCGATCTCGAGCCGGCGCTGGCTGCCATAAGGCAGCGTGCCGGCCGGGCTGTCGGCGAAGCCCGCCAGCCCGTATTGCTGCAGCAGCTGATCGACGCCGATCCGACCGGCGGCGTCGGGGCGCACGGCGCGGCAGGTGATATGCGCCACCTCGACGTTCTGGCGTACAGTCAAATCCTTGAACAGCTTGATGGTCTGGAAGGTGCGGCCGACCCCTGCCCGCGCGCAATGCTCCGGGCTGCGGCCGGTGATCTCCTCGCCCGCCAGGCGCACGCTGCCGCTGTCCGGTTTGAGCACGCCCGAAATGGCGTTGACGAGGGTCGACTTGCCGGCGCCATTCGGACCGATGAGGCCGAGAATCTCGCCGGCCTCGCAGGTCAGCGAGGCGTTGCGCAACGCCTGCACGCCGCCGAATGTCTTGCTGACTGCCTCAACCGACAGCATCGGTCATCTCTCCCATTCCCGGCCGCTGGCTGTTCTCCTGTCGGCCGGTCAAAAGGATGCTAGTCCCCCGACTTTTCCAGAACAAGTATTTTTTTCCATTTTAGAAAAATTCTTGAGCGGAAAGGCCTGGACCCGTCGATCAGGCGCCTGCCCGCGGCGGCAACCCGTCGCGCGGCACGGTGTTCGACATCAGCATGATGACGGGCTCGTCGCCGAGCGCGACATAGGCGTGCTGCATTTCGCCGTCGAACAGAATGCTGTCGCCAGGCTGCAACACGGTCGGGTCGTAATGGAGCGTGTGGAGCTGCAGGCTGCCGCTCAGCACGTGGATGAACTCCTCACCCGAATGGCTGCGCCAGCCGCCGTTTTCCTCGAAGTTCCTGGCGTGCAGCGTGACGCGCCAGAAAATGTTGGTCTTGTCGCGGAAATCGCTGCACAAGACCTCGAATTCCATGGCATTGCCTTCGTGCAGGATGCCGCTGCCGGCGCGCGTGATCGAGCGCCGCGCCTGCGGTCCGGGCTTCGGGCTGAACAGGAACGAGGCCACCGGCACGTGCAGCACGCCGGCGATCATCAGCGCGATGTCGACCGTCAGCCTGGCTTTGCCGTTCTCCAGCTTCGACAGTTGCGAGACGGAAAGGCCGGAGCGCTCGCTGAGGTCGCGCAAGGTGATGTTTTGCTGCTTGCGCGCGTCGCGGATCTTGCTGCCCACATTGCCTTGCATCGTCCACGCCCATGGCTGTCGTGTTTCCAATTCGACAAGCTCTAGCGTTCCGCTATTTGAGCGTCCAGCCTTTAGACGGCTACGGCTGATTGCGGCCATAAGGATATCGCGACGGTGGCAAAGGCAGCCTCCAAGATGCGGCTGATGCGTTCGAATGTTTCCGGATTGGCCAGGAGATCGTTGCGGACCTCGAGGTAGAGGCAGGGCCGGCCCTGTTGCAGCCCATGCCGGTTCAGCGTGTAACCGACAGCCTGGCGCCAGTCGTAAGGTTCGTTGTCGCCGATCCTGAAGCCTGCGTCCGCGCCCTGGGTCCTGAGCGTTTTCAGCACCGCGGTGACGAAGGGCGACTGGTCCCGCCACAGCACGCCGATATCGACATTGCGCTGCACCCCGCCCATCACCGGCGTGAAGGAATGCACCGAGATCAGCGCCCGCCTGCCGGCGGTCGCTTCGATGATCGCCCGCTCGACCGGCGCCCAGGCGACAAGCTTGCGCAGCCGCAAATCCGCGGCATCGACTGCCAGATTGCCCGGCACCGGAATGCCGCCGAGGTCCGGCCGCATGAAGTCCCATTCCTCGGCCGGTCGGTTGTAGTCGAGGAACAGCCGAGAATAGCGCGCGATCACCGCCGGCGCCCGCAACGTTTGCGAGAGCCGCCGCGTCAGCGCATCGACACCAATATCGACCGCGAAATGGGTGCCGAGATAAGGCTCTGCCAGGCCAAGGTCGCGCCACGCCGCCGGCACGGCGTTGCCGGCATGCTCGGCGATCAAAAGATAGGGGCTGGCCGCTTCCGGCAGCAGCCGTTCCACCCCGGCCGCGGCAAGCGCCGCGACCGCCGCATCGCCAAGCTTTTCAAGGCCCCGCACGGTCGGATGCCGCTGGCAGTCAGGCGATGACGGAGCGGACATGGTAAGCTTTCGCCGCCGTCGCCTCGATCAGGCCGGCGCGCCCGTTGGTGCGCCCGAGACCGGAGTTCTTGATGCCGCCCCACGGCAGATAGAGGTCGGCATGGTCGCAACGGTTGAGATAGACCGTGCCGGCCTCGACCTCGTCGAGCAAGGTCACGCCGCGCTCGACATCGCGCGTCCAGATCGAGGCGCTGAGGCCATAGTCGCTGTCGTTCATCAGCCGGATCGCTTCGTCGTCACCGCTCACTGCCTGGACGCAGGCCACCGGCCCGAACAGCTCGTCGCGCATGATCTGCATGGTATGATCGACGCCGGTCAGCACTTCAGGCGCGACATAGGCGGTCCCGAGCTTTGCCGCCTTGAGCGCGCCGTCCTGCGGCATCAGGCGCTTCGCCCCTGCCCGCACCGCGCTTTCGGTAAGGCCGCGAATGGTGTCGGCCGCGACCGCGCGCACAACCGGACCGACCATCGGCTTTTCGCCGATCGGGTGGCCGATGGACCATTTCGCCGTCTCGGCGACCAGCGCCTCGACGAAACGGTCGTGGATCGAGCGGTCGACATAGATGCGCTCGACCGAGCAGCAGGACTGGCCGGCATTGGAATAGCTGCCCTCGGCGATCAGCGGAACCGCCGCTTCGAGGTCTGCATCCGAGCGCACATAGGTCGGATCCTTGCCGCCGAGCTCCAGATGCACCTGGGTGAAAGTGCCGGCCGCCGCCGCATGCACGCGCCGGCCGCCATTGACCGAGCCGATGAAATTGACGGCGTTGAAGATGCCCGACGCGATGAGGCGCTCGGCATCCGGATGGTCGAGATGCAGGCTCTGGAAAACGCCTTCCGGTCCGCCGGCGGCCCGGAAAGCCTCCTCGGCAAGCTCCGCGATCAACGGGGTCTGCGGCGAATGCTTGAAGACCACCACATTGCCCGCGGCAAGCGGCGACGTGACCAGATAGCCAAGCATGGCGGTCGGGTAGTTCCAGGCGCAGATCGAAAGATGCAGGCCGCCCGCCACCGGCCTAGCGTAGCGGCGGATGCTCTCGTCCGACGGATAGGGCATGTCGGCCAGCGTCTCGGGGGCGGCGCCTGCAAGCAACTCGCCGATCAGCGCCAGGCGCGGCGTCTCGTCGGCCTGCCATAGCGGCCTGCCGATCTGCCATGCCACCGCCTCGGCCAGCGGGGCGGCGCGCGCCTTCATCTCCTGGCCGAAGCGCAGAAGGATCGCCAGGCGCTCGGCCAGCGGCGTGCGCCGCCAGCCCGGCAGCGCCGCGCGGGCCCGGGCAACAGTCGCCTCGATCGTCGGGCCGTCCGCATAGCTGCGCGTGGCGTAGATCGAGCCGTCGACAGGAGAGGTCACCGAAAATGTCCGCGTGCCGGAATGCAGGTTCATGGTCTTGGAATCCACCCATAGGAAGCTGTCGATCGCGGCACGATATCGCGATTTTCCATTTTGGCAAATTTTTTCGAATACGGCTTGATGGTTTTTTTGTCCGCCCCTATTGTCCCGCTATTGCGCCTTGGCGCCAACACCAAGAGGGGTGACGGATGGTCGTCTTTGATTTCACCGGCAGGCATGCGGTCGTGGCTGGTGCCGGCGGCGGCATGGGCGAGGCCATCGCGCTTGCGCTGCTCGATGCAGGCGCCTCCATCACCGCCATCGACGTCAAGGCGCGTCCGGCCTCGCTGGCCGGATATGACGACCGGCTGACCTTCGCCCAGGGCGATCTTACCGACGCCGCCTTCGTCGAAGAGGTCATCGGCACTGCCGGCCGCGAGCGCGGCGGCATCGACTATCTGGCCAATGTCGCCGGCGTTCTGTGGTTCGGTCGCGACAGGTCGGCGCTCGACATGGATCTCGGCGTCTGGGATGACGTCTTCAACATCAACCTGAAATCCTTCGTGCACACGGCGCGCGCGGTCGTCCCCCATATGCGCGCCGGCGGGCGCGGCGGCGCCATGGTGCATTTCTCGACCATCCAGTGGTATCGCGGCGACCCCAACCCGCAGGACGCCTATCAGGCCTCAAAAGCCGGCGTGTGCGCGCTGTCCAAGTCGCTAGCCATGCAGCTTGCGGGCGAGCGCATCCGTTCGAACGCGATCTGCCCCGGCATGGCGCTGACACCGTTGCAGGCGCGCTGGGACACCGAGGAGAAACGCGCCGCCGTGGCGAGTTACGCGCCTCTCGGCCGCATCGGCACGCCGCAGGACATGGCCAACGCCGCGCTCTTCCTGCTCTCTGACGCCGCGAGCTACATCACCGGCATCGAACTCGCTGTCGACGGCGGCCTCTTGATGCGGATGTGAGCGGCTGGCGACCGCCGGACGGCGGCGTCAACACATGTCTCCCGAAAGTGGGAACCGGTTTCGGGATAAAGACATGCGTAAAATCAAGAACCTAAAGCGCATGGAGCGAATCTGAAAGATCGCGACGCGCTTTAGGCCGCCACGGCCGTCCCCTGGATCGCCCTGCCCCAGTCGAGCAGCGGCTTGGCGCCAAGCGTGAACCCGACGAGATCGTCGACCAGCGCCGGCGAATGGATCGTCGCCGGATCGATGTCGTGCCGGACCACGAAATGCCGGTTGCGCACCGCTTGCGCAAGATCCTCGTCGCCGACGTCCTCGAAGCCGCGCGGCGCGCGCTTGAGGCGATCCTCCGCATCAAGCTCGAGGCCCGCCTTCTTGAGTGAAGTGACCATGGCGCGGAACGCGGCCGGCTTGGTCACGATCGCCTTGCGCATGGCCTGCAGCAGCTCCGGCGCCGGCTGCCACCATGCAACGCCGGCGAAGCAACGCTCCAGTCCGATATGCACATAGAAGACGCCTTGCGACATCTTGCTGCCGTCTGGCGACAGGATCGCCGACAGGTGCCGGTTGTAGGGCCGCTTGTCCTTGGCGAAGCGCACGTCGCGATTGATGCGGAACAGCGATCTCTTGCGATCGCCGCGCAGACCGAGCTTCGCCGCCTCGAATCGCTCTGTGAGCGTCTCGACCAGATCGCAGAGCGGCCCATGCAGCTCACTGTCGTAAAGGTCGCGATTCTCCTGGAACCATTCGCGGCTCTGGTGGAAGTCGAGCGCCTTGAAGAAAGGGATGGCTTTAGGCCCAAAACCCTTGAACTCGCCCGTCATCACGCCTTGCCGACCCGCTGCAGCCAGGTGTCCTCGTCGATGACTTCGACGCCGAGTTCACCGGCAAGTTTCAGTTTGGAACCCGCCCCTGGCCCGGCCACCAGCAGATCGGTCTTGGCCGACACCGAGCCCGCCACCTTGGCGCCGAGCCGTTCTGCCATTGCCTTGGCCTCGGACCGTGTCATCTTTTCCAGCGTGCCGGTGAAGACGATGGTCTTGCCCGCAACCTCGCTATCGGCCGAAACGGTGACGATATACGACTTCGGCTTGACCTGCTCGAGCAGCCTGTCGAGCACGTCATCGTTGCGTTCGTTGCCGAAGAAGTTGCGCAACGCATCGATGACGGTGTCGCCGATGCCATTGATCGACGGGAACACGGTGTGGGGATCCTCCGCCTTTGCCGTTTCCTTGCCGATGCGGATCAGTTCCTCGATGGTCGAGAACTGGCGGGCAAGCACGGCGGCCGTCGTCTCGCCGATATGGCGGATGCCGAGCGCGAAGATGAAGCGGTCGAGCTCCGGCTCGCGCCGCGCGTCGATGGCCGCGAAGAGCTTGTCGAGGCCTTCATAGTTGCGCTCCTCGACGCTGCGCACATTCTTGCGTGTCTTGCCCGAGGCTTCCTCGCGCAGCCGCGCTTGCTCCTCGCGCCGCTCGGCCAGCGCCTTGGTGACCGCTGGCCTTCGGTCCTTCAGCGTGAAGATGTCGGCCGCTGTCTTGACCAGCCCCGAATTGAAGAAGAGGTCGATGTTTTCCGCGCCGAGGCCCTCGATATCGAGCGCGCCGCGCGACACGAAGTGGCGCAGCCTTTCCACCGCCTGCGCGGCGCAGATCAGCTCGCCGGTGCAGCGGCGGCGTGAGTCTTCCTTACCCGTCTTCTCGTTGATCTCGCGCGTCGCCGGCGAGCCGCAGACCGGGCAGGTATGCGGGAATTCATAGGGAACCGCGCCGGCCGGCCGCTTGTCGATGACGACGCTGACGATCTGCGGGATGACGTCCCCTGCCCGCTGGATCACCACCGTGTCGCCTATCCGCACGTCGATGCCGTCGCGGATCGGCTGGCCGTTGCTGTCGAAGCCTTTGATATAGTCTTCATTGTGCAGCGTGACGTTTTCGACCACCACGCCGCCGACCGTGACCGGCGCTAGCCGCGCCACCGGCGCCAGCGTGCCGGTGCGGCCGACCTGGATGTCGATCTTCTCGACCGTCGTCATCGCCTGCTCGGCCGGGAATTTGTGGGCGACGGCCCAGCGCGGCTCGCCGGTCACGAAACCCCATCGGCGCTGCAGCTCGAGCTGGTCGACCTTGTAGACGACGCCGTCGATGTCGTAGCCGAGCGAGGAACGCCGTTCCTCGATCTGGTGATACTGCGCGATCAGGTCCTCGATCGACTTCGCCCGCACCATCAGCGGGCTGACCTTGAACCCCCACTCGCCGAATTTCTGCACCGCCTCGAACTGCGTCGGCGCGGGGTCCGCCGTCGTGTAGCCCCAGGCATAGGCGAAGAATTTGAGGTTGCGGCTGGCGGTGACCGACGGGTCCTTCTGGCGCAGCGACCCTGCCGCCGTGTTGCGCGGATTGACGTATTCCTGGCCGCCGACCGCCGCCGAACGCTGCTTCAGGGCCTCGAATTCGGCGTAGGTCATGTAGACCTCGCCGCGGATTTCGATCGTCTCCGGCCAGCCCGACCCCCTCAGCGCCTTCGGAATGTCGGCAATCGTCTTCAGATTGGCGGTGATGTCCTCGCCGACAGCGCCGTCACCGCGCGTCGCGCCCTGCACGAACACACCGTTCTCGTAGCGCAGCGAGGCCGACAGACCGTCGATCTTCGGCTCGGCGGTGAAGGCGATGTCGAGGTCCTTGTCACGGTCGAAGAAACGCCGGCCGCGTTCGATGAAATCGGCGACGTCCTGGTCGGTATAGGCCTTGGCGAGGCTGAGCATCGGCACGGCGTGGCGTACCTTGGCAAAACCTTCCGCCGGCGCGGCGCCAACCCTGAGCGACGGCGAATCCTCACGCAGCAGCCCCGGGAACTGCTCCTCGATGGCAAGATTGCGCCGCCGCAGCGCGTCATATTCGGCATCGGTGATCGTCGGCGCGTCTTCCGTGTGATAGCGCCGGTCGTGCTCAGCAATCTCGGCCGCCAGCCGCTTCAGCTCATCAGCTGCTTCGCTTTCGCTCAGCGATTCGACTGGTTTTTCCGACATGCTGCGCGATCCTCAAAGTGTGGCAGGCCACTATAAATCAGGATTCGCCGGCAAGGGGATGGCCTGTGGAAAAATCATTGGCTGACAGGAAGATACAGACATCTCCTGACTCTGCTTCCGAGGGGCCAAGGCGTCGAACTTCTAAGCGGCGGCCGTGTTCTCGCGCAACAGTCGATCCGCCGCCGCGCGCGCTTCGTCGGTGATGGTGGCGCCGGCCAGCATGCGGGCGATCTCTTCCTGGCGCGCGGCGCGGTCCATCTCGGCGATGCCGGTGGCGACGCGGTCCTTGCCGCCGGATTTCGAGATCAGGAAATGCGTCGCCGCGCGTGCCGCGACCTGCGGCGCATGCGTGACCGATAGCACCTGCACCCGCTTCGACAGCCGCGCCAGCCGCTGGCCGATGGCGTCGGCCACCGCGCCGCCGACACCGGTATCGATCTCGTCGAAGACCAGGGTCGGCGCCGAGCCGCGATCGGCAAGCGCCACCTTCAGCGCCAAAAGGAAGCGCGACAGCTCGCCGCCAGAGGCGACCTTCATCATCGGCCCAGGCCTGGTGCCCGGATTGGTGCGCACCCAGAATTCGACCTGGTCGATACCTTCTTCCATGCGGCTCTCGGCATCGCTTGCGATCTCGACGATGAACTCGGCCCGCTCGAGCTTCAGCGCCGGCAATTCGGCCATCACCGCCTTGGTCAGCCCCGCCGACGCCGCATGGCGCAGCGACGACAGCTGCGCGGCGGAAATATCGTAGGCCTCGCGCCCTGCGGCGGCCTGCTTTTCCAGCGCATGCAGCCGCTCCTCGCCGGCATCGAGGTCAGCAAGATCGGCCACCATCGTGTCGCGCAGCTTCGCCAGGTCGTCGACCGGCACATTGTGCTTGCGCGACGCGGCGCGCAGCGCAAACAACCGCTCTTCCGCCTTCTCCAGACGCTGCGGATCATATTCGGTGGCGCGCAGCGCAGCTTCGACGCCGGACTGCGCCGCATCGAGCGAGATCATCGCCTCGTCAAGCGACTTCACCACCTCGTCGAGCAGACCGGGCGCTTCGCCCGATTTGCGCTGCAACCGCCGCAACAGGCTGGCAAGCTGGGGCAAGGGCGAAGACGGTCCCGACAGCACGTCCTGCGCGTCATGGATTTCGCCGGCGATCCTTTCGACGCGCATCATCTGCGCGCGCAAATCCGCAAGCTCCGTTTCCTCGCCCGGCGCCGGATCGAGCTTTGCGAGCTCGGCCACGGAAGCGCGCAGGTAATCGGCCTCGCGCGCCGCCGCCTCGACCTTGGCGCGATGCCGGGAAAGCTCCTGCTCGCAATTTCGCCAGTAGCGCCAGGCTTCGCCCGTGCCGCGCACGGCACCCAGATGGCCGCCGAAACTGTCCAGCAATTCGCGATGCGCGCCGGGATCGACCAGGGCACGTTCGTCATGCTGGCCGTGGATCTCGACCAGCGCGCGGCCGACATCGCGCATCAGCGTGACGCTGGAGGGCTGGTCGTTGACGAAGACGCGGGTGCGGCCGTCTGCCGTCTGCACGCGGCGCAGGATGACGTCGCCATCGTCCTCGATCTCGTTTTCGGCGAGCAGCGCGCGAGCCGGATGATTGCGCGGCACGTCGAACACCGCGATGACCTGGCCTTGCGCCGCGCCGTGGCGGACAAGCGAAGCATCGCCGCGCGCGCCGAGCGCCAGCGACAAGGCATCGAGCAGGATGGATTTGCCGGCGCCGGTCTCGCCGGTCAGCACCGAAAGCCCAGGCAGGAAGTCGATGTCCAGCTTCTCGATCAGGACGATATCGCGGATCGACAGTCTGGACAGCATCGCAAGCTTCAGGCGCCGGTGATCAGCTTCCCGGCCTTGGAGATCCACGACCCGGCATTTTCGCGCGGCTCAAGCCCGTTGCTCTGCAGGAGCTTGTAGGAATCCTTGTACCACGAGCTGTCAGGATAGTTGGTGCCGAGCACCGCTGCGGCCGTCTGCGCCTCCGAGGTCAGACCCATGGCATAGTAGGACTCGGTCAGGCGCGCGAGCGCCTCCTCGACATGGCGGGTGCTGGAATAGTTCTCGACCACGGTGCGGAAGCGCTTCACAGCGGCGATGTATTCGCGGCGCTCGAGATAGTAGCGGCCGATCTGCATCTCCTTGCCGGCGAGCTGGTCGTTGGCGAAGCGGATCTTGTCCTTGGCGTCGCCGACATATTCGGAGTTCGGCCAGCGCGTCACCAGATCCTGCATGGTCTGGATGGTCTGGCGGGCTTCCTTCTGGTCCTGGGTGACGTCCTTGATCTGCCGGTAATAGCAGAGACCGATGATGTACTGCGCGTAAGCCGCATCGTCGGTCGAGGGATAAAGCGTCAGATAGCGCTTCGCGGTGCCGATCGCTTCGTCATAATTGCCGCCGCGATAGTCGGCGAAAGCGCCCATCACCATCGATTTGCGGGCGAATTCCGAATAGGGATGCTGGCGGTCGACCGCGTCGAATTTCTTGCTCGCCTCGTCGAGGCGGCCGGCATTCATGTTGGCCAGGCCCTGGTTGTAGAGAACGTCGGCCGGTTCGGTCTGGTCGACATAGGTCGCCAGGTTGACATCCTTCTCGGAGGACATGCAGGCCGACAACACGAGCGCGGGAGCCACCACCGACAGCGCCAGCAAAGCACGTCGACGCGGCGTTGCCGATTGACCAACTCGCGAAAAAAACATGTTTGGATTCCGCCCCTTCGGCGTCGTTTCGGTCCGGGCCGAAGCCATAAACCATTATCCCCTTGCCCGGCAACGCTATGTCCGGCCAATCGCACATTTTTGTGGCGACCGCGGAACGCCGCAAACAAGCTGCGATTTGGCGCCCCGGTGATGCAATATTACCACACAGCCTTGCCCCACATCAAACCGGCCGGCTGCGTCTTGCCACATCAGGCGAGATATTGCCCCGTCGATCGCAAAGGAACCGTTACATGTCCCGGGAAGTGGAAACACCGTGCCTGTTGCTGAAGCCCGTGATCCCGGCCGACCGGGATGATCTTTTCGCTCTGGAGCAGGATCCGGACGTGATGCGCTTTCTCAATGGCGGCAGGCCGACGCCGCCGGACGGTACCGATCCTTCTGCCGATTTCCTGATGCCGCGCGGCACCGAACAGGGCGTTTGGAGCGCCCGGGAGAAGGTATCCAGCGCGTTTGTCGGCTGGTTCTCGCTATACGATCGCGGCGATGGTTCGGCGGAATTAGGCTATCGCTTGCGGCGCGCGGTTTGGCGGCTCGGCTACGCTAGCGAAGGCGCGAGAGCGCTGGTCGAGTCCGGTTTCTCCCGCTTCGGTTTTGTCCGAATCATTGCCAGCACGATGGCCGTCAACAAGGCTTCGCGCCGTGTCCTGGAAAAGGCCGGGCTCACGCATGTCGGCACGTTCTATGTCGAAGAGCCCGACAGGCTGCCGGGGGCCGAGCACAGCGATGTGGAATACGAAATCCGGCGCGAAACCTGGGACGCGTCGGCTCAGATCACCCAGGGCGCGTAGACCGGCCGGCTGACGGCGATCATCTCGGCGACGCGGCCGCGCTCGCGGCGCCGGGTCTCGACGATCTCGAAGGCCGTGTGGTCGGAAAGCAGCCGGCGCAACGCCGAGGCGTTCATCCGGTGGCCGCCGCGATAGGAGCGGAAGCAGCCGATGAAGCGAGCGCCGGCCAGCGCCAGGTCGCCCATCGCATCGAGCGTCTTGTGGCGGGCGAACTCATTGGAATAGCGCAGCCCGCCGACATTGATGACGCGGTTGTCGTCGCCGATGACGAGCGAGTTTTCGAGCGACGAGCCGAGCGCGTAGCCTGCGGCCCAAAGCCTCTCGACGTCCTTCATGAAGCCGAAGGTCCGCGCCCGCGCGATGTCGCGGCGGAAGATGTCGGGATTGATGTCGGAAGCGAATTGCTGTCGACCGATCGCCGGGCTCTCGAAATCGATCTCGATCTCGAAGCGCGTGCCGTCATAGGGGCGGAACTCCGCCCAGGACGCGCCTGCTTCCACGCGTACCGGCTTGACGACGCGGATATAGCGACGCTTCACCGCCAGCGTCTCGATGCCCGCCTGGTCGATGGCTTCGACGAAGGCCATGGCGCTGCCGTCGAGAATGGGAACTTCCGACCCGTCGATCTCGACGATGAGGTTGTCGATGCCGAGGCCAAACACCGTGGCCATCAGATGCTCGACCGTGCCGATATGCTCGCCGGCCGGGTCGCCAAGCATGGTGCAGAGATCGGTGGCGCCGACTTCCGCGACCAAAGCGCGGAACTCCCGGGCTTCGCCGCCATTCGAAAGATGGAAGACGATGCCCGTATCGGCGTCCGCCGGCAGGAAATGAACTGTGACGGTCTTGCCGCTATGGACGCCGATGCCAGCCAGCGTCGCGCGCGATTTCACTGTCGTCTGATAGTCGTGCAAGAGTAACCCCATACGCCCAAAATGCCTGCGTCCGCTCCATCGGCCCTGGGTATCTTGCAGCCAGGGTGTTGGTCTGGCGCTCGCACAAAGGCGGCAAAATAAGCAAGGGCATGCGGCTCTGGTATGGTCGGCAGGCAGGGCTACTCCCCGAATCCCAGCTAACCGACTTTAGTCCGTCGCGAAGATAATGGCCCGCCCTGGAGACTCCAAATCACGGTTTCTTACCCCGTGTAACCACGGAAACCTGTCAAAAATAGCTCATAAGCCATTGTTATTAATGAATATTACAAAAGCAACAGGCAGACGAGATCTCGTCTGCCTGTTAACAACCGTTATATATCGTTAACGATCAGCGGCATGCTGTATCGCGATCAGCGGCACGCCGTATCGGCGATCGGCGCCGCCGTGTCGATTAGTTGGCCTGGCGGCGCAGGAAAGCCGGAATTTCCAGCTGGTCGTCTTCCTGAACCGTGCGGGCCTGCGGCGTCAGCCGGCCCTGGTCGTCGAGCTGGCCGCGGCGCGGCGCGTAGAGCTGCGGATCCTGGCTGGCGAGACGGCGCATTTCCGGCGCGGCCTGGCGCAGCTTCGGCTCGCGCGGCTGCGCCGGCTGGAGCCGGGCCGGCTCTTCCTCGCGGCGGGTCAGGCCGTTGGTCAGCCGCTTGATCAGCCCCATCGGACCGCTGTTCTCATGATCCGCGGGCCGGGTCTTGGCTTCGACTTCAGCCCTTACCACCGGCGGAAAGTCTTCCACCCGCGGCATACGCTGCGGCGCCTGGGCCACCGGCTGCGGCATCTCGCGCTCCGGCGCGGGCTGCTGCATGACCTGCTGCGGCACCACTGGTTGCGGCTGCGGCTGCGCCGGCGGGGCCTGGAAGATCTTGCTCTGCGGCCGGAAGTCGTCGACCGGCACGGCGCGCGGCTGCGCCATGGCGGCCGCGTTTGCCTCGGCAAGCTGGATCGCCTCGGCGACCGGATCGACCGCGCGCGGCTCGTAGGCCTGCGGCTGGACCGGAGCGGGGCGGATTTCAGCGACCGGAGCCGCCGCCGGACGGGCGGCCGGCTTCTGCGGCGCGCGGATCGAGATCGGCGCGGCCGCGATTTCGGCCGCCGACTTGTCGATGCCGGTGGCGACGACCGACACCCGGATCACGCCTTCCAGTTCCTCGTCGAAGGTTGCGCCCAGGATGATGTTGGCGTCCTGGTCGACCTCCTCGCGGATGCGGGTCGCGGCCTCGTCCACCTCGAACAGCGTGAGGTCGCGGCCGCCGGTGATCGAGATCAGCAGGCCCTTGGCGCCCTTCATCGAGGTCTCGTCGAGCAGCGGGTTGGCGATAGCGGCTTCCGCCGCGGCCATCGCGCGGCCCTCGCCCGAAGCCTCGCCGGTGCCCATCATGGCCTTGCCCATCTCGCGCATCACTGAACGCACGTCGGCGAAGTCGAGATTGATCAGGCCTTCCTTGACCATCAGGTCGGTGATGCAGGCGACGCCCGAGTAGAGCACCTGGTCGGCCATGGCGAAGGCGTCGGCGAAGGTGGTCTTGTCATTGGCCAGCCGAAACAGGTTCTGGTTGGGGATGACGATCAGGGTGTCGACGCATTTCTGCAGTTCCTCGATGCCCATATCGGCCGTCTTCATGCGGCGCTGGCCTTCGAAATGGAACGGCTTGGTGACGACGCCGACCGTGAGGATGCCCTTCTCGCGCGCCGCGCGGGCAACGACCGGAGCAGCGCCCGTGCCGGTGCCGCCGCCCATGCCGGCGGTGACGAAGCACATATGGGTGTTGGACAGATGATCGATGATCTCGTCGATGCACTCTTCCGCCGCCGCGCGGCCGACTTCCGGCTGCGAGCCGGCGCCGAGACCTTCGGTGACGTGCGCGCCGAGCTGGATCAACCGCTCGGCCTTCGACATGGTCAGCGCCTGCGCGTCGGTGTTGGCCACCACGAACTCGACGCCGCGCAGGCCGGCTGTGATCATGTTGTTCACGGCATTGCCGCCGCCGCCGCCGACACCGAACACGGTGATGCGGGGCTTAAGCTCGGTGATGTCCGGCTTTTGCAGATTGATGGTCATTGTCTCCGTCCTTTGCCTTTCCCGCCGCCTCGCCGCTGCGGCCGCCTATGGGGCTGTCCCCGTCAAATTAAAAACTGTCTCTCAACCACTGACTCATGCGATGCAGTTTTCCGCCCGTTCCGGTCATCCTGAAACCGGAAAGTCCTTTCGCAGAATGGCTCTCGAAGCTCGCCATCTGCGGATAGATCATCAGTCCGACCGGGGTCGAGAATGCCGGTCCCTTGGCCGCTTCCGGCAGACCCGCGACGCCCAGCGGCCGGCCGATGCGCACATTGCGCCCGAGAATGCGGCGCGCCGCTTCCGGCAGGCCGGCCAGCTGGCTGGCGCCGCCGGTGAGCACGACGCGTTTGCCGACGGCATTGCCGTAGCCGGACTTGTTCAGCCGGTCGCGCAGAAGCTCCAGCGTCTCGTCGATGCGGGCGCGGATGATGCGCGTCATCACCGAACGCGGGATCTGCAGCGGCACGTCGCCCTCCTCGCCGATCGGCTGGATCGAGACGAGGTCGCGGTCGTCGGCGCTGCCAGGCAGCGCCGAGCCATGCATGACCTTCAGCCGCTCCGCGGCATCGAGCGAGGTCGACAGGCCCTTGGCCATGTCGAGCGTCACATGGTTGCCGCCGATGGCGATGGCGTCGCCATGGACGAACTTGCCTTCCGAGAAGACCGAGATGGTCGTCGTGCCGCCGCCCATGTCGATACAGGCGGCGCCCATTTCGAGCTCATCGTCGACCAGCGAGGCAAGCCCGCTGGCATAGGGCGTCGCCACCATGCGTTCGACCGACAGATGCGAGCGGTTGATGCAAAGCTCGAGATTGCGCATCGGCGCGGCATCGCCCGTCAGCACGTGCATGTCGACGCCAAGCGCATCGCCCACCATGCCGCGCGGATCGCGCATGCCGCGCTCGCCGTCGAGCGAGAAGCCGACGGGCAGCGAATGGATCACCTCGCGCTCGGCCCTCAACGCCTGCTTGGCGCCGGCGGCGAGCACGCGCTTGATGTCGACTTCCTCGACCTGATGGCCGCCGAGATTGATGGTCGCCGAGAAGGCTTCGCTCTTCAGCCGGCCCGCCGTCATGTTGACGATGAGGGAATCGACCGTGAGCCCGGCCATGCGCTCGGCCGCATCGACGGCAAGCCGGATGGCATGCTCGGCGCGATCGAGATCGACCACCACGCCGGACTTCACGCCCTGCGACTTCTGGTGACCGATGCCGATTACCTGGATGCGATGCGAACGTCCGCGCAGGAGCTTGCCGTCCTCGTTCGGCTTGAGCTTCGCCACCACGCAGCAAACCTTGCTGGAGCCGACATCGAGCACCGTGAGCGTGCCCGACCGGCGCGAGGAAGCTTCGGTACTGCCGCCAAGCCAGTTCATATCTTTGTCCCCGCCTTGCGCTTGGCCAGGCTCTTCGGCTTGTCGCTGAGCGCGGCTTCGCGCTGCGTCGCGGCTTCCGGCGAAAGCTCCACGACCAGCCGATCGGGGAGCCGCATATCGACGGCGGCGATGTCGCGCGTCAAAAGCCCGTTGTCATGATCGATCTTGATGAGCTCGGCGATCGCCTGGTCCTCGTCGTCTTCCGGCAGCTTGATCGTGATGCCGTTCTCAAGCTTCAGGTCCCAGCGGCGCTCGCCGACACGGATGTAACCTTTGACCCGCGCCGCGAGCTCGGGGTAGCGCTCGATCTTGGCGAGAAAGGCTGGCGCCATCGCCGGCGCGCCGGCACCGATGATCAGCGGGAGCAACGCCTGCTTGCCGCCCGAGAACGGAGCGATCACCTCGCCCGACCGCTCGATGACCGAAACCGAAGTGCCCTGCTGCCAAAGCGCGAAGGGCTGACGCTCCTCGATGCGAACTTCCAGCGTATGCGGATAGATCTTGCGGACCGCCGCACCCTCGACCCAGGGCAGCGTCGCGATGCGCTCGCGGGCCGATTCGGCGTCGAAGCCGATCAGCGAGGTCCAGCCGTCGAGGCCGAGCCGGTCGAGCACGTCGATTTCGGACGTCTGGCGGTTGCCGACCACCTTGATCTGATCGACGGCAAAGCCGGTGCGCGCCGTCACACCCTGCACGATGCTGTCGCTGTAGCCGCCGAGATAGGCGCCGTAGGCGCTGCTGGATGCGATCAGCGCGGCGGATAGGATCACCGCCGAAAAGCGCGGCGCCTCATATTCGCCGCCGCACAGGCGCGCCAGTACGCGCATCGGCCGGCGAAGCTGACGCGGCAATACGAAACGGTCGAATGACAGAGACATGCCGAACAGCGCGAAACCAGCCGCGCCACCGCCATTACCCTGTCCCCACCTCAACGCAGACACGAAGCGTCCTCCACCATCCAACTCAACAAATCGCCGAACGAGTGTCCCGCTTGCGCGGCGATTTCAGGCACCAGAGACGTCGGCGTCATGCCCGGCTGAGTGTTGACCTCGAGCCAGACAACCTCGCCGTTTTCGGAGTGACGGTCGTCGTAACGGAAGTCCGATCGGGAAACACCCCGGCAACCAATGGCAAGATGAGCCTTGAGGGCCAGTGTCTGTATTTTTTGGTAAATATTCGGTGAAATTTTAGCAGGGATTTCGTGTTTTGATCCGCCGGGAACGTATTTTGAATCGTAATCGTAGAAGGAATGTCCGGTCGGGATGATCTCGCAGACGCCGAGCGCCACGTCGCCCATCACGGCGCAGGTCAATTCGCGCCCATGGATGTAGCGCTCGACCATGACGATCTCGCCATACTGCCATTCGGTAGAGCCGATCACCTGCGGCGGATGCGACTGCCCCTCATGCACGATGACCACGCCGAAGCTCGATCCCTCATTGACCGGCTTAACCACATAAGGCGGCTTCATCGGATGCTTGTTCTGGACAGCGAAGCGGTTGACCACCTTGGATTCCGCGACCGGAATGCCGGACGCCTTGGCAACCTTCTTGGCCTGCTCCTTGTTCATGGCCAGCGCCGAAGCGAGCACGCCCGAATGGGTGTAGGGAATTGCGAGATATTCGAGAATTCCCTGGATGGTGCCGTCCTCGCCGAAAGGACCGTGCAGCGCATTGAAAGCGACGTCAGGCTTGAGCTCGGCAAGGACAGCCCCGACATCGCGCGAAACATCGACACGGGTGACTTGATAGCCTTCATTCTCGAGCGCATCCGCACACGCCTTCCCCGAGGACAGAGACACGGGCCGCTCCGAGGAGAATCCACCGAGGAGGACAGCCACATGCTTCTTCTTCATTCCCGTCATCCCCTCTCACGCCGGGTCTGCAACCGATATTCCCGCACCGCATTTCCAAGCATTGAGTCCGAGTCTTCCGGCAGGTTGCCCCCCCAGACGGAAAACGCGACTTAACGCGTCGAACGACTCAAATCAGGAAACGCTTTAGAGCAGAGAATCAGAGAGTTGATTCGCTGGCAAGTGCCTATGATTCCGAGAGATTCACTTTCCGCGAAAACAGCCGCAAAAAGTGAATTGTGAGTCTTTGAAGCAACGGTTTTGCGGCCATTTCAGATCGCTGGAAGGTCAAGCATCACATGAACTTCAGCCTGAGCTAAAGGAGCTGGCCGAGGAACTCCTGCACCGCATGGCCGGGGCGGAAATTGCCGAGGCGCTTGATCTCCCAGTGCAGCCGGATGCCGGAATTCTCGAGCACCCGCGCCCGCACCGTCTCGCCGAGATATTCGAGGTCGTAGCCGGTCGCCGTGCCGGTGTTGATCATGAAGTTGCAATGCATCGGCGACATCTGCGCGCCGCCGATCATCAACCCGCGGCAGCCGGCCTTGTCGATCTCCTTCCAGGCCGAGGTGCCTTCCGGATTCTTGAAGGTCGAGCCGCCGGTTTTTTCGCGGATCGGCTGCACCGTCTCACGGTGGTTCTGCACGGCATCCATCGCCGCCTTGATCGCCGCCTTGTCCTCCAAGATGCCTTCGAAGATCGCCGAGGTGAAGATCAGGCCGGCCGGAGCGGACGAATGGCGATAGGCATAGCCCATATCGGCATTGCTGAGCGTATGGAGATTGCCCTTGCGGTCGAGCGCCCTCACCTCGACGACCCGCTCGCGGGTCTCGACGCCATTGGCGCCGGCATTCATGCGCAGCGCGCCGCCGATGGCGCCGGGAATGCCATGGTAGAAATGGAAGCCGCCGATGCCGGCCTCATAGGCCACGGCGGCGACACGTTTGTCCGGCGTTGCGGCGCCTGCCTTGATCGTGGTCGGCCCGGTGGCCTCGGCCTCGCCAAAGCCCTTGGCCGAGAGCCTGACGACGAAACCGGGAATGCCGCCGTCGCGCACGAGAAGGTTGGAGCCAACGCCGACCACCATGACCGGTATCTCTTCAGGCACCGCGCGCAGGAAGGCCGCGAGATCTTCCTCGTCGGCCGGCTGGAACAGCGTCTCGGCGAGGCCGCCGGCCCGGAACCAGGTGATCTTATCCATCTCCGCGTTCGGCGTGATGCGGCCGCGCAGGCCGGAAAGCTTGTCGCCCAACTTGTCGATGAGGTCCTGGCCGCGCATCATGAGGGCGTCCCACCAAGTTCCTTGGGCAGCGCGTAGGCCCACTGCGTGATGTTGCCGGCGCCGAGGAAGACGACGAAATCGCCAGGCTTGGCGAGCTCGCGAATGGCAGGCGCGATCGCCGCCGCGCCATCGATATAGCGCGCGTCGCGGTGGCCGCCAGAGCGGATGCGCGACACCAGCGCGTCGGAAGTCACGCCTTCGATAGGTTCCTCGCCGGCCGCATAGACCGGGGCCACCATCACCGTGTCGGCGTCGTTGAAGCAGACCGAGAATTCCTCGAAGAGGTCGTGCAGGCGGGTGAAG
This sequence comes from Mesorhizobium sp. BH1-1-5, assembly GCF_020165615.1. Taxonomy (NCBI): domain Bacteria; kingdom Pseudomonadati; phylum Pseudomonadota; class Alphaproteobacteria; order Hyphomicrobiales; family Phyllobacteriaceae; genus Mesorhizobium; species Mesorhizobium sp. BH1-1-5. The sequence goes on from NZ_JAIUIM010000002.1 coordinate 261,636, forward strand.
CGATGCGGCTGCGCGATGGCGATCACCCGCCCCTTCGTCGCGCTGCGCGCGGCCTTCAGCACCGCCGCGATCTCGACCGGATGGTGGCCGTAGTCGTCGAACACCTCGACGCCGTTCCACGAGCCGGTATGGGTGAAGCGCCGCTTGACGCCGGCGAAGGACGACAGGCCCTTCTTGATCGCCTCGGCCGAGAGGCCAAGCTCATGCGCGACCGCGATCGCCGCCGTCGCGTTGGAGACGTTGTGCCGGCCGGGCATCGGCAGGCGCAGATCCTTGATCGTCGAGGTACCGCGCCCCTTGCGGTCGCGGATCACCACATCGAATTCGGAGATTGCGCCCTGCATGCGGTGGTTGGAGAAGCGCACATCGGCCTGCGCGTTCTCGCCATAGGTGATGACGCGCCGGTCCTCGATGCGGCCGACCAGAGCCTGCACTTCCGGATGGTCGGTGCACATCACGCCGAAACCGTAGAACGGCACGTTCTCGACGAACTGGCGGAAGGCCTCGCGCACCTTGTCGAAGCTGCCATAATGGTCGAGGTGCTCGGGATCGATGTTGGTGACGACGGCGATGTCGGCCGGCAATTTCAGGAACGTGCCGTCGCTCTCATCGGCTTCGACCACCATCCACTCGCCATCGCCCATGCGCGCATTGGTGCCGTAGGCATTGATGATGCCGCCATTGATGACGGTCGGGTCGAGCCCGCCGGCCTCGAGCAGCGTCGCCACCATCGAAGTGGTCGTCGTCTTGCCATGCGTGCCGCCGATGGCGACGGCCTGGCGGAAACGCATCAGCTCGGCCAGCATCTCGGCCCGACGGACGATCGGCAGCAGCTTTTCGCGCGCGGCTTTCAGTTCCGGGTTGGACTTCTTGATGGCGGTCGAAACGACCACGACTTCGGCGTCGCCGAGATTCTCGGCCCTGTGGCCGACGAAGCATTCGATGCCCTTGTCGCGCAGCCGCTGCACATTGGCGCCGTCGGCCTGGTCGGACCCCTGCACCTTGTAGCCGAGATTGTGCAGCACCTCGGCGATGCCGCTCATGCCGATGCCGCCGATGCCGATGAAATGCACGAGGCCGATCGTCTGCGGCATCTTCATGCGCGCGTCCTCCTATAGTCCGAAACCGTTTTGCCGGACGCAATAGCCTCTGTCAGATCGGCGAGCAACCGCGCCGCGTTCGGTTTCCCGGCCGAGCGGGCGGCTGCGGCCATGGTCGCCAGCCGGTTCGGGTCCTTGATCAGCCCGCCGACCAGCTCGGCGATCCGTTCCGCCGACAGCGTCGACTGCGGATGAAGCTCGGCCCCGCCGGCGGCTGCGAGCGCGGCGGCATTCGCCGCCTGGTCGTGATCGAGCGCATGCGGATAAGGCACCAGCAGCGCCGGCCGGCCGATGACGGCGATCTCCGAAACCGTCGAAGCGCCGGAGCGCGACATCACCAAATGCGCCGTCGCGATGCGCGCCGCCATGTCGGTGAAGAAGGGCGAAACCTGGACGTCGACGCGGAGGTCGGCATAGGCGGCCTTCACCCGCGCCACATCCTCGGCGCGCGCCTGCTGGGTGATCGCCAGCCGCTTGCGCAGCTCTTCGGGCAGCAGCGCGACCGCCGCCGGAACGGCATCGGAAAAGAACTGCGCGCCCTGGCTGCCGCCGAACACCAGGAAGCGGAACGGTTCGCCTTCGTTCGATGCGACATACGGCGTCTTCGCCGCTTCGAGCACCTGCGGCCGGACCGGATTGCCGGTGGTCACCGTCTTTGCGCCGTCAGCGCTGGCGCCCTCCGGCAGGAAGCCGCCGGCGATCGCGTCGACGCGGCTGGCAAGCGCCTTGTTGGCGCGGCCCATGACGGCGTTCTGCTCATGGATCAGCGTCGGCACTCTTCGCCTTGTCGCCGCATAGAGCGGCGGCAGCGTCGGATAGCCACCGAAGCCGACGACCGCCTCTGGCTTGATCCTGGCGATCACCCGGCCGGCCTGCCGCACGCCCTGCCAGATTTTCCAGAAGGCCGAGAGCGCGGCGACGGGATTCTTCGAACCCAGCGTGGCCGAGGGGATCGTGTGGATATCGGCCGCCGGGAAATGGCCGGAATAGCGCTCGGCGCGATGGTCGGTGGCAAGATGCACCTTCCAGCCGCGTTCGATCAGTTCATGCGCCAGCGCCTCGGCCGGAAACAGATGTCCGCCCGTTCCACCGGCCGCAAGCAGGATGACACCCTTCGCCATCCTGCCTCATTCCGCCGGCATTGCGCGCTGCGAAAGGACGAAGCCCATCTGCTTGCGCTTTTCCGGACGCTTGCGCGTCAATGCGAGCACCATGCCCATCGAGACGGCGATGGCGATCTGCGAGGAGCCGCCATAGGAGATGAAGGGCAGCGTCATGCCCTTGGCGGGCATCAATTGCAGGTTCACGCACATGTTGATGGCCGATTGCAGGCCGAAGACGGTGACCAGTCCACCGACGGCGTAGCGGGTGAAATCGTCATGCTCCTTGAGCGCGATGTTCAAGCCGCGCAGCACGATGAAGGCGAAGATCGACATGATGAAGAAGCACATGATCAGCCCGAACTCTTCGCCCGCGACCGAGAAGACGAAATCGGTATGAGCATCCGGAACAATGCGCTTGACGGTTCCCTCACCCGGCCCAACACCGAACCAGCTGCCGTTGATCAGCGCCTCGCGGCCCATGTCGACCTGAAATGTATCGCCTTCGCCGGTAAGGAACTTGTCGATGCGCAGGGCAACGTGCGGGAACACCGAATAGGCGGCGAACAGGCCGCTTGCCCCGACAGCGCCGAGAGCGACGATCCATAGCCACGGCAGGCCGGCCATGAAGAACATGACGCCCCAGGTGCCCGTCACCAGCATGGTCTGGCCGAGGTCGGGCTGCGCCACCAGGAGCGAGATGACCAGCGCAAGCAAGAGCATGGCGAACAGATTGCCCGGAATGTCGGGCTGACGCCTATGCTCGGCAAAGAGCCAGGCGCAGATGATGACGAAGGCGGGTTTCAGGAATTCGGACGGCTGGATGGAAAGGCCTGCGAGCGACACCCAGCGGCGCGCGCCCTTCACCTCGACGCCGATGTAGAGCACCGCCACCATCAGCACCAGCATGATGCAGAGCATCACCAGCGACATGCGCCTGATCTGCCGCGCCTGCAGGAAGGAGACCGCGAGCATGACGATGAGCGCCGGGATGGTGAAGATGACCTGTCTGGTGGCGAAGTGAAAACTGTCGAGGCCGATGCGCTCGGCCACCGCGGGGCTTGCGGCGAAGGACAAGACGATGCCCAGCCCCATCAGCGACAGGAACGCGGCCAGGAACCAGCGATCGATCGTCCACCACCACGTGGCGACAGGACTTTTGTCGAGACGGCTTTGCATCAACGTGGCCCTCCGATGGGTTTCACACCATCAATAGCAGTCGCAGCTTGCCTGAAGGCTTCGCCGCGAACTTCGAAATTCTTGAACTGGTCGAAACTGGCGCAGGCCGGCGACAGCAGCACCACGGCCTCGCCGCCGGTGTCGCGGGCCGCGTCATGGGCGGCATGCTCGACCGCCGCCGCAAGCGTTCCGGATATTTCGTAAGGCACCGTCTCGCCGAGCGTCGCGGCAAAGGCGGGCGCCGCCTCGCCGATCAGATAGGCCTTGGCGATGCGCGGGAAGAAGCCGCGCAGCGGCTCGATGCCGCCTTCCTTGGGCAAGCCGCCGGCGATCCAGTAGATACGATTGGCGAAGCTCGACAGCGCGGGTGCCGCCGCATCGGCATTGGTCGCCTTGGAATCGTTGACGAACAGCACATGGTCCTTGCGGCCGACCTGCTCCATGCGGTGCGCCAGCCCGGGGAAGCTTTCGAGCCCGGCCTGGATCTCGCCAAGCTCGAGCCCGACCTTGAGGCAAGCGACGACGGCCGCCAGCGCATTCTGCGCATTGTGCTGGCCGCGCAGCGAGCCGATGCCTTCGAGGAAGGCGACGCGGCTGTATCGGCCATGCACGGCTTCCATCAGATTGGCGCCGTCGGCGAAATAGCCGTCGGTCAAAGGCAGGCGCTTGGAAATGCGGATCACCTGCTGCCCAGCCCGCTCCAGCCGGTCCGCGATCTGGGCGCCCCAGGAATCGTCGACGCCGACGATCGCGGTGTCGCTGCCCGCAACCAGCCTTTCCTTGATCGAGGCATAATGCGCCATGGTGCCGTGCCGGTCGAGATGGTCGGGCGTCAGGTTGAGCAGGATGCCGGCGGTCGGGTTGATCGAGGGCGCGAGATCGATCTGGTAGGACGAGCACTCGACCACATAGTCCCGTTGAGACTCGGGCGGATCGAGCGTCATGATGGCGCGACCGATATTGCCGCCCATCTGCGTGTCGCGGCCCGCCGACTTCAGGATATGCGCCGTCAGCGCCGTCGTTGTCGACTTGCCGTTGGTGCCGGTGATCGCGATGAAGGGCGCTGCCGGCGCGCGGCTGATGCGCTCGCGGCAGAACAGCTCGATATCGCCGATCACCTCGACGCCGGCGCCGCGCGCCAGCTCCACCGTCCAATGCGGCTTCGGATGCGTCAGCGGCACCCCTGGCGACAGCACGAAGGCTGAGAAGAGCGGCCAGTCGGCGGCGCGCAGATCGCCGGTCGCAATCCCCGCGGCCGCCGCCTTGGCGACGCTGTCTGGATTGTCGTCCCAGGCCAGCACCTCGGCGCCCCCCGCGATCAGCGCATGCGCGGTGGCGATCCCCGAGCCGCCAAGCCCGAAGAGCGAAACGCGTTTGCCTGAAAGGGAAAAGGCGGGGATCAAGCGGCGAGTCCTATCTGAGCTTGAGGGTGGAGAGGCCGACCAGCGCCAGGATGACGGCAATGATCCAGAAGCGGATCACCACCTGGCTTTCGGTCCAGCCGAGCTTTTCGAAATGGTGATGGATCGGCGCCATCAGGAAGACGCGCTTGCCGGTCATCTTGAAATAGCCGACCTGGATGATGACCGACAGGATCTCGACCACGAACAGGCCGCCGACGATGACCAGCACGATCTCGTGCTTGGTGGCGACCGCGATGGTGCCGATCAGGCCGCCCATCGCCAGCGAGCCGGTGTCGCCCATGAAGATCGCGGCCGGCGGCGCGTTGAACCAGAGGAAGCCGAGGCCGGCGCCGATCACCGCGCCGAGCACGACGGCGAGCTCGCCGGTGCCGGGAACGAAGTGGATCTGCAGATATTCGGCGAACACCGCGTTGCCCGAAAGATAGGCAATGACGCCGAAGGACGCCGCCGCGATCATGATCGGCACGATCGCCAGGCCGTCGAGACCGTCGGTCAGGTTCACCGCATTGCCCGCGCCGACGATGACGAAGCAGGAGAACGGGATGAAGAACCAGCCGAGGTTGACCAGGAATTCCTTGGCGAAGGGGAAGGTCAGCGACGACGAGAACGGCGCCTGGCCGTTGTGCATGATCACCCACGCCGCGATGGCGGCGATGACGAACTCGATCGCCAGCCTCGCCTTGCCGGAAAAGCCCAGATGCGACTGCTTGGTGACCTTGAGATAATCGTCGTAGAAGCCGATCGAGCCGAAGCCGACGGTGACCAAAAGCACCACCCAGACATAGATGCTGGATAGGTTCGCCCATAGCACGGACGACCCGATGATGCCGGACAGGATCATCAGCCCGCCCATGGTCGGCGTTCCGGCCTTCTTGAAATGGGTCTGCGGGCCGTCGGCGCGGATCGGCTGGCCCTTGCCTTGCCGCAGGCGCAGCGAATTGATGATCGTCGGCCCGAAGATGAAGACGATCAGCGCCGAGGTGATCAGCGCGCCGCCGGTGCGAAAAGTGATGTAGCGGAAGACGTTGAAGAACGAGATCTTGTCCGCGAAATCGACGAGCAGTGTGAACATGGTCCTTCCGTCTCCCGGAACCCGACCTAGGCCGGCTTAATGTTTGTGGCTTCCGCCGGAAATTTGCCGAGCAATGCCTCGACCAGCTTTGAAAACCCGATGCCCTTCGACGACTTGACCATCACCACGTCGCCGGGCCTGAGCGCGGAGATCACGATCGGCTTCAGCTCATCGGCGCCGGCCCGATACTCCGTCTGGACGTCGGCAGGCAGAACCTCGGCCAGCGCCTGCATTTCCGGTCCGCCGAGAAAGACGTTGCGCGTGCCCGTGCCGACGATCAGTTCGGCAAGCGCGGCGTGGAGCTTAGCCGAATGACTGCCGAGCTCCAGCATGTCGCCGAGCACGGCGATGCGCCGGCCCTCGCCCGAGACCGGCGTGGCGTTGAGCAGCGCCATGGCCGCCGCCATCGACGCCGGATTGGCGTTGTAGCTCTCGTCGATCAGCGTGATCGGCCCGTTGGGATGCTGCAGGACATGGCGCCGGCCCCGCCCGCGCGCGGCCGAAAGATCGGCGAGCGCGGCCGAGACCTTGTCGAGGTCGGCTCCGACCAGTTGCGCGGCGCCCAGCACCGCCAGCACGTTCTGCACGATATGGCGGCCGGGCGCGCCGACACGGGCCGTCAGGTCCCTCTTGCCGATCTTGACGGCGATTTCGGAATGGTCGGCATGAAGCTCGCAGCCGGCAAGGCGGAAGGCCGAGCGGGCATTTTCGCCGAAGCCGTAGACATGCTCGACGCCCGCGTCTTTCGCCATTTTCCCGAGCAGCTTCCAGCGTGGATCGTCACGATTGAGCAGCGCGGCGCCGCCAGGCTCGATCCCCTCGAAAATCTCGGCCTTGGCCATGGCGATCTCGTCGAGGTTCTTGAAGAAGCCGAGATGGGCGGCGGCAATGATCGTCACGATGGCGACATGCGGCCTGACCATCTTGACCAGCGGCCTGATCTCGCCGGGATGGTTCATGCCGATCTCGAAGACCGCGTAGTCGCAATCCTGCGGCATGCGCGCCAGCGTCAGCGGCACGCCCCAATGGTTGTTGAACGACTGTGCCGAGGCGTGCACCTTGCCGACCGCCGACAGCACATGGCGCAGCGCTTCCTTTGTGGTCGTCTTGCCGGCCGAGCCGGTGACCGCGATAATCCGGGCCTTCGAGCGCGCGCGGGCCGCGACGCCGAGCTTCTCGAGGGCCGCAAGCACGTCCTGCACGACGATCATCGGCGCCGTCAGCCGGCCGAGCGAGGGCAGCTTGCCCTCGGCGACGACCAGCACCGCCGCTCCGGCCTTGACCGCGGCTGTCGCGAAATCATGGCCGTCCATAGCCTCGCCCTTGATGGCGAAGAAGGCGTTGCCCGGCTCCAGGCTGCGGCTGTCGATGGAAATACCGGTGATGCCATCCGGCAGCGAGCCGATTGGCCTGCCTTCCATGGCTTCGACCAGCGCTTCCGACGTCCACAGCAGGCTCATGCGGCGCGCTCCTTCAGCGCATCGCGCACTTCCTCATGGTCGGAGAAATGGAAGGTCTCGGTGCCGACGGTCTGGCCTTCCTCATGCCCCTTGCCGGCGACGATCAGCGTATCGCCGGCACGCAGCATCGCCACCGCCTCGTGGATTGCCTTGCGGCGGTCGCCGATCTCGATGGCGCCGGGCGCGGCGGCAAGAATCGCCGCGCGGATGGTTTCGGGCACTTCCGTGCGCGGGTTGTCGTCGGTGACGACGACGACATCGGCGAGCCGCGTCGCGATCTCGCCCATGATCGGCCTTTTTCCCCGATCGCGGTCGCCGCCGCAGCCGAACACCACGACGACCCGGCCGGTGGTGAAGGGCCGCACCGAGGTCAGCACATTCTCCAGCGCATCGGGCTTGTGCGCGTAGTCGACATAGACGGGAGCGCCGGCGGCGGTGGTGCCGACGAGGTCGAGCCGGCCCGGCGCGCCTTGCAATTTTTCCAATGCCGCCAGGGCCTTGCTTGCCGGCGTTCCAGTAGAGATGGCAAGCCCGGCCGAGACCAGCGCGTTGGCGATCTGGAAATCGCCGGCCAAAGGCAGGTCGACCTCGTAGAGCACGCCGTCCGCCACGACCTCGGCGCGCTGGCGATGGCGTTCATGCTCCACCCGCTTGAGGGTCAGGAAGTCGCCATGGCGGCCGACGGTCAGCACCTTCAGTCCCGCCGCCTTCGCGGCTTTGATGGTGGGCTCCGACCACGGGTCGTCGGCAAAGACGATCGCCGGCGCGCCCTTCGGCAGCAGCGTGTCGAACAGGCGCAGCTTGGCGCGGTGATAATCCTCGACCGTCGGATGGTAATCCATGTGGTCGCGGCCGAGATTGGTGAAGGCGCCGGCCGCGAGCCTCACGCCGTCCAGGCGGCGCTGGTCGAGACCGTGGCTCGAGGCTTCCATCGAGGCGTGAGTGACGCCCGCATCCGCCAGTTCCCTGAGCAATCGGTGCAGCGCCACCGGATCGGGCGTCGTCAGTGAGCCATATTCGTTGCGGCCGGGCGCCACGACGCCGGTCGTGCCGATCGAGGCGGCGGCAAAACCCGCCTGCTCCCATATCTGGCGGGTGAAGGCGGCGACGGATGTCTTTCCGGCGGTGCCGGTGACAGCGACCATTGTCTGCGGCTGGCGTCCGAAGAAGCGCGCCGCGCTGAGCGCCAGCGCCAAGCGCGGATCATCGACGGCGAGAACCGGGATCGACAGGCCGGAGATGGCCGTGCCCCTGCCGGTGACGATCGCCGCTGCGCCTCGGGCTGCGGCATCGGCGGCATAGGTCGAACCGTCGGCCTTGCTGCCGGCAAGTGCGAAGAAGACGACGCCGGTCTTGACCGAGCGGGAATCGGAGGAAAGTCCGGTCACCTCCAGATCGGGGGAAGCTGTTCCCTCGACAGGCAGGACACCGGCTAGATCTTTTAGATGCATTGAGTCCCGTTCACCGCAACAAAATAGCGCGCAGTTGCCGGCGCGCCCCAAGAATCACTGATAGGAAACCAGCGTTGCACCATTTTCATGGCTGAAATCTGGCTTCACGCCAAGCATGGCCGCTGCGCGCCTGATGATATTGCCGGCCATAACCCCCGCATTGTTGGCGGCGACGTCCGTCATCCCGGGCTTTTCCGGATGCGGAGCGTCGGCGATCGTGAACACCAGAAATTGCGGATCGTCCATCGGGAAGGCGGCGACGAAGGTGTTGAAATTCAACTCCTTGGAGTAGCGGCCGTTGATGACCTTCTCGGCTGTTCCGGTCTTGCCGCCAACGCGGTAGCCGGGGACCCTGGCATTTCTGGCCGAGCCCTTCTCGGCGTTGAGCGTATAGAGATAGCGCATGCCTTCGACCGTCTTGTCGCTGACCACTTTCTTGGCGACGGCCATGGCCTCCTGCTCGCTGCGGACCAGGAAGGTCGGCTCGATCAGATAGCCCTGCATCAGCGCCGCGCAGCCGACAGCGGCCTGCAGCGGCGTCGTCGACACGCCATGGCCAAAGGCGATGGTGAACGAATTGACCTGTTTCCAGACCTTGGGTTCGGTCGGACGCGCGACCTCCGGCAGTTCGGTCTGCATCCTGTCCAGGATGCCAAGGCGATGCAGGAATTCGCGATGCCCCTCGATGCCGACCAGCTCGGCCTCCCTGGCCGACCCGATGTTGGACGAATAGAGGAACACCTCCGGCAGCGACAGCACACGGTTCTTGCCGTGGAAATCGTGGATGGCCTGATGGCCGACCCGGATCGGATGCGACGCGTCGAAGCGGCTCGCCATCGTCGCCTTGCCGGAATCGAGCGTCATGGCCGAGGTGAAGCTCTTGAAGGTCGAGCCCATCTCGTAGAGGCCGGCCGACATGCGGTTCAGCCGGTCTTTTTCCTGTGCGTTATACGGATTGTTCGGGTCGAAGTCCGGCACCGAGGCCATCGCCATCACTTCGCCTGTCTTGATGTTCAGCACGACGGCGCCGGCGCCCAATGCGCGATAGCGCTCCAGGCCGGCGGCGATCTCATCGCGCACCACATGCTGGACGCGCAGATCGATCGACAGCTTGACCGGCTTGAGATCCCTGGCCACCGCCAGACCCGACGCCTGCAGGTCGCTCAGCCCCTGCTCGTCGATATACTTCTCCATGCCGGAGATGCCCTGGTTGTCGATGTTGGTGAGGCCGACGATGTAGGACGAGGTCTCGCCGCTCGGATAGAAGCGCCGCTTTTCGGTACGGAAGCCGAGGCCGGGGACGCCCAGCGCCATGATGTCGGCCTGCTGCTTCGGCGTCAGCTGGCGCTGCAGCCAGACGAAGCCGGCGCCGCTCTTGAGCTTGCGGTAGGTCTGCTCGTAATCGATCTCCGGCAGCACGGTCGACAATTTCTCGATCGCTTCGTCGGCGTCGACGATGCGGCGCGGCTCGGCGAACAGCGACGCCGTCTTGATGTCGGTCGCCAGCACCTCGCCGTTGCGGTCGACGATGTCCGGACGCGACGCCGTGACCCGGCTCTCCGGGCCGCCCGAGAGATCCGGGTTCTGCATGCCGAGATAGACGAGCCGGCCGGCAATGGTCGAATAGATGGTGAAGAACACCGCCATCGTCATGACGATGCGCGTCCTTGCCTTGCCGCCTGTCGCCTTGCGGGCGGCATCGACGACGATCGAGCCGTCCTCGGCCTGCTTCTTGCGGCGCTTCAGCAGGTTACCGATCCTTGGAAACCCGCCGATCATTGAACGGTGCTCCCGGTGACCACTGGATCCTTACTGTCCGACGGCTCCTTACCCGAATTGTCGGCCATGCCGCCAAGCCGCTGCGAGGAAAGGTCCTCGATGGTCACGGGTTTCACGGGGATGTCGTCGAGGCTGCCGATCTGGTGCGCGTTGACCGGTTCGAGCCCGAGCTGGCTCTTATAGACATCGGCAAGCTTCTGCAGCCGCGACGGCTGCGTGAGCAGGCTCCAGTCCGCCTTGAGGAGATCGATCGTTTCTTCCTCGTAATGGATCTGCGCCTGTATCTTCTGCACCGCCGCCAGTTGCTCCTCGGCTTCCCGCTTCGTCTTGTAGGTCAGGGCCGCGGCCGAGACCATGACGGCGATCAGGACTATGTCGCTGGTACGAAACACGTTCTTACCTCTCCCCCGGCCGCTCGACGGCGGGAAGCTTTGGAAGGCCGAAAATCGAAAAATCGCCGGCGCGCGCCGGGGCATCGGTGCGGATCGCCGCGCGCAGCCTGCCCGAGCGCGCCCGCGGATTGGCCTCCGTCTCGGCCTCCCCCGGCGTCACGCCGCCGCCGGCCTTGCGGAAGGTCGCGGCGCGCTGGGGCGCGTCGGGCATGTGGCGCGAGCCGCTGGCGGCTTCGGAACGGTCGGCGATGAAGCGCTTGACGATGCGGTCTTCCAGCGAATGGAACGTCACCACGGCAAGCCGTCCGCCGGGCTTCAGCACACGCTCGGCGGCCAGCAGCGCCCTTGCCAGTTCGCCAAGCTCGTCATTGACGAAGATGCGCAGCGCTTGGAAGACGCGCGTGGCCGGATGGATCTTGTCCTTCGGTCCCCGCCCGATATGCGTCTCGATGGCGTCGGCGAGATCGAGCGTGCGCTCGAAAGGCTTCTTCTCGCGCCGGCTTTCGATCATGCGCGCGATGCGGCCGGCATGGCGCTCCTCGCCGAGAAAGCCGAAGATGCGGGCAAGATCGCCCGCCTTGAAAGTGTTGACGACGTCGGCGGCGGAAAGACCAGCCTGCGCCATACGCATGTCGAGCGGCCCGTCGGCGCGAAAGGAAAAGCCGCGCGCCGCCTGGTCGAGCTGCATGGAGGAAACGCCGATGTCGAGCACGACGCCGTCGGCGTCCTCGACATGCTCGTCCAGCGTCGAGAACGGCGCCTGGACAAGCCTCAGCCGGCCGCCGGCCCGTTCTTCGATCGCCCTGCCCGCCGCGATTGCGTCCGGGTCGCGGTCGATGGCGACAACGGAGGCGCCGCGGTCGAGGATGGCGCTGGTGTAACCGCCGGCGCCGAATGTCCCATCGACCATCGTCTCACCGGCCTTCGGCGCGAGCGCGTCGAGCACCTCGGCAAGGAGGACCGGAATGTGACGGGCCAGTCCGCCAACGGCGTGAGGGTCATCGCCGTGGCCAGCCATCATTCCGATCGCTCCCCGGGCTTCGTCCCCTGCCGAAGCTGCAAAAGCCTGGCCCGCGCCTGCGCCCCATAGGCCGCAAGCCGTCCCGGCTCCCAAATCTGAAAGAAATTGCCGCGGCCGACAAAGGCCACCTCGTTCGCGATGCCCGTATGCTCGCGGATGAAATCGGTCATGGTGATGCGGCCGTCCTGGTCCAGCTTCAGAAATGTCCCGTCGCCATGGCAAAAGAACGACATGTCGTCCGCCGCCTGCAGGAACGGGTCTTCCAGCGCGATCCGCTGCTCGTAGCGGTCGAGCAGGTCGAGCCCTCCGACATCCATGGCCGGCAAGTCCAGGCAACGCAGCGCGTAGAGTTCCGAATAACCGCGCTTTTGCACCACCGCGCGAAAATGCGCCGGAACGGACACCCGCCCCTTCGCGTCGATCCTGCTCACCGTGTTTGACAGAAACCGGTCCAATAAACGCTACAGCCGCTGTTGCCGCTGCACCCCTCATGTTGTTCTCCGCGTCCTCGCCGCATGCGCGGCAAATCGCTTCATTCACCGAGGCGAAAACCGGCAAACGCACCGCCGCCGCGGCTGCCCGATTGGCGTACGCTTCACCCTGACGCGGAACGAAAGCTTGATGATGCGAATGGGATATCATGGGGCACTATGGGCGTCAACGGGAGCAGGCATCACAAACACGCACGCCACAACCAGAAAGCGCAGGCTGAAGGCACGTCTCGTCTTTATCGTCCATTAAGCCTAACGAAGCGTTTAGAGCCGTCTGGCCCAAAAAGACGCGGCTTGCTGCGCGCAGCCGCCGCGCATAGCGTCGGTTGAAGTTTTCTGCCCTGACCAAGGATCGAGCCGATGTCCGACACTGCGAAGTCACGCGCCGCGACACTTGCCCATTTGCGCAGCGCCGGTTTCGCCAAGGGCGATCCTATTCCGTTGCCGTTGACCATGGCCTCGATCTTCCACGCCCCGGGCGATGCGACCGGCTTCGATCAGTATGGCCGCTTCAGCAACCCGACCTGGCATGCGGTCGAGCACGCGCTTGGCCATCTGGAAGATGCGCAATGCGTTGCCTTCCCGTCTGGAATGGGTGCGATTTCCGCGGCCTTTTTCGCGCTCCTCAAATCGGGCGACCGCATCCTCTTGCCCTCGGACGGCTATCACACGACGCGCGCGCTGGCGGAGCGTTTCCTGAAACCCCTCGGCGTCGCCTACGACCTGCGGCCGACGGCAAGCATGCTCGACGACGGTTTTGCTGGCTACCGGGCGGTTTTTGTCGAAAGTCCGTCGAACCCGCGGCTGGACATCTGCGACATCACCGCCGTCGCCAAGGCCGTCCATACGCAAGGGGGCGTCCTGATCGTCGACAACACGACGATGACGCCCTTCGGCCAGCGCCCGCTGGATCTCGGCGCCGACATCGTGGTCTCGGCCGATACCAAGGCGATCAACGGCCATTCGGACGTTCTCTTCGGCCATGTCGCGAGCCGCGATCCCGACATTGTCGCCAGGGTGAAGGATTGGCGCGAGACGGCCGGCGGCATCCCCGGGCCGTTCGAAGCATGGCTCGTGCATCGCGGCCTCGAAACGCTGGAGGTGCGCTTCGACCGCATGTGCTCGTCGGCCGAAACGATCGCGCGGCGCCTGAAAGACCATCGCGCCGTCGGCGGCCTGCGCTTTCCCGGGCTCGAGGGCGATGCCTCGCACAATCTGGCGCGCGTCCAGATGGAGCGCTTCGGCTTCCTGATTTCCTTCGAGCTCGGCTCCGAAGAACAGGCCGAGGCGTTCATCGACGGCTGTCGGCTTGTTGAAGCGGCAACCTCCTTCGGCGGCGTGCACACATCGGCCGAGCGGCGCTCGAAACGTGGCGATGCCGTGCCGCCGGGCTTCGTTCGCCTGGCGATCGGCTGCGAGCCGGTCGAGCAGCTCTGGCAGGCGATCGAGGCGTCGCTGGACAAGATTGCCGGCTGAGCAGCCAAGGTCCCAGATCCTCCGCCTCGATCTTGCGCCGGCCATGCAGCACGCGCAGGATTTCGATCGCATCGTCGCCAATTCGATAGAAAGTAAGATATTCGCCAACAACGAGGTGGCGAATGCCCGAGGCGATATCGTCGCGCGGAGGCCCTGAATACAGATAGGCCGCCAGTTGTTGGCAACGGACCTCGATCCGATCTAGCAGTCTATCCGCTGCAGCTTCGTTATCCCGCGCCACGTGTTGCCAGATCGCGATTAGATCGTCTTCAGCGTGCGCCGTACGGATGATCGGCAGCAACTTCATGCCGCGTCGTTGGATTTCCACCGCTTACGGGCTTCGGCCTTTATTTCATCCATCGATACGAAACGCCCCGGCCCGCTGTCGATCCCTTCCTGCACAAGCTTGCGCAATTCCTCGACGGTGTGGCCGAGCAGGTCGCGCCGGTCCTTCCATTGCCTGAGCGCATCGCGGATCACCTCGCTGGCCGAGGCGTATTCTCCTGCCGCGACAACATCATCCACAGCGGCCGCCAATTCCGGGGAAAGCGTGATGCTGCGTTTGTCGACGTGACCCATGATGTGCTCCTGCTCTTCTCTAAAGGTACGATTTAATCGCACCAGCTTCAAGGAACAGGTCATCGCGTTCAGGGCGATTACGACCTGGCGTTGAATCAAAAGGCACGCCTCCCGGCGTAACCTCCTGATCCCGTTCAGCTATCGCCACGAGAAAAATGCCAGCTGGCCTGTAAGCCGGGTTCTGTATGGCCCTCGCCTTGCGACGAGAACGTGGCGGCCATTCATCTTGGGCGCATGTTGCCATGCGCCTCACGCAACCTACCCGGACGGTGGGCCGGAAACAGCCCTCGAAGGTTTCCCCTCGCACCGCCCCTATTCGGTTTTGCTCCCGGTGGGGTTTGCCCTGCCGCTTCTGTTGCCAGTCGCGCGGTGGGCTCTTACCCCACCCTTTCACCCTTACCGTGGCGGATGCCGCGGCGGTTTGCTTTCTGTGGCACTTTCCCTGGGGTCGCCCCCGCCGGCCGTTAGCCGGCACCGTGTCTCCATGGAGCCCGGACTTTCCTCACCCGCAGCCTTTCGGCTCTCGCGGGTGCGGCCGCCCAGCCAGCTGGCAAGGGCGTATAAAGGGATTCCCGCCCGAAAACGCAAACGAAAAAGCTGACCTATCCCGCCCAAAAGCCGTCATGTCGACCTGAGCGTCCGCAGCGGGTTTTGGGGCAACGACATCCATAGAGAACACACGCTGCCCAAATCCGCTTCGACGGATGAGCCTCAGGCCGGCGAGCCCAACGCCACCAACTGCACCTTCACCTTGCTGCAATAGGCGGCCGAAACCGGATTCATCCGCGTCGCGCCATGACCCGCATTGTATTTGAGGATCGTGCCGCAGGTGGTGCCGCCGCCGAGGTCTCGCGCCATGGCAAGGTACTTCATGCCGTATTTGATGTTGGTGTCGGGATCGAACAGTCCCTTGGCCGAGCCGGTGTAACCCATCATGCGCGCTGTCGCCGGCTTGATTTGCATCAGGCCGATCTCGCCGGCGCCGCCGACCATGTTCGGCCGAAAGTTGCTTTCGATCTTGATGACGGCCTTGGCCAGCGACACCGGCACGCCATAGCTTACGGCGTAGCGGGCAATGGTCGCCGAATACTGGCCGTCGCCAGCCGCAGCCGGCGTCGCCAGGGCGGTCTTGCCGGGGTTGATCGAGGCAGTCGTGGTGAGATCGATGGCCTTTCTGCCGCGCTTGGCGCGTTTGGCCGTCGATTTCGCCGCCCTGGTCGCGGTGGCTTTCTGCACCTTTGCCGGGGCTCTCTTGGTCTTTGGCGTTTTGCTGCCCGGTGCAGCCTTGGTCGTCGCGGGGGCAACGGCAAGACCATTGTCTGCCCGAAGGCTTAAGGGGGCGCCGCTTGCCGAATTGAAGGCAAAACTTATCACTCCGGCAGCAACAGCTGCCGCTACAACGGTCAATTTTTGCATGTAGTCCTGTTCTGTTAGAACCGCGCGAAGAACTTCGAGCGGTTACGCCAATTCAACATCGGATCATCAGGGAGGGATAGACGCCCGACGACTTGCGGGAGAGGCATTTGGAGGTGGAATTGGCGGCAAAGAAGGCGGCGCAATTCACTTTAAATGACAGATTGTAATTTAAGTAGCCTGGCGGGACTATCTGGCGGGGGCTGCCTTTGCGGAAGCCAGGAGCCTCTGCAGCGTGCGGAGCGTCGAATTATCCGCCGCACCATCCACCAGTCGCCGCCGGAAATGACGCTGGAAAGCCGCCACCACGATTTCCGTCTGCTTGTCGTAGACACCCGATATCTCGACGCCATAGCCGTAGAGCGCCAGCATCGACTGCAGCGCCTCGACATCGGCGCCGGTGTCGCCGGCCTTCAGCGCAGCGCCGGGCTTGATCGGCGCGGCCGGCACGAGGTGGCCGATACCGGCCACGAACAACGTCTTCCATGGAAATTTTTCGCCGGGATCGACCTTGCGGCCGGGGGCCACGTCCGAATGCGCGAGCACCCTTGCCGCGGGAATGGAATGACGGCCCACGATGCCCGAGCACAACTCGATCACGGCATTGATCTGTCGCTTCGGGAAGGCCCTGTAGCCCAGCGAATGCCCGGGATTGACGATCTCGATGCCGACCGAACAGGAGTTGATGTCGGTGCGCGCGAGCCAGGAACTCTTGCCGGCATGCCAGGCGCGATCGCTCTCGCGCACCATCTGGATGATGCGGCCGTCCTCATGGACAAGATAATGCGAGGACACTTCGCTCGCCGGATCGCAGAGCCACGCCTCGGCGCCGGCGCCGCTTGCCATGCCGGTATAATGCAGCACGATCATATCGGGCCGGAGCGTCTCGCGGCGCGGACCGAAATTCGGCGACACCCGGACCTCGGCACCTGGCTGGTCGGGCAGGAAGCCGCTCATACGTGCCTGAGGCCCCGCTCGATCATCTCATAGGCGGCGTTGATCGCCGCGACCCTGGTCGTGGCGATCTTGATGAACTCCTGCGGCAGGCCGCGTGCGATCAGCCTGTCGGGATGATTGTCCGAGATCAGCTTGCGATAGCGTTTCCTGACCTCCTCGAACGGCTTGCCGCGCTCAATGCCCAGAACGACGTAGGGATCGGCGGCGCCGAGATTGACGTGCCGCGACAGGATCGCTTCGTAATGTGCCTCGTCGATCCGGAAGATTTCGGCGATGCGGTGCAGGAATTGGCCCTCATGCTCATGAATCAGGCCATCCGCCTTGGCGATATGGAAGAGACCGTCGAGGATGTCTTCCAGCATCATGCAGTTGGCGTGGCCGGATCCGCAGAGCTGCGCCATGCGCTGGGCATAGGTCTCGAAGCCGGCGACGTCCTGCTTGGCGATGTCGTAAAGCCGCGCCACGTTGCGTGTCTCGCTCGGCGGAACCTCGAAGATTTCCTGGAAGGCCCGCACCTCGTCCTGCGTGACGATGCCGTCGGCCTTGGCCATCTTGGCCGAGAGCGCGATCATGGCCACGGAAAAGGCCACGCGCCGGCGCAGGTCGGGATCGCCGGAAAAAACGGTGCGCACGGCTTCGACGACATCCGCGACGCCCGAGGACGCCGACGACGAAACACGAGCGATGAAGTCGCCAAGGCGGTCCCAAATCGACATGCCGGCTTCATAGTGCGAACCGGGCGGTTCTATCAAGTCGGGACTATGCCGCAGGCCACCGGCGCTGCGCGGGATCGATGACAAAAGGAAGGCCGGCAAGGCCGGCCTTCCTCGATGCTGTCGGTCCGATTCTTACTGCGCGGGCGCGGCAGGGGCCGGATTTGTTGCCGGAGCCGGTTCAGCAGGCTTTGAAGCATCGGGCGAAGCCGGCTTCATCGGCTGCTCGTTGGCCGGGGGGTTGGTGCTCTGGGTGGTGGTCTTGTCGGTACCACTGTCGCTACAAGCCGCGACCCCCAGCAGGGTGAGCGCCGAAACAGACGCCAAAATGAGCTTCTTCATGGTATCTCTCCTTCAACAGACGCTCACATTTCGGTGAGCGGTCGCAGGAGAAATGTATCAACAGGCTCGCCGGTTTCGTAACGTTGCATTTCCATGTGTAACATCAACTTGCGATTGCTGGCGCCATAATCCCGAACTAACAGAACATACGCTCGAAGAGAATTTGGATAAGCAGAATGCCGGCAGCCTCGGGGATTGGAAAATGGGATTTTTGGATCGACCGCGGCGGCACTTTCACCGACGTCATCGGTCGTGATCCGCAAGGCCGGCTGCACCCTCGAAAACTTTTGTCCGAAAATCCCGAGGCTTATGCGGATGCCGCTATCCAGGGCATCCGCGATCTGCTGCGCTTGAAGGCCGGCGCCGCCATTGCCGCCGAGGCGATCGGCGACGTCAAAATGGGCACCACCGTCGCCACCAATGCGCTGCTCGAGCGCAAGGGCGATCGTGTGCTGCTCCTCATCAGCAAGGGTTTTCGCGACGCACTGCGTATCGCCTATCAGGCGAGGCCGGATATCTTCGCCAAGGAAATCATCCTGCCCGAGCAGCTCTACGAGCGGGTGATCGAGGTCAACGAGCGCGTGCGTGCCGATGGCTGCGTCGAGCGCCTGCTCGACATCGCGGCCTGCCGCCCGGCGATCGAAAAGGCCAAGGCCGACGGCATCGACGCGGTCGCCATCGTCTTCATGCATGCCTGGAAATATCCCGACCATGAAAAGGCCGTGGCCAAGGTCTGCCGCAAGATCGGCTTCAGTCAGATTTCCGTCAGCCACGAGGTCTCGCCGCTGATCAAGCTGGTCGGCCGCGGCGACACCACCGTGGTCGACGCCTATCTGTCGCCGATCCTGTCGCGCTATGTGCAGCGGGTGGCGGGAGAGCTGGGCGCCGGCCCGCGCCTGATGTTCATGATGTCGTCGGGCGGCCTCACCGCCGCCGACCTGTTCCAGGGCAAGGACGCACTGCTTTCGGGGCCGGCGGGCGGCGTCGTCGGCATGGTCGAGACGGCCAAGCTCGCCGGTTTCGAAAAGGTCATCGGCTTCGACATGGGCGGCACCTCGACCGACGTCGCCCATTACGACGGCGAATACGAACGCGCCTTCGACACCGAGGTCGCCGGCGTGCGCATCCGCGCGCCGATGATGCGCATCCATACGGTCGCCGCCGGCGGCGGCTCGATCCTGCACTATGAAGCCGGCCGCTTCCGCGTCGGCCCGGATTCGGCCGGCGCCAATCCCGGCCCCGCCGCCTACCGGCGCGGCGGCCCGCTCGCCGTCACCGACGCCAATGTCATGCTCGGCAAATTGCAGCCCGATTTCTTCCCGGCGATTTTCGGCGCGGGCCAAGACCAGCCGCTCGACGTCGGCACGGTTGGCGAGAAATTCCGCGCACTTGCCGCCGAAATCGGCGATGGCCGGACGCCCGAGGCGGTCGCCGAGGGTTTCATCACCATCGCCGTCGAGAACATGGCCAACGCCATCAAGAAGATCTCGGTGCAGCGCGGCTATGATGTCACCGAATATCTCCTGAACTGCTTCGGCGGCGCCGGCGGCCAGCATGCCTGCCTGGTGGCCGACGCGCTCGGCATGGAAGCCGTGCTCATCCACCCCTTCTCCGGTCTGCTTTCAGCCTACGGTATCGGCCTCTCATCGGTCTTCGCCTCGCGCCAGCAGGGTCTGCTGCAGCCGCTTGCGGAGGAATCGCGCGCAGCGATCGAGGCGCTCATCGTGTCCTTGCGCAGCGAGGTCATCGCCGAGCTTGGCGAGCAGGGCATTGCCGAGGACGTGGTTTCAACCAAGCCTGTCTTGCACATCCGCTATGACGGCACCGATACGGCGCTGCCGGTGAATTTCGAGCATGGTTCGATCTTCCGCGCCAGAAGCGACTTCGAGGCCGCGCACAAGGCGCAGTTCGGTTTCGTCTATGACGATAAGCCGATCGTCGTCGAAACTGTCGCCGTCGAAGGCATGGACGCGGCTCGGCAGGACAAGGCCGAAGCCTACGCCCCTGCCGGACCGGCGGGGATCGAGGCCAAGCCTTTGGAGAACCGGCGTTTCTACACCGAGGGCCGCTGGCACGAGGCCGGCGTCTATCGCCGCGAAAACCTGCGGCCTTCCAACACGGTCGCCGGACCCGCGCTGATCATCGAGCCGAACCAGACCATCGTTGTCGAGCCGGGCTGGTGCGCCGAGATCACCAATCTCAACCACGTCGTGATCCGCCGCACGAAACGGAAGGCGCGTGCAGCGGCCCTCGGCACCGACGCCGATCCGGTGATGCTGGAGGTCTTCAACAACCTCTTCATGTCGATCGCCGAGCAGATGGGTGTGACGCTGCAGAACACCGCCTATTCGGTCAACATCAAGGAGCGGCTCGATTTCTCCTGCGCCGTGTTCGACCGCCATGGCGCGCTGGTCGCCAACGCGCCGCACATGCCGGTGCATCTGGGCTCGATGGGCCGTTCCGTCGAAACCATCATCCGCTTGAATTCCGGCGACATCCATCCGGGCGACGTGTTTGCCCTCAACGCCCCTTATAATGGCGGCACGCATCTGCCCGACATCACGGTGGTGACGCCCGTCTTCGACGATGCGCAGAACGAGATCCTGTTCTGGGCGGCCTCGCGCGGCCATCACGCCGATGTCGGCGGCACCGCGCCGGGCTCGATGACGCCTTTGGCCACAACGGTCGACGAGGAAGGCGTGCTATTCGACAATTTCCGCATCGTCGATCGCGGCCGGTTCCGCGAGAGGGAGTTGGAGACGCTGCTCACCGACCACCCCTACCCCGCGCGCAACCCCGTCCAGAACATCGCCGACCTGAAGGCGCAGATCGCCGCCAACGAAAAGGGCGTGGCGGAACTGCGCAAGATGGTCGCGCATTTCGGCCTCGATGTCGTCGAGGCCTATATGGGCCATGTCCAGGACAATGCCGCCGAGAGCGTGCGCCGCGTGCTGGAGCGGCTCCCCGACAGCGCGGCATATGAATACCCGACCGACACCGGCCAGGTGATCAAGGTGAAGATCACCGTCGACCGGCAAAAACGCGAGGCGACCGTCGATTTCACCGGCACGTCGCCCGTCATGAAGAACAATTTCAACGCTCCGGAGCCGGTCGCCCGCGCCGCCGTGCTCTACGCCTTCCGCGTCATGGTCGAGGACATGATCCCGATGAACGCCGGCTGCCTCAGGCCGATCAACATCGTCATCCCCGACGGCTCGATGCTGAAGCCCGCCTACCCTGCCGCCGTGGTCGCCGGCAATGTCGAGACCTCGCAGCATGTCACCAATGCGCTATTCGGCGCGATGGGCGCGATCGCCAACGCGCAAGGCACGATGAACAACCTCACCTTCGGCAACAAGAAATACCAATATTATGAGACCATCTGCTCCGGCTCGCCGGCTGGCCGGGTGAATTCGGGACGCGGCTTTGCCGGCACGTCCGGCGTTCACACCCACATGACCAATTCGCGGCTTACCGACCCGGAGGTGCTGGAACTGCGCTTTCCGGTCGTGCTGGAAGACTTCCACATCCGCGAAGGCTCCGGCGGCAAGGGCAAGTGGAATGCCGGCGACGGCACCAGGCGCACCATCCGCTTCCTCGAAAAGATGGAATGCGCGATCCTGTCCTCTCACCGCAACCGGCCGCCCCAGGGCCTCGAAGGCGGCGGCGACGGCGAGGCCGGCTCGACCAAAGTCAGGCGCAATGACGGCTCGGTCGACGTCCTGAAGGCCTGCGACCAGACCACGCTCGAGGCCGGCGAAGCCGTCATCGTCACCACGCCGACGCCTGGAGCGTTCGGAAAAGCGTGAGATTCGCATCAGCCTGCCGTCAACAGGCTGTCACCTGCCTGTCATGACGCTGCGCTACCCGCTTGCGCCAACGCAAACGGGGAATCACCTTTCCATGTCGGACGTATCCGGAGAACTCGTTTATCGTCGAGGCAAGGAAGTCGGAAAGGCCGTCTACCAGAACCGCGCATTGTCGAAGGACGGCATTTCCGAGCGGTTGTTCGCCTTCCTCTTCTCCGGCCTCGTCTATCCGCAGATCTGGGAAGACCCCGATGTCGACATGGAGGCCATGCAGCTTGGCGCGGGCCATCGCGTCGTCACGATCGCGTCGGGCGGCTGCAACATCCTGGCTTACCTGACCCGCTCGCCGGCCAGGATCGATGCCGTCGATCTCAACGCCGCGCATATCGCGCTGAACCGCATGAAGCTGGAAGCGGTGCGCCATTTGCCGTCGCAGGGCGACCTGTTCCGCTTCTTCGGCGCCGCCGGCACCAGCCACAATTCCGATGCTTATGATCGCTTCATCGCGCCGCATCTCGATCCCGTCAGCCGACACTACTGGGAACGCCGCAGCTGGCGCGGGCGTCGCCGCATCTCGGTCTTCGACCGCAACTTCTACCAGACCGGCCTGCTCGGCCTCTTCATCGCCATGGGCCATCGCGTCGGCAAGCTGTTCGGTGCCGACCCGGCCGGCATCATGAAGGCGCAGAACGTCGGCGAGCAGCGCCGCTTCTTCAACGAGGAGTTGGCGCCGGTCTTCGACAGGAAGCTGCTGCGCTGGGCGACCTCGCGCAAGGCTTCGCTGTTCGGCCTCGGCATTCCGCCGGCCCAGTATGATTCCCTGATCACCTCCGGCGACGGCTCGATGGCCAGCGTCTTGAAGGCGCGGCTTGAAAAGCTCGCCTGCGACTTCCCGCTCAAGAACAACTATTTTGCCTGGCAGGCCTTTGCCCGCCGCTATCCGCAACCCGGCGAGGCGGCGCTGCCTGCCTATCTGGAACAGCGCAACTACAAGACAATCCGCGACAACATCGACCGCGTCGCCATCCACCACGCCAACCTGATCAAGTTCCTGGCCGCCAAGGAGGCGGGCACCGTCGACCGCTTCGTCCTGCTCGACGCGCAGGACTGGATGACCGACGATCTCCTCAACGCGCTGTGGACCGAGATCACCCGCACGGCTTCGGTGGGCGCACGTGTCATCTTCCGCACCGCCGCGGAACCGAGCCTCCTGCCCGGCCGCGTCTCCAGTTCGCTGCTCGACCAATGGACCTACGAGGCCGACGCCTCGCGCGAATTCTCGGCGAAGGACCGCTCGGCCATCTATGGCGGCTTCCACCTTTACGTGAAGCGCACCGCATGAGCACGACGGAGCTGCCGGCCAGCCATGCCGAACTGATGGACGGCGTCTACCGCTGGCAGCGCCACATCTATGACCTGACCCGCAAATACTACCTGCTCGGCCGCGACCGCTTGATCGACGGGCTGGATGTGCCGCAAGCGGGCACCGTGCTGGAGCTCGGCTGCGGCACCGGCCGCAACATCGCGCTTGCAGCGCGCCGCTATCCGGAGGCCCGTTTCTTCGGTTTGGATATCTCGGCCGAGATGCTGGAGACGGCAAACGCCGCCATCGCTCGTGAAGGTCTTTCCGACAAGGTCAGCTTGGCACGCGGCGACGCCACCGATTTCAACGCCAAGACCCTCTTCGGCATCGAGCACTTCGACCGCGTCTTCGTGTCCTATTCGCTGTCGATGATCCCCAGCTGGGAGAAAACCGTATCGGCTGCCCTTGCCGCGCTCGCGCCCGGCGGCTCGCTGCACGTCGTCGATTTCGGCCAGCAGGAAGGTCTGCCAAACTGGTTCCGCGCCCTGCTGCGCGGCTGGCTGCGGAAATTCCACGTCACACCGCGCGCCTCGTTGCGTGACGTGCTTGAATCGGAATCCGAGCACGCCGGCGCAACCTTCCGTTTCAGAACGCTTTATCGCGGCTATGCCTGGCTCTCGGTAATTAAGATCGACCTCTGATATGATAGACAGTAGTTGCGGAGTGTTGGGGCGCCATTGGTCGCCCACCGCTCTGGTTCCTACCTAAGTATCAGTTGAGGTGAGACATGTTGATGACCGCACGCAAGTCCGCGACGGTTGGCGAAATCCTCACGGAAGAGTTCATGCAGCCGCTCTGCCTGACACAGACGGCTTTGGCCGAGGCCATGGGCGTCCAGCGCAAGCATGTGAACGAATTGTGCAACGACCGCCGCAACGTTACCGCGGCAACCGCGCTCATCTTGGCGCGTGTATTTGGGAACAGCTCGGATTTCTGGCTGAACGTCCAGCGCCGCAGCGATCTTTGGCAAGTGATGAACTCGCCTGACGAGCGGGCGCGTGTGGATCGCGCCAAACCTTTGCCGACCGCCGCGTAAGCACGCTTGCGGCGACCGTCGATCAGGTCCCGCTAGCTAGTGCAGCGCCTTCACCAGCGCTCCCACCATCGTCTGTGGACGATAGCCCAACTTGGCCGGGGTCAGCCCAAGCCGCACCACGACCAGTTGCTCCGAGGGGATGATCGCCACCGTCTGGCCGTCATGGCCCTCCATCCAGTAGGTGTCCTTGGGCAGGCCTGCAGTGACGCCCGCGCCGGGATTTCCCTCGTCGCCCGGACCTTCAATCCACAATTGCCCCTTGCCATACACCTTCGAGACCGGCGCCGGCTCGCGCATCCAGTCGACGAAACCGGCGGGCAGGATCTGGTTGCCGTTCCAGACGCCGCCCTGCAGCAGGAACTGGCCGAAGCGCGCCCAGTCATTCGCGGTGGCGTAGAGATAGGACGAGCCGACAAAGGTGCCCTGCTCGTCGGTTTCGAGGACCGCGCTGTGCATGCCGAGCGGCTCGAACAGCGCCGTGCGCGGCCATGCCAGCGCCTTCGCCTTGTCGCCGATCGCGTCCTGCCACAACCGCGACAGCATCACCGCCGTGCCGCTCGAATAAGAAAACACTTTGCCCACATCGCCGGTCAGCGGCTTCGCCGCGGCGAAGCCAGCCATGTCCGGCTCGAGGTAGAGCATGCGCGTCACGTCGGCGACGTCGCCATAATCCTCGTTGAACTCCAGCCCGCTCGACATCGCCATCATGTCGGCAAGGCTGATGGCGGCGCGGCCATCGGCCTTCCAGGGCGCGAACAAGCCCTTGTTGTCGACCGCCATCTTGCCGTCCTTGACCAGCGTGCCGATGATCGCGGCATTCACCGTCTTGGTCATCGACCAGCCGAGCAGCGGCGTCTTGGCCGAGAAGCCATCGCCATAACGCTCCGCGACGACGCGGCCGTTCTTGACCGCCACGATGGCGCGCATGCCGATGCCGGCCATGGCGGCATCGTTGACGATTTTCGCGACCTCGGGATTCTGCGAGGCATCCACCCGCTCGCCGTCAGGCCACAGCGCATCTGGCTGCGTCGCCGCCGGCGGCGCGGCGCGCAGCGATGTCTGTCGTGCCTTGCCGGTATCGCCATTGGGAACCGAGGCGCAGCCGACGCCGTCGCGTTCCACCGCAACACTCTTGCCGAGAACCCACAGCAGGCCGGCGGAGACCAGTCCCCGCTCCTTGTCGACGGAGACTTTCATCAGCCTGAGCAGCGGATGGCCGGGCGCCTGCACGTCGACCGCCAGCACCTCTTTGGCGTCGCGGCCGGCGATGAAGACGTTCGAGCAGACGATCTTAGCCGAATAGCCGGAGCCGACGCGGATCAGTTCCGGCGGCGCGAAATAGAGCCAGGCGAAGAGCGCGGCCACCGCCAGGATCACAAGGCCAAGCAGCCATTTGATGAACTTCACGACAGCCCGCATCTTTTCCGCCCTTCGGATTCGCCGGCTCGATTTATGTCATCGATTTGCCGCCATTGCTTCCGCAAAATCGCCGGCGTTGTCGAGCGCCGTCAATGGATTATCAACCATGTTCGGCGATCTACTGCTCCATGTCGCCCAAGAGTGCGCAGCGGTTTTGGGACAACGACATGGACGGACAACAGCGACTGGGGCGATCCTGTGGGGCGATCGTCCGGAGGGGGCCTGCGCGAGCAACGGCCATCTGCAAAGACCCATCAGCGGCCGGCTGAACCCGGCCTGGGAAATGCCATGCGCCGTCTCGCGGCCATTTTTATGCTGACGCTGCTTAGCGCCTGCTCGACGGTGGACGATCTTTCGCCGCTGTCGCCGTCCGCGCAGACGGTCGCCGTGCGCGCGCCCAAATTCGAGGACTCCAAGCCGCATGAATGGGACAGCGGCGCGCCGTGGAACTATGCCATCCACGGCACCGATGTTTCCAAATACCAGACCTCGGTCGACTGGCCGGCTGCCCGGGCAAGCGGCATTTCCTTCGCCTTCATCAAGGCGACGGAAGGCGGCGACCGCTTCGACGAGTATTTCAACGAGCACTGGGCGCGCACCCGGGCCGCCGGACTTCCGCGCGCCGCCTATCATTTCTTCTATTTCTGCACGCCGGCCGAAACCCAGGCGCGCTGGTTCATCGCCAATGTCCCGAGAGACCCGTCGGCCATGCCGCCGGTGCTCGACATGGAATGGAACCCGAAATCGCCGACCTGCAGGCTGCGCCCCGATCCGGCCACCGTGCGCAGCGAAATGACCGTCTTCCTCCAGATGGTCGAGCGCTATTACGGCAAGAAGCCGATCATCTACACTTCGATCGACTTCTTCGACGACAACCAGTTGGCGACGTTCCGTGGCTATCCCTACTGGCTGCGCTCGGTCGCGGGCCACCCGCGCGAGAAATACGGCAGCCACCCGTTCACCTTCTGGCAGTACACCGGAACCGGCATCGTGCCCGGCATGACCGGCAAGTCCGACATCAACGTCTTCAACGGCTCGGAAGCCGCCTGGAAGAAGTGGCTGCGGCAGAACACCCGTTGACATCGGCCGCCCCGCCTGCTTTTCGACACGGCGGGCGGCGAAACATGCAACCGCTGGTAATCTGGAGCGGCGCATCCGTGCGAGTGCCTGGCGCGGCTCCTGGGCTTTGAAATCCTCGCATGCGCCTGTCCGATCCTGGTCCGGGGTCGCGATAGGCCCATGCGCCGGTCTCGGAAGGAAAGCGATGCGATTGCGCGTTGAAATCCTGGCGGCGCTCTTTGTCGGCGCGCTTGCACTGCCCGCGGCGGCGCAGGAATGCGGCGGCGATTTCGAGGCGTGGAAGCAGGGCGTGGCGACTGAGGCCAAGGCGGCCGGCATCGGCCCCATCGGGCTCGACGCGCTGGAGGACGCCACCATCGACGAGCGGGCGCTTGCGCGCGACCGCGCCCAGGGCGTCTTCACCCAGACTTTCACCGAATTCTCCAGCCGCATGATTTCGGCCTACCGCCTGAAGCAGGGCGCAGCCAATCTGAAGAAATATGCCGACGTCTTCGCCCGCGCCGACAAGGAGTTCGGCGTCCAGCCGGCCATCATCGCCGCGTTCTGGGGGTTGGAGACCGATTTCGGCGCCGTGCAGGGCGACTTCCACACCCTCAACGCGCTGGTGACACTCTCGCATGACTGCCGCCGCCCACAGCTTTTCCGGCAGCAATTGGTGCCGCTGCTGACGCTCATCGACCGCGGCGTGCTGCCGGCCGACGTCAAGGGCGCCTGGGCCGGCGAAATCGGCCAGACGCAAATCCTGCCGACCGACTACCTTGCCGAGGGCGTCGATGGCGACGGCGACGGCAAGGTCGATCTCAGGAGCAGCGTGCCGGACGTCATCATGACGACGGCCAACAAGATCATGTCGCGCGGCTGGAAGCGCGACCAGCCCTGGGTCCAGGAAGTGCGCGTCCCCGACGAGATGCCATGGGACCAGACCGGCCGCACCAACAAGCTGCCGCTGTCGCAATGGGTGCAATGGGGCGTGACCAATCCGGACGGCTCGCCGCTCGTCGACAACGGGCTCAAGGCCGGTCTGGCGCTGCCCATGGGCCGCAAGGGGCCTGCCTTCCTGGCTTACGACAATTTCGACGTCTACCTGGAATGGAACCAGTCCTTCACCTACGCGCTGACCGCGGCCGTGCTTGCCACGCGCCTTGCCGGCGCGCCGCAATTCGATCCGCGCATGCCCGAGCCCGGCCTCAACGGCGACCAGATGAAGGCGCTGCAGACCAAGCTCGAAGCCAAGGGCTACGACGTCGGCACGGTCGACGGCATCCTGGGCACCAACACGCGCGAAGCGGTCCGCAAGGAGCAGACGCGGCTTGGATTGCCGGTGGATGGCTGGCCGACGGCGGAATTGTTGGCGAAGCTGTAGCGCCCTTCCCGACGTTGGCGTTCCCCGGAACACCCCGCACCTTCGGCGACACCTTCTCCCCTTTTGGGAGAAAGGAAAGACTCAATCCGCCATCGTCTCCAGGCTCGCAAACCCCTGCGGCGCATCGCCTTCGTCGAACGGCGTCGTCACCTCGACGAAAGTGTCGGGGTAAAAGCCGTTGAAGCGCGTCCTCAGCGACAGCGAGTAGGCGCCGATATGGCCGATCTCGATCCAGTCGCCGGTGTCGACCGTTTCCGGCAGCCAGAACGGCCTGGACAGGATATCGACGGAATCGCAGGTCGCGCCGCAGACCTTGAACGGCACGATGGTTTTCTCGTCGCCGTTGCGCGTGCGGATCGCGGGGTCGGGGATGAAGCGCGCCGGCAGCGTGATCTTGCCGGTCCATGAATCCGACAGCGAGGCCCAGATGCCGTCATTGATGTAGAGCCGCTTGCCCTTGCGCAACAGCACCCGCACGATCAGCGAGAGGCACCGCGCCACGATCACGCGTCCGGGTTCGGCCACCAGTGGCATCTGGTCGAACTGGTATTCCCTGAGATCGCCGGCCAGCCGCGACATCAACTGGCCGAGCGACGGCATCTCGACCTGCTTGCGATTGGGATCATGGCCATACTCGGCCGGAAAGCCGCCGCCGACATCGAGACCGGCAATGTCGAAGGTCAGGCGGTTGCGCACCCAGTCGGCCGAGGCGAGCGCCCGTTCATAGGTATCGGGATCCTCGATCTGGCTGCCGACATGGAAGCAGAGCCCCACCTTGTAGCCGGTGCGGTTCAGGCGCTCGGCAAGCTCGACGGCATTGGCAGGCCCGGCGCCGAACTTCTTCGACAATTCATAAGCCGCATGACCCTTGGTCTGGATGCGCACGAAGACGGTGATGGCGCCCGGGTCGATATCGAGCGCGCGTACGACGCGCGTCAGCTTGGTGATCTCGTCCTCGTGGTCGAGCGAAATCACCCGGATGCCATATTTCTCGAGCGCCAGCTTGATGTCCGACTGCGCCTTGACCGGATGCATGTAGAGCATCTCGGCATCCGCCGAGACGGCACGCACGGCGGCGAACTCGCCGGGCGAGGCGACGTCGAAGGTGCTGACGCCTGCTTCCACCAATGTCTTCAGCACGATCTGCTCGCCATTGGTTTTCACCGCATAAGCGGTCTTGCCGGGAAACATGCCCATGAACTGCAAGGCATCCGCCTTCAGCACCTGGGGGCGGAAGCAATAGACCGGATCGTCGGGACGGAGCGCCAGTGCCGCTTCACGGGCATTTTCGAATCGCTGCATGGACGAATCCTCAGGTCTGGAGCGCGCACAATTAATCCTAGCTAGCCGCCAAAGAAAACAGTTCTGTGTCTGGCGGCCCGGAGCGGCCGGCCGCACATTTCGCCAACGCTAAACCACCGGTCAGGTTTCGGGTGGCTCTTGCCGCCGAACTCGATATCGGTTGTTGCGATGTTTGACGGGCTGAGGTTGCGATCGGCCCGGGGAGGAGCAGGACATGTCGATTACGGCCGGCGCCGCGCCGACGCGCGGACCGATGACGCTCACGGATTGGGCGCAGCTTCTCCTGCTCGGCGCGATCTGGGGCGGTTCGTTCTTTTTTGCTCGCATTGCCGTGTCGGAAATCCATCCGCTGGCGCTGGTGCTGTTTCGCGTCGCCATCGCCGCGATCGCACTCCAGCTCTATCTGGCGGTCCGCGGCCCTTCGTTCCGGCTCGCCTTCCCGCATGCCGGCCTCTTCTTCCTTTTGGCGCTGACCAACAACGTCGTGCCCTTCTCGCTCATCTTCGCCGGCCAGACGCAGCTCGGCGCCGGCGTCGCCTCCGTGCTCAACGCGACGACGCCGTTCTGGACGCTGATCCTCGCCAACGCGCTCACGACCGACGAGAAGCTGTCGTGGAACAAGCTGGCCGGAATCGCGCTCGGCGTTGCCGGAACGGCGGTCATGATCGGCCCTGGCCTGCTTGCCGGGCTCGGCGGGCCGGTCTGGGCCAAGTCCGCGTTGGTCGGCGCTTCGCTCTCCTACGCCGTCGCCCTGATGATCGCGCGCCGCTTCAAGGGCGTGCCTTCGCCGGTCATCGCCACCGGGCAGCTGACCGCATCGACCATCATCATGATCCCGGTCGTGCTGATTGCGTATGGCCCCTCAGGGCTTTTCTCGGTTTCGCCACCCGTCTGGGCCGCGGTCCTGGGCCTGGCGTTGCTGTCCACCGCCTTCGCCTACATCCTCTATTTCAACCTCGTCGCCTCGGCCGGCGCCACCAATGCCTCGCTGGTCACCCTGGTCGTGCCGGTCAGTGCGGTGCTGCTCGGCTTCCTCTTCCTCGGCGAGCGGCTGGCGCTGTTCGAGATCGGCGGCATGACGCTGATCGGTTTAGGCCTGGTCACCATCGACGGCCGATTGTTCGGCAAATGTTAGCGGTGTCATGCCACACCGCCGCCACAATTTATTCACAACGGCGAAGCCGGCTTTTGCCGAAGAGTTTCAACGGCTAACGGCAAATTCCAGGTCGCGAATTCCACAATCATGTCGCATTGCAGCACGTTTTCCGCTTGCCTGTGGCACAAATGACCCTAGACTCCTGCCATAGCTCTGAAGAGGAGGCTATGACATGGGACTGACGAGGCCGATCAACGCTTTGATGATTTGTGCCGCATTCGCATTCATCGGTGCCCTTATCATAGGCGTTCTTCCCTGACCCGCCAAAGCCGGGAAGAAAAGCACCGAGAGTAGTCCAGACAGTTCGAAAAGGCCGGGTTCCACTCGGCCTTTTCCATTGCAGCCCGCCTTATGCGGCAGCCGAACCAGCCGCCTCCGCTTCATGCGAACGGATACCGATCATGTGGCAGACGGCAAAGACGAGGTCGGCACGGTTCATCGTGTAGAAATGGAAGTCGCCGACGCCGCGCTCGACGAGGTCGAGCACCTGCTCGGCCGCCACGGCGGAGGCGACGAGCGCATGCGTCTGTGGATCGTTCTCCAGCCCCTCAAAACGCTCAGCCAGCCAGGCCGGCACCAGCGCCCCGCAGCGCGACGAGAAATTGGCGACCTGGGTGAAATTATGCACCGGCAGGATGCCCGGCACGATCGGGATATAGATGCCGGCGCGGCGCGCCCGCTCGACGTAACGCTCGTAAAGATCGTTGTCGAAGAAGAACTGAGTGATCGCTCGCGTCGCGCCATTGTCGACCTTGCGCTTCAGCATGTCGATGTCGGTGGCGAAGTCAGGGCTTTCCGGATGCTTTTCCGGATAGGCCGAGACCGAGATGTCGAAATCGCCGACGCTCTTCAGCGCCCCGACCAGCTCGGCGCCATTGGCATAGCCGTCGGGATGCGGACGGTAGCTGGTCCCCACGCCGGCCGCCGGATCGCCGCGCAGTGCGACGAAGCGCTTGACGCCCATGTCGGCGAATTCGCGGATGACCGTGTCGACCTGATCGCGCGCGGCGTCGACGCAGGTCATATGCGCCGCCGGCGTCAGCGTCGTCTCGTTGAGGATGCGCTTGACGGTGCGTGCCGTGCGCTCGCGGGTCGAGCCGCCGGCGCCGTAAGTCACCGAGACGAATTTCGGTTTGAGCGGTTCCAGCCGGGTCACCGTGTCCCAGAGCCTCGCTTCCATCTCGTCGTTCTTCGGCGGGAAGAATTCGAACGAGACCCGGATCTTGTCGCCGATGTCGGGGCGGCGGGAAAAGCGGAACTGGTTCATCAGGCTGTTTCCCTCACTGGCAAGGAATCGTTGGATGGATCGGCAATCAAAAGGCGACGGTCGCGGCCGAGCCAGAGCTTGACGGTGAGCCCCGCCTCGTTGCCGCCGCGCGGCTCGAATTCCTGGCTGTCCTCCAGGTCGAGCCCCGCCTCAGCGAACCAGTCGGACATCTGCCGGTCAGAGAAGCCGAGCCGCATATGGGCATGCTGGTCGCGCAGGAATTCCAGCGCGTGCGGCGCGAAGTCGACGACGATCAGCCGGCCCGACGGCCTGAGCAGCCTCGCCGCCTCGGCGATGGCGCGGGCCGGATCGTCGAGATAGTGCAGCACCTGATGGATGGTGACGAGATCGAAGGCGTTGCGCTCGACCGGCGGCGAGAAAATGTCGCCCTGGCGCACCTGCGCATTGGCGATGCCGGCCTTGTCGAGATTGGCGCGCGCCACCGTCAGCATCTCGCGCGACATGTCGATGCCGACGCCCCGCCGGTAAAGCGGCGCGAAGATTTCAAGCAGCCTGCCGGTGCCGGTGCCGAGGTCGAGCATCGACTGGAATGGCCGCTTGCCGACGAGCTTGATGAGCGCCGCTTCCACCGCGCGGTCCGGCACATGCAGCGAGCGGATGTGATCCCAGCTCGCGGCGTTTTCCGAGAAATATTCGGCCGCCCGGTCCTGCCGCTTGCGCTTCACCGCCGCCAGCCGCTCGAGATCGCGCACCACTTGCGGATCGGCCTCGCTTATGCCTGACACCAGGCGCTGCACGAAATCGCGCGAATTATCCGTATCGGTCAGCCTGAAAAAGGCCCAGGACCCTTCCTGGTAGCGGCCGATCAGCCCGGCATCGAGCAGCAGCTTCAGATGGCGCGAGACGCGTGGCTGCGACTGCCCGAGGATCTCGGTGAGGTCGGAGACAGTAAGATCGCCGCGCGACAACAGCACCAGGATACGCAGCCGGCTGGATTCGGCCGCCGCCTTCAATGTATCTACCATTGTGTCGAGCGAGACATGCATGAGCGGGTTCTCGTTGAAAGATATAAAGATATGTTTATGTCGATTTTGAAACCCTGGCAAGCGCTATGTCGCTTCCGGACAAGAAAATGGCGCAGCCGTGATCCGCGCCAGGCAGTTGGGTCTTCGACAGGATGAAGAGGATGTTTGAGACACGCGAAGGTGAAACGCTTCTTGCAGCCGATCCGGCGGAACTGCGGCCGGACGGCCATGTCGTCTTTATCGGCCGCATCGTCTCGCCATGGGTTGGTCGCGAGGATTGCCCCAAGAACATGCGCGCCGCCCGCGAATCCGGGCAAGCCGCGACGGTCCTGATCGACGAGCCCTATCGCCCCGGGTTGCAAAACCTGGAACGCGCCAGCCATGTCGTCATCCTGTCCTGGCTCCATCACGCGCCGCGGAATCTGATTGTACAGAAACCGCGCCATGCGGCTGAACCGAAAGGCGTTTTCTCGTTGCGTTCCCCTGCCCGGCCGAACCCTGTCGGCCTGCATGTGGCGAAGCTTGTCGCGCTCGACATCGAGGCCGGCCGGATCGGGATCGACGCCATCGATGTGCTCGACGGCACGCCGGTCATCGACATCAAGCCCTACCACGCCTCGACCGACGCCTTCCCCGAAGCGACGATCGCCGGGCGCGACGAGAAATGAGCGCCCCCACCGGACGGCGCCGCGCAATCGCCAAGGCGCTGACGGCGCTGTTGCCGCTCGCTCCCTACGCGGACATGGAAAAGATCCGCGCCGAAGCCGGCTCAGTGCATATGAAGAGCTTGCCGCCGACGATCGCGGTTTGGCTGGCAACCATCGCCCATGTCCGCCATGTCCACACCGACTACGAGAAGCTGCTCGCCGAAGGCTATGACCGGGATTCGGCGCGTTTCTTCGTCATCGGGCGGACCAACGAGGTGCTCACCCGCTGGCGGGCGACGCGCCTGCTCGAAGAGGACGACGAGGACGAGTGAGGTCGGCGACCCACCAGACGTCTGATAAGTCTCTTACCCGGAGGCATGACGATCCGGCCTCGTCGAGCGCGCTGCCTGTTCCCGGCCCTGCCGCCAAATAATTCCGGCGGCGCCTCTGGAAAAACGACCAAAGCGCCGTACATGCAGCAAGCGGAGCATCCTCCGCTTATATCCGGAATACATCGTCACCAGGGCAATTCCAGGGAAAACGCGTAGCGCTTTCCCGCCTGGAATTTCGCAAAAACAACGACTTGGAGCGGCTCGGCGACCCTGAGAGGCGCTGCACCGCTCCAAGGGCAAGGATCACAGATCATGACTGATAAGGTTTGGTTCATCACCGGATCGTCGAAAGGCTTTGGCCGCGTCTGGGCCGAGGCCGCGCTCGCCCGCGGCGATCGCGTCGCGGCAACCGCGCGCGATGCCGGCACGCTTGCCGATCTCGTCGAGAAATATGGCGACAAGGTCGCCGCCATTGAGCTCGACGTCACCGACAAGCAAGCGGTCGACGCCGCGATCGCCGAGGCGCACAAGCGCTTCGGCCGGCTCGACGTCGTCATCAACAACGCCGGCTACGGCCATTTCGGCGCCATCGAGGAAGTGACCGAGCAGGAAGCGCGCGACCAGATCGAGACCAACGTCTTCGGCGCGCTTTGGGTGACGCAAGCCGCGCTGCCGATCATGCGGACGCAACGCTCCGGCCACATCATCCAGGTCTCGTCGATCGGCGGCGTCAACGCCTTCGCCTCGCTGGGCCTTTACCACGCCTCGAAATGGGCGCTGGAGGGCTTCAGCCAGTCGCTCAGCCTGGAAGTTGCCGGCTTCGGCATCCACGTCACCCTCGTCGAGCCGGGTGGTTTCTCCACGGACTGGGCTGGGCCCTCGGCAAAGGTCTCCAAGCCGCTGGATGCCTACGAACCGATCCGCGCGGCGATGGCCGAGCGACGCAGCCGTTCCGCCGCCGGCGATCCGCAAGCGACCGGCCCGGCGATGCTGGCGATCGTCGATGCGGCCGAGCCGCCGTTCAGGGTCTTCTTCGGCGATGGCGGCCTGCCGATGATCAGGCAGGAATATGCCAACCGCATCGCCACCTGGGAAAAGTGGGACCATGTCTCGGTGATGGCGCAGGGCGCCAACAAGAACCGCAAAGCCTGAAGCTAGGACGGGCCACGCCGTTCTCGCGGCGTGGCCTTTTGCTCAGGCCGGGTAAATCCACTGCTCGGGCACCCGCACCGAGATCTCTTCGCCGGCCCTGATGACGCCCGGCTTCTCGACCCAGGCGACAAGGCCGCGCAGCCGCTTCGCCTCTTTTGGAAAGAGCAGCGCGGTGGCATTGTGATCCACGGCGCCGACATGCTCGGCGATCGACTGTCCGGCCACGCGGCACGGCTTGTTCTGGCCGTCGACCTTGAGCGTCACACCACCCTTGAAGAACATCAGCGAACCGGCGGGCAGCATCGAAAGCTGCGGCACGCCTTCGACCAGGAGGTTGGCGCCGATCCACTCCGGCCTGATCTCGTCGAGCCCCATTCGTTGGGCAACGATGGCAAGCTCGTCCGCCGCGACAAGCGACAATTGCCGCTCGTTGCGCATCTCGGTGCCGCGCGGGTACCAGGGCTCGCGCCCGCCGGAACGCCGCGTTGTTCCGCCATGGAAGTCGCCCGCTATGCCGTCGAAGCCAAGATGCAGTCCCTCGACCGCCCTCGTCTCGAAATGATCGTGCGGGGCGGCATAGAGCGCCGCCGCCTTTGCCGTCAGCTTACGGCCCGGCACGATGTCGACCACAGATTCAGTCCCGGCAAAAAGGTCCAGCATCGGCTTCATCCTTCAAGATGGCGCTTCCTTGCATTTCGGACGGCCACACGGCAAGGGCCGTTTCAGCCAACGCCTCCAGCTCTTCGGTCGAAGCTCCGTCGCGCGCCTGGATCGACATTCCGTTCATGACCCCCGCCAGGTATTTGGCAAATCCCTCAACCGTTACGCCCGCTGGTAGCTCACCCGCCGCGAACCCTTTTGCCAGCCGCGCCGCGATGCCGGCTTCGGTCGCCTTGCGATACGCCTTGAGCGCGTCGGCAACGCCTTGCGCCTGCGGCGATGTAGCCAGCGCACCGCTGATAAACAGGCAGCCGCCGGGCTTGCCCGGCCTTGTATAGGCTTGCGCGGCTCCCAACAGCAGCAGCCGGATCGCCTCTCGGGTCCGCACCGGCGCGCCGAGCGCATCCAGGGCAAACGATATCTCTCTGTCGTGGTATCGCGCCAGCGCACGGCGGAACAGCGTCTCCTTGTCGGTGAAGGCGTTGTAGATCTGCGGCGGCGTCAGGCCCATGGCCTCGCGTAGCATGGCAAGCGAGGTCGCCTCATAGCCGTGCTCCCAGAAAAGCAGCATGGCCGCGTCGAGAGCGGCCTCCGGGTCGAACGCGCGCGGCCTGCCTCCACGTGATTTTTCAAGGTCTTCCATAGTGATCGATACGAAACATGTTGACTTACCTGCTTTAAGTAACGTAACAATCAATACGTAACATGGCAAGCGGAACCACCCGCAGCACGAAGGAGAACCAACATGCCGATCACCGTGACCGCGCCCGAGGGCGTGCTGACCGAAGCGGGCAAGCGCGAAATCCTGCCTCGCCTTAGCGCCGCTCTCATCGAAGCCTCCGGGGCCACCGGAAATTCATTCTTCACCGGAATCGTCGGCGGAACGGTTCATATCCTGCCGATTGATCGCATTTATGCCGGGGGCGCCAACCGGCCCGTCGTCATGGTGGAGTTGAAGCTGCCGAACATCGGCCTGGCGACTGATGAGGCACGCGGAACCTTCATCACCGCAGCCACCAGGATCGTCGCCGAGTATTGCGTGCCGGGCCACAAGCCAAACAACACCTGGATCAACATCCTCAATGCCCCTGACGGCGGTTGGGGCATAGGCGGCCGGCAATATTCGGGCGAAGCGCTTGTCGCCGCGGCAAAGGCCGCCGCGTAACAGCACCGGCTTGATCACGACATTCTTACCGGCTTCGACTTTCTTTCGTCTGCCGCGCCGTCTTAAACGCGTGGCAGACGAGAGGCTCGATCATGCAGGTTGGACACGCCGTCGCAGCGCTTTGGCTGTTCTGGGCCCTATCGTGGCTCCTGGCCGCCTTC
Organism: Mesorhizobium sp. BH1-1-5; assembly: GCF_020165615.1. Classification (NCBI taxonomy): domain Bacteria; kingdom Pseudomonadati; phylum Pseudomonadota; class Alphaproteobacteria; order Hyphomicrobiales; family Phyllobacteriaceae; genus Mesorhizobium; species Mesorhizobium sp. BH1-1-5. The sequence goes on from NZ_JAIUIM010000002.1 coordinate 298,483, forward strand.
TGGGCCGATCCCGCGCAAAAGCGCGCGGCTTTAACGGCGGAGGCGCTCTATCGCGTCTTCTGGCTGGCCGGCACCGTGCTGCTGTTCGTGCCGGCGCACGGCTATGTCGGTAGGATGCGGCTCTGGATGCCGACGCTCACCGAGGCCTGGATCTGCGTTGCCCTGATCGCGGTCGGCATCGCCTTCGCCTGGTGGGCGCGCCTGTATCTCGGCCGCCTGTGGTCGGCCAACGTCACCGCCAAGGCCGATCATCGCGTCGTCGACACCGGCCCCTACCGCCTGGTGCGCCACCCGATCTACACCGGACTGCTGCTGTCTGTTCTCGCCACCATGGCGGTCAAGGGCACGGTATGGGGCATAGCCGGCGCCGCCCTGCTGCTCGTCGGCGTCGTCGTCAAGGCGCGGCTGGAAGAGAGCTTCCTGCGCGGCGAGCTCGGCCCGGCCTATGACGACTACGCCAGGCGCGTGCCGATGCTGGTGCCCTTCGCGCCGGTCTGACCGCCGGCTTAGAGCATCCTGAGCAACGCGCCGCCGATCGAATAGCCGGCGCCGAAGGCGCAGATCAGGCCGAAATCGCCGGCCTTCATGTCGGCATGGTTCTCCGACAGCGCCACGATCGCACCGGCGCCGGCTGTGTTGCCGAGCCGCTCCAGCACCATCGGCGCGCGATCATGGTCGACGTCGTGGCCGAACGACAGTTTCAGGATCATCGCATTCATGCGCGCGTTGGCCTGATGCAGCCAGAAGCGGCGGATGCCTTCCGGTGTCAGCCCGTGCTCGGCCAGGAATTCGACGATGAATTTCTGGCCGGCGACGGTGACTTCCTTGAACACCTTGTTGCCGACCTGCTTGATGAGATTGCCTTCCAGGTTGATCATGTAGGGATCGTCCTGGGCCGTGCGCGTGTGGTAGCCGAGATTGGTGCGGATGTTGTTCGACATCTGTGTCCAGGTGCGCGTGTCGAGCACCTCGAAGCGCCCCGGCCGCTTTTCGCCTTGCGCCAGTCCCTCGACGACCATGGCGACCGAAGCATCGCCGAAGATGAAATGCGTCTGCCGGTCGCGGAAGTTGAGGTGGCCGGTGATGATTTCGGGCGTCGACACCAGGATGCGCTTGTGCGCCCCCGACCTGACCAGATTGACGGCGACATGCAGCGCCGCCGCCGCCGAAGAGCAGCCAAGCCCCATGTCGAAGCCGGCGCCCTTGGTTCCAAGCGCCTCCTGCATCTCGATGGCGATGGCCGGATAGGGCCGCTGGTGGTGCGAGGCCGAGCAGATCACCAGGTCGACGTCGGACCCATCGACGCCTGCATGCGCAAGCGCCTTCCTGGCCGAGGCGATGCCGAACTCCGCCTCCAATGACAGCGCGTCGTCCGGCCGTGCCGGAATGCGCGGCGACATGCGGGTCGGGTCGAGGATGCCCTCACGCTCGACGACATGGCGGCTCCTCACGCCCGAAGCGTGCACGATGAAGTCGCTGTCCGATTTCTGCAAAAGCGGCTCGCCGGTGTCGGCGCGGCGCGCATTCTCGGTGTCGACCCAGCTGTTGAAGCTTGCGACCAGCTCTTCATTGGTGATGACGGGTTCGGGGATCTCGGCGCCGATGCCGCTGATGATGACGCGATGCATGTCCAATCCGTACCGAGCCCGGCCGTAACGGGCTCTGATGTGGGCGCGGAAATGGCCCGGCGCAACCCTTGTCGCATTTGGCCGGTTTATACCAGCTTAAACTCCGCCCTGGCGGCTCACCAGGCACACAGCTTTGTGTTGGTCTGCGGATTGTTCCAGCAGGCGCCGTCGTCGCGGCTGCGCACGAATTGCCCGGGCAGCGATCGGTTGCGTCCGCCTAACTTGGCATAGCCGAAGGCAAAGCCCGGCTGGTCGATCTCGAGCGTGATGGTGGGATAGCCGGGCGCCGAGACGCGGAAGCTGCCCTCGCCGTCCAGGGCCTTGTAGTTGCACGGATAATAGCCGTCATCCGTGGTGAAGCAGCGCGCCGGCTTGGCCTCGGCTGCCGTCGAAAGAAAAACCACCGCAGCCATGCACAAGCAGCCTGCGAGCCCGATCTTGCCCAATGTCATTTGCCACCCCCTGCCCTGCGGCCCCCTCCAAGGGATAGCCGACCGTGGTCCAGATGGGTGAAATGCGCATGAGGGCGCAAACCGGTCAAGCAGCAGGGCGAGTAAGGGTGTGTTGAGATTCAGGTCAGGCCGAGTCGGAGTCGAAGACGGGCGCGAAGCGACCAAACTGGGTAGCTTCCGAGAACCGGAGCGGAACGTACTTGAAGTACGTGAGCACCGGAAGCGCAGGAAACCGCCATTTGCAGGCCGGCCTCATCAACACACCCTAGGCGCGTTTGGCGACGATGAAGATACGCGGAAAGCGCAGCAGCACCTTGCCGTTCGCCGTCTTCGGGTAGGCCTTGGCGATCTTTGCCGTGTAGCTGTCGAGAAACACCTTCTTCTCATCCGCGTCGAGCGGATCGAGGAACGGCTTCAGCCCGGTCGCCTTGACCCATTCGACGATCGCCTCGGCATCGGCAAGCGGATGGTTGTAGGCCGTGTGCCAGATATCGAGCCGGTCGGCGAGCGGTGACAGAAGATCGTAGTAGAAGGACACCGGCGGCAGCGGCCCGCGCGCCGCACCTTCGAGCTTGGCCGCAAACGGCAGTTCCGCCGCTGTCTCGCGCATCAGCTGATGCGACGGCTCGCCGAGATTGTCGGGCATCTGCACGGCCAGCGCGCCGCCCGGCGCCAGAAGCCCCATCAGCCGCTGGAACACCGCCGGGTGCTCAGGCAGCCACTGGAAGACGGCATTGGCGAAGATGACGTCGACGGGATGCTCGGGCTGCCATCCGGCGGCATCCGCCAGCCCGAAATTGACGTTGGGCAGCCGCGCCCTCGCCTTCTCGATCATGTCGGGCGAAGTGTCGAAGCCGCTGACCAGAGCATCCGGCCAGCGCTCGACCAGAAGCTCGGTCGAGTTGCCCGGACCGCAGCCGATATCGACGACGCGGCGTGGGAAATCAACCGGCACCTGCGCCACGAGATCACGCGCGGGGCGCGTGCGCTCATCCTCGAACTTCAGATACTGGGCGGCGGACCAGTCGGCCATGTAAGAACCTCGCTCTGTTCGCCGCCCTTTGGACTGATGCTACCGCGTCAGCCGCTTGTGCGTCATGCGGTGCGGGGCGGGGGGGGGGGGGGGGGGGGGGGGGGGGGGGGGGGGGGCGTCAGGCGGGGCGGGGCGGCCGCCGCGGCGCCGAGGCGGCGCAGCTTGTCCTTTTCGTATTCCTCGAAATTGCCTTCGAACCATTCGACATGCGCGTCGCCCTCGAAGGCGAGCATGTGGGTGGCCATGCGGTCGAGGAACATGCGGTCGTGGCTGATGATGACGGCGCAGCCGGCATAGGCTTCGAGCGCATCTTCCAGCGCGGCCAGCGTTTCGGTGTCGAGGTCGTTGGTCGGTTCGTCGAGCAGCAGCACATTGCCGCCGCCCTTCAGCATCTTGGCCAGGTGCACGCGGTTGCGCTGGCCGCCCGAAAGATTGCCGACCTTCTGCTGCTGGTCGCCGCCGCGGAAGTTGAAGGACGAGCAGTAGGCGCGGCTGTTGACCTCGTGCTTGCCGAGCTTGATGACCTCGGCGCCGCCGGAAATCTCTTCCCACACCGTCTTGTTCGCATCGAGCGCATCGCGGCTCTGGTCGACATAGCCGAGCTTGACCGTCTCGCCGATGCGGATCGTGCCCGCATCCGGCTTTTCCTGGCCGGTGAAGGTCTTGAACAGCGTCGTCTTGCCGGCGCCGTTCGGGCCGATGACGCCGACGATGCCGCCCGGCGGCAGACGGAACGACAGGTTCTCGATCAAAAGCTCGTCGCCAAAGCCCTTGTTGAGGCCTTCGACCTCGATGACGACATTGCCAAGGCGCTCGCTCGCCGGGATGACGATCTGCGTGTCGGTCGGCTTGCGGTTTTGCGACTGCTCGACCAGTTCCTCATAGGCCTTGATACGCGCCTTCGACTTGGTCTGGCGCGCCTTCGGCGAGGACTGGATCCACTCGCGCTCGCGCCAGATCGACTTCTGGCGGGCGTCGTCCTCGCGGCCTTCCTGGATCAGGCGCTTGGCCTTGGCGTCGAGATATTTGGTGTAGTTGCCCTCATAGGGAATGCCGCGGCCGCGATCGAGCTCCAGGATCCAGCCGGTGACGTTGTCGAGGAAGTAGCGGTCGTGGGTGATGATCAGCACCGAGCCCAGATAGTCGCGCAGGTGCTTTTCCAGCCACGCCGTGGTCTCGGCATCGAGATGGTTGGTCGGTTCGTCGAGCAGCAACAGGTCGGGCTGGCGCAGCAGAAGCTGGCAAAGCGCGACGCGGCGGCGCTCGCCGCCCGAGAGATTGGTCACTTGGGAATCGCCTGGCGGGCACTGCAGCGCATCCATCGCCATCTCGACCTGCTGTTCGAGATCCCAAAGGTTGAGCCGGTCCATCTCGTCCTGGAGCTTGCCGGACTCGTCCGCCGTCTCGTCGGAATAGTTCATCATCAATTCGTTGTAGCGCTCGATGATGGCGGTCTTCCGGGCGACGCCTTCCATGACGTTTTCCATCACGGTCTTGTTGGGGTCGAGCTGCGGCTCCTGCGCCAGGTAGCCGACGGTGGCGCCCTCGGCCAGCCACGCCTCGCCCTGGAACTCCTTGTCGAGCCCGGCCATGATGCGCAGGATCGTCGACTTGCCCGAGCCGTTGGGGCCCAGAATGCCGATCTTGGCGTCCGGATAGAAGGACAGGTGAACGTTATCGAGCACCTTCTTGGTGCCGTAGGCCTTCGACAGGCCGGACATGTGATAGATGAACTGGCGAGCCACGCGCGCTTTCCCTGGAAACTGAAGTGTCAAGGTGGATGGGGGTTGCGCGCTATGTAGGCGATGAAGGGCCGAACGGCAATCGCTTTCGGCGAGAGACGGCCAAACGGTGCGCATTCGCCCGGTTTGCACCCCTAAAGTCGGCCCACAGCTTTTCGCCGCCGCCGGCGGCAGCCTGAAATCAGTGGTTAACCATTCGCCTGCAAAACGCTAATAGATTGGGAAATCGCGGCCATGCCGTGGTTTCGGGGAAAAATCGGATCGACGACGTGCTGAACGGTGTCCTGCTCCTTGCCGAAGCGGTTCTGTATTTCGGCGCCATGGTCACGCTCTTCCGTTTCCGGCGCCGCATCGGCCTTGGCTTGTTCGTCTGCGCGCTCGGCGTCATGCACTTCCTCGAAACCTACCTTGCCAGCGTCTTCTATGTCGCGCTGCCATTCGGGCTGGTGTCGCCGGGTTCCGCCGTGCTGTTCTCCGGCAAGCTGGTCATGCTGCTTCTGCTCTACATGAAGGAGGACGCGGCGACCGTCCGCCAGCCGATCTATGGCCTGCTGCTCGGCAACGCCCTGATGATCGGCCTGGTGCTGGTCCTGCGCCTGCACGCGATCGCCCCGCTTCCGAGCGGCAGGATTCCCGACATTGCCTTCATCGACGAGATGGGCTGGCTGATGGTCTGGGGCACCTCGCTGCTCTTCGTCGACGCCATCCTGATCATCCTGCTCTACGAGAAGCTCGGCGCCTATCTGCGCGCCAGGCCGTTCATGCGCATCCTCGCATCGGTCGCCTGCGTGCTCACCTTCGATCAGGCCGGCTTCTTCATCGCGCTGCATTTCGTCGCCGGCGCGCCGATCGAGGTCTTCTTCGGCGGCTGGTTCGCCAAGATGGGCGCAGCACTCGCCTATAGCGGCATGCTCGTCGCCTATCTCAAATGGGTCGAGGACAACGATGTCGCCGTCCCGCGCGGCCTCTCCGACATTTTCGACACCCTCACCTATCGCGAGCGCTATGAAGCGCTGATCAAATATGTCGGCCGCGACGGCCTCACCGGCCTCTTACATCGCGGCAGTTTCGATGCCGACGGCGAATCCGCTGTTTCGGCCGCCATCAGGATCGGCAAGCCGCTCAGCCTGCTCATCGTCGACGTCGACCATTTCAAGTCCATCAACGACCGCTTCGGTCATGCCGAGGGCGACAAGGTGCTGAAATCGATGGCGGCTTTGCTGGCCGAGACGGTCGGCGGCAACGATCAGGTGTTCCGCATCGGCGGCGAGGAATTCGCCGTGCTGACACAGCAGTTGCACGCGCCGGCCAGGCTGCTCGGCGAGACCATCCGGAACGCCGCCAAGACATCGGCGCATACCAACCGCTTCAACATCACCGTGAGCGCCGGCGTCTCCACCGTGAGCGAGACGACACGTTGCCTCGCCGACATTTTCGCGCTGGCCGACCAGCGACTCTACAAGGCCAAGCTGAGCGGCCGCGACCGCGTGGTCGGCGAACCCGGCAGCGAGGCGATCATCCTGCAGGCCGCCCCCAGATCAGCCTGACACAAGAACCAGCCTGACCAATATCCGCCCGGCCAGGGAACTCCCTCCTACTGGAAGCCGATCGCGTCGACGGTGCCCTTCGGGCAACCGGCCTTGCCTGTCGACGCCGATGCCATCATGAGATCGGCAAGCTTGCTGTCCGGTCCGATCGGGCCGGACAGGCCGAGCGTCAATTCGCCGATCAGGCGCCGGCCGCTCGACGGGTCGACCAGGCAGGACACGCGCACGCGGTCGCCCGCGCCGGCGCCGAAGGCTTCGTTGAAGGCGCCTCGGATCTGGTCCGAGGTCAATTGCTTGCCGATGTTCTTGTTGAAGAGATCGCGCACCGCGGACGCGTTCACCGCCCGCACCAGGTTGAGCGCGTCGGAGAAATACTCCTGCTGGCTCTTGCCGTAGCAGGTGCCGTGCTTGATCCATTCGTGGCGCTCGAGCTTGGAAGCCGTGCCCGGCATCACCTGGTCGAGCTCGGCGCGCGTGTTGGCGTCGAGATCGACCGGCGGCAGGTCTCCCCAATGCGTCGGATTGTCATTGGCCTTGTCGCTCGCCGATACCTGGCAATAGAAATTGCCGTTCGGCTGCGGCCATAGCCCATGCAGTGTAAAATGCGAGGCATCGAACTCGCTTGGGCTTTGCGCCTTGCATTCAGGCTTGCTCGCCTTGGTCTCGCAGAATGCCGGCTGCCAGCTCAGCGCAAAGACATATTCGGGTTTTCCGGAGGCAGACGACGGCTTGGCCTGACCGGAAGGCGCTGGGGTAGCCGCGCTGCCGCCGCTGACATGGCCGCAGCCGATCTTCACCCAGCGCCGCTCGGGATCGGCGCCCGGCACCTGGATAAGGTAGTGGGTCGGCTCGTCCTTGTTGGCGGCAAGAAGGTCGTAGCTCTTTCCGGCTTCGGTCGAGATGTTGCCGGGGTTCTTGCCGCTCTTGATGGCCTGCGTCGCGGGACAGGCGCTGTCGGCAACGAAAGTGCCACTCATCTTCACATCGGCATGCGCCGCGCCGGCACCGGCCACGGCCAGCACCATCGAACCCCACAACGCCCAAACCCGCATCCCGCTCTCCCGGCGATCATTGAACCGTATTGGATTCGTCACACTAGAACAGCCGGCGTGTCAGAATTGCGATCTTTTTCACCACGCGAAAAAACAATCCCCAGCTCAGCGCTTCCGTCGGCGTATTCGCAACTGCCCTGGGCGCTTCCGCGAAACGACGGATTGCCGGCGTTGCATATCGGCAAGCGCGCTCGTCCACTTGACGCCGGCAAAGCCCTCGCCCAACAGTCGACCAGAGCATGATGCCGAAAAGTGTGAAGCGGTTTTCGGACGCCATCATGCTCTATCTCTTAGATTTAGAGCGAGACATGCCATTCGACAGAAAGACCAGCCTGGCCTCACCGACCGGGGCCGAGCTCAACCTCTATGTGAAACAAGCCGCCGGTAATCCGCGCGCCGTGGTCCAGATCAACCACGGCCTGGCCGAGCACGCGGCGCGCTATGCCCGCTTTGCCGATTTCCTGAGCGGGCGCGGTTTCCACGTCTATGCCCACGACCATCGCGGTCACGGCGCGACGAAGGCGGCCGACGCGCCGCTCGGCAAGTTTGCGGCTGTCGACGGCATCGCCAAGGTGATCGCCGATGTCGACGCCATTCACGACCTGATCGCGGCCGAGCATCCGGGACTGCCGGTGATTGCTTTTGGACATTCGCTCGGCGCTTCGGTCACGCTGAACTTTGTCCTGCGCCATTCCGAACGCGTCCATGCCGCTGCGATCTGGAACGGCAATTTCTCGCAAGGTCTGCTCGGCCAGTTGGCGCTGCTCATCCTGGGCTGGGAGCGGATGCGGCTGGGCTCGGACGTGCCGTCTCGCCTCCTGCCCAAGCTTACCTTCCAGGCCTGGGGCAAGGCTGTGCCCAATCACCGGACCTTGTTCGACTGGCTGTCGCGCGACCCGGTCGAGGTCGACAAATATGTCGCCGACCCGCTCTGCGGCTGGGATGCTTCGGTCTCGATGTGGCGCGACGTGATCGACATGGCGCTTCACGGCGGCAAGGACCAGAGCTTTGCCGGCGTCCGACGCGATCTCTTCGTCAACCTTGTCGGCGGCGAGAAGGATCCCGCGTCGGACTACGGCAAGGCCGTCGATCACCTGGCAAAGCGCATGCGGGCGATGGGCTTTTCGAATCTGGTTTCAAAGGTTTATCCGGAAACCCGCCATGAAAGCCTGAACGAGATCAACCGCGACGCCGTCATGAACGATTTCGCCGTCTGGGTGGACAGCGTGCTGAAATCCTGACGCGGTGGCCTATCGCATGGGTCGTGACACGGCCGGCACGGGTTGCTAGAGGCTGCGTTTCGTTAGAACACGGTGATCCATGGCAGAACCCCCGCTGAAAGGCATCCGCGTTATCGAGCTCGCCCGCATCCTCGCGGGACCCTGGGCCGGGCAGTTGCTGGCCGATCTCGGCGCCGATGTCATCAAGGTCGAGAGCCCGGATGGCGGCGACGACACCCGCAAATGGGGCCCTCCTTTCGTCATGAGCCATGACAGCGAGAACCTTTCGGCGGCCTACTACCATTCCTGCAATCGCGGCAAGCGTTCCATCGCCGTCGATTTCTCCAAGCCCGAGGGTGCCGAGACGCTGCGCAAGCTGGTCGCCACCGCCGACGTGCTGATCGAGAACTTCAAGCTCGGCGGCCTGAAGAAATACGGCCTCGACTACGAAAGCTTGAAGGCGATCAACCCGCGCCTGGTCTATTGCTCCATCACCGGCTTTGGCCAGGACGGTCCCTATGCGCCGCGCGCGGGCTACGATTTCATCATCCAGGCCATGGCCGGCATGATGTCGATCACCGGCGAGCCCGGCCGTGAGCCGCAGAAGGCCGGCGTCGCCATCTCGGATCTCTTCACCGGCCTCTACTCGGTCGTCGCCATCCAGGCAGCGCTTCGCCATGTCGAAATGACCGGCGAGGGCCAGCATATCGACATGGCGCTGTTCGACAGCCAGATCGCCGCCCTCGGCAACCAGAACCTCAACTATCTGGTCTCCGGCAAGTCCCCGGTGCAGATGGGCAATGCGCATATGAACATCGCCCCTTACGAGGTTCTGCCGGTGAGGGACGGCCACATCATCCTCGCGGTCGGCAATGACGGCCAATTCGGCAAGTTCTGCGCCGCCGTCGGCCTCACCGATCTGCCGGCAAACCCGGATTTCGCCACCAACCCGGCGCGCGTCGCCAACCGCGTGAGGCTGCGCGAGACGATCGTCGCGACGCTGGCGGCACTCGATCGCGATCCGTTGCTGGCGAAGCTGGAGGCCGCGGGTGTTCCGGCAAGCCCGATCAACACGATAGGCCAGATGTTCGCCGATCCGCAGACCATCGCGCGCGGCATGCGGCTCGACCTCGACGACGGCCATGGCAACCACCTGCCTTCCGTGCGCGCGCCGATGGTTATGTCGGGCACGCCGCTGGTCTATGAGCGCCCGTCGCCACGCCTTGGCGAGCACACGGACGAAATCCTTGCCGAACTGGAGAGAGCAAAATGAAGACCGGCGGACAACTGATCGTCGAGGCGCTCGAAGCGAACGGCACCGACCGCATCTTCTGCGTTCCGGGCGAATCCTATCTCGCGGTGCTCGATGCGCTGCATGACTCTTCGATCCGCACCATCGTCTGCCGCCAGGAAGGCGGTGCCGCGATGATGGCCGACTGTCAGGGACGGCTAACCGGCAAGCCCGGCATCTGCTTCGTCACCCGCGGCCCCGGCGCCACCAACGCCTCGGCAGGCATCCATATCGCGATGCAGGATTCGGTGCCGCTGATCATGTTCATCGGCCAGGTCGCCAGCCACGCCAAGGAACGCGAGGCCTTCCAGGAGGTCGACTACAAGCGCTTCTTCGGCGACATCGCCAAATGGGTTGTCGAGATCGACGACGCCGCGCGCATCCCCGAATTCGTGACGCGCGCCTTCGCCGTCGCGACCTCCGGTCGCCCGGGCCCGGTGGTCATCTCGCTGCCGGAGGACATGCTGACCAGCGAGGTCGAGGCGCCGGAAGCGCTGCCGCACACGCCGGTCGAGACGCGTCCGGGCGAAGCCGAGCTCGATGCGCTGCAAATGCTGCTCGCCAATGCAAAGCGGCCGTTCGTCATCCTCGGCGGCACGCGCTGGAATGAGCAAGCGGTGGCGCATATGCGCACGATCGCCGAGGCCTGGTCCCTGCCGGTCGGCTGCTCCTTCCGCCGCCAGATGCTGTTCGACCATCTGCACCCGAACTACGCCGGCGATGTCGGCATCGGCATCAATCCGAAACTGGCGGCGCGCATCAAAGAGGCCGACGTCGTGCTCCTGCTCGGCGGCCGCCTTGGCGAGATGCCGTCTTCCGACTACACGCTGCTGAAAAGCCCCTACCCCGACCAGGCGCTGGCGCATGTCCATGCCGATGCCGGCGAGCTCGGCCGAGTCTACCGGCCGACGATAGCCATCAATGCCTCGCCCGCCGCTTTCGTCGAGGCCTTCGCCAGACGCAAGCCCGCCGCCAGGCCCGCCTGGGCGGACGAGACGGAAAAGGCGCACGCCGCCTATCTCGAATGGTCGACGCCGCCGCAGACCGGCCCGGGCGCCATTCAGATGGGCCCGATCATCGAACATCTGGGAAAGGTCCTGCCGGAAGACGCCATCCTCACCAACGGCGCCGGCAACTACGCCACCTGGGTGCATCGCTTCTACCGCAACCGCCGCTTCGGCACGCAGGCGGCCCCCACCTCCGGCTCGATGGGCTACGGCACGCCCGCCGCCGTTGCCGCCAAGTCGCTGTTCCCGGATCGTACAGTGATTGCCTTCGCAGGCGACGGCTGCTTCCTGATGAACGGCCAGGAATTCGCGACGGCTGTCCAGTATGACCTGCCGATCATCGTGATTGTCGTCAACAACGGCATTTACGGCACGATCCGCATGCATCAGGAGCGGGAATATCCGAGCCGCGTCGTCGCCACCGAGCTCAAGAATCCGGACTTCGCAGCACTTGCCCGCGCCTATGGCGGCCATGGCGAGACGGTGGAAAAAACCGCCGACTTCGCGCCGGCCTTCGAACGCGCACGCGCCAGCGGCAAGCCGGCGATCGTCGAGATCAAGCTCGATCCCGAAGCGATCACGCCGACCCGCACGCTGACGCAAATCCGCAACAAGAGCTGAGGCGGCGACTTCCTACTGGCTAAACGACAAAAGGGGCGGTGAACCGCCCCTTTTGCGTCTTTACATAGCCTTCTCGATCTGGCCGCGGATCTCGCCGTCCTTGTTCTTGGCGGTATGGACGTTGACGTAGTATTTGCCGGCCTCGAGGTCGGCTGCTTGCGCGTCAGTGAGCGTCGCCGACCCCTTGATCGGGCTCTTCAGCTTCTTGAACGGGATGACCGGGTCCGCGTTTGCCCCCATGTCCGCCGGCCCGTGGATGTGGGCGGCAACGGCCGGCCCGCTGAGGCCGGAATATTTGACGTTCCAGCTGAGCTTCTTGCTTGTGCTGTCGAAGGTGAATGTGGCGGTTCCCTTGCCCTTGGTGGTGACGGGCGGGCTCTGCTGGCTGCCGTCGAGCGTCGCCTTGAACTTCATCGTCTCGGCCATGGCCGGTGAGGCGAGGAGAAAGGCGGTCGAAACGGCTAAGGCCGAAAGCATCGGCACGGAAAGGATGCGCATGAAGAACCTCCGTTGATGGCAGCATCCCGCGCGGCTCCCCGACGCGCGGATGCATCACTGCAACGGTTGGGTCGCCGGATGTATCCCGGCACACAATTATTTTACCGCGGGCAACGAAAAAGGGGCGGTCGCCCGCCCCTTTCCATCTTCCGAGTTGAGAGCGGAGCTTACTTGATCGCCTTGTCGGTGATCGCGGTCGTGTAGGCGCCGCTCGCCTCCTTGCTGATGATCTTCTGGTCGAGCAGCGCCTTGGCGGTGCGCTCGTAAGCGGCCGGGATCAGCTTGCCGTCGGCATTGTCGATCAGCTTGGCCACTTCCTTCATCATGAACTTCTGGTGGTTCTCGTCCTGGCCGCCATTGTCCACGACGATCCCAGCTGCCTCGTCGGTGTTCTCCGTGGCGTATTTCCAGCCCTTCATCGAGGCGCGCACGAAGCGCACCATCTTGTCCTCGAAGGCCGGATCCTTGAGCTTGTCCTCGAGCGTATAGAGCCCGTCCTCCAGAAGGTCGTTGCCCATGGCCGAGTAGTTGAACACGGTGAGGTCTTCGGGCTTGTAGCCGGCGTCCAGCACCTGACCGTATTCGTTGTAGGTCATCACCGAGATGCAATCGGCCTGCTTCTGGATCAGCGGCTGCACGTCGAAGCTCTGCTTGAGCACGGTGACGCCGTCCGGGCCGCCATCGGTCTTGAGGCCGATCTTGTTCATCCAGGCGTAGAACGGATATTCGTTGCCGAAGAACCAGACGCCGAGCGTATGGCCCTTGAAGTCGGCTTCGGTCTTGATCGGTCCGTCCTTCGGGCAAACCAGTTCCATGCCCGCCTTCTTGAACGGCTGGGCGATGTTGACGAGCATCACGCCCTTGTCGCGGGCGGCGAGTGCGCCACCCATCCAGTCGACGATGACGTCGGCGCCGCCGCCGGCGATCACCTGCTCGGGCGCGATATCGGGGCCGCCCGGCTTGATGTCGACGTCGAGGCCTTCGGCGTCATAGAAGCCTTTGGCCTTGGCGACATAGTAGCCGGCGAACTGGGCCTGCGTGACCCATTTCAGCTGCAATGTCACCTTGTCGGCGGCCATCGCCTGGAAGGCGGCCAGCGACATGGCGCCGGCCAAAGCAGAAATCAGCAGTCTTTTCATGTTATTACCCTCTGAAGTTAGCACCCAAACCCACCGCCCCTATCCACCTCGGACAGAGGGATGCCAAAACGTGACGGCTCTCTCGATGAGAGCGACCACGCCATAAAAGACCGAACCCGCAAGGGCTGCAACTGCGATTTCGGCCCACACCATGTCGATGTTCATCCGCCCGACTTCCGTCGAAATGCGGAATCCCATGCCGACCACTGGCGTACCGAAGAACTCCGCGACGATGGCGCCGATCAGCGCCAGCGTCGAGTTGATCTTCAGCGCATTGAAGATGAACGGCATTGCCGCCGGCAGCCTGAGCTTCAGCAGCGTCGGCCAATAGCCCGACGCATAGGTGCGCATCAGATCGCGCTCCATATGCCCGGATGCGGCCAGCCCCGCGACGGTGTTCACCAGCATCGGGAAGAAGGTCATGATGATGACGACGGCGGCCTTGGACGGCCAGTCGAAGCCGAACCACATGACCATGATCGGCGCCACACCAATGATCGGCAGCGCCGAAACCATATTGCCGATCGGGAGCAGCCCGCGCCGGAGGAACGGCACGCGGTCGGCGAGGATGGCGACGGCGAAGCCGGCGAGATTGCCGACGACATAGCCGATGAGCACTGCCTTGAAGATCGTCTGTCGCACGTCCGAGCCCAGGATCGGCAGCGAGTTGGCGATGCGCACGCCGATGGCGCTCGGCGGCGGCAAAAGGATGAAGGGAATGCCGGCGCCGCGCGTGATCGCTTCCCAGATGATCAGGATCCAGGCGCCGAAGATTGCCGGGATGACGAGGCGCAGCGCCGTCTTCGCCCAGCCCTGCGCGGGGCGCAGCGACGACAGCAGGGCGACGCAGCGCCAGGCAAGCAGCCAGGCAGCCGCAAGCAGCAGGAAATACGGCGCCAGCGCCGTGCCTTCGAAACCGGCTATGCCCTTGATCAGGAGCCAGGCGGCGGCATGCGCGCCGACGAAGAGCAAGATGGCTTCCGCGACCGGCGTCAGCTTTGCGGTCGAAACCAGCGCAGCGATGAGCAACAGCCCGATGATCAGCCCCTTCGCACCTATATAGGGATAGGCGAGCGTCGCGGCCGGCTCCGCCAGCGCGGCGGCTTCGGGCTTCGTCATCGCGCCGAGCGCGAAGGCAACGAGGCAAAGCGCAATTGCCAGCACCGATTGCCAGGACGGTTTCAACCAGCTCATGCCGGCCTCCCACCCATGGCGCGGTCGACCAGGCGCCCGGCGATACCTACCGCCATCACCAGCAGCGCGGCGACGATCGAGCCCGCGACCAGCGCCGACCAGATATCGATCGTCTGGCTGTAATAGGCGCCCGCGAGCAGCTTCGCGCCGATGCCGGCGACCGCACCGGTCGGCAGCTCGCCGACGATGGCGCCGACCAGGCTTGCCGCCACCGCCACCTTCATCGAGGTGAACAGGAACGGCACCGAGGCCGGCACCCTGAGCTTCCAGAAGGTCTGCGAGGCGCTGGCGTTATAGGTATGCATCAGGTCAAGATGCATGAGCTCAGGGGAGCGCAGGCCTTTGACCATGCCGACCGCGACCGGGAAGAACGACAGATAGGTCGAGATCAGCGCCTTCGGGATCAGGCCGGTGATGCCGATTGCCGCCAGCACCACGATGATCATCGGCGCCACCGCCAGGATCGGAATGGTCTGCGAGGCGATGATCCACGGCATAAGGCTGCGGTCCAGCGTCGCAACATGCACGATGCCGACCGCAATGACGATGCCGAGCGCGGTGCCAAAGGCAAAGCCGAGCAGCGTCGACGACAGCGTCACCCAGGCGTTGTAGACCAGGCTGCGGTTCGAGGTGACGCCGCGCAGGAAGGTGTTTTCGAAGAAATTCACCGCCACCTGATGCGGCGCCGGCAGCGTCGGCTTCGGCTGCGACAACGTCTTGCCGATGAACTCGACGACGCCCGGCGTCTCATTGGCGCGGCGGTCGAGATCGCGTTGGAACGGCGCGTTGAGGATGACGGCGAAGACGTACCAGAGCACGACCACGCCGGTGAGGATGGTGGTGACGGGGACGATCTTGGAGCGGAAGCTATCCATCTAGCAGGGCGCCTCAATCATCATAGCTGTGCCCAGCCCTGAGGCCATCGCGCACGCGCGCGGCGATCGCCAGGAATTCCGGCGTCTCGCGGATGTCGAGCGGGCGCTTCCTCGGCAGCGTCGATTCGATGACGTCGGTGACGCGGCCGGGCCGCGGCGACATCACGACGATGCGCGTCGAGAGATACACCGCCTCGGGGATCGAATGGGTGACGAAGCAGATCGTCTTGTTGGTCCGGTCCCAGAGGTCGAGGAGCTGCTCGTTCAGATGGTCGCGCACGATCTCGTCGAGCGCGCCGAAGGGCTCGTCCATCAAAAGCAGGTCCGCATCGAAGGCCAAGGCACGCGCGATCGAGGCGCGTTGCTGCATGCCGCCGGAAAGCTGCCAGGCATATTTCTTCTCGAAGCCCGAGAGGTTGACGAGCCCCAGCGTGCGCTTGATGCGCTCCGCCTGCTCGGCCTGACTGAGGCCCATGACCTCCAGCGGCAGCGCCACGTTGCGCTCGATCGTGCGCCACGGGAACAGGGCCGCCGCCTGGAAGACATAGCCATAGGCGCGTTTCTCGCGTGCCTGCTCAGGCGACATCCCGTTGACGGAGATCGTCCCGGAGGTCGCCTTCTCCAGATCGGCGATGACGCGCAGCAAGGTGGTCTTGCCGCAGCCGGACGGGCCGATGAAGGAGACGAATTCGCCCTTGCCGATGGTCAGATCGACATTGGAAAGCGCCTGCACCGGACCGTCATTGGTCTGGAAGGTGAGGCCGAGCTTGCTTGCCGAAACGACGGCTGGCGGCTGTTCGGTCATTGGCTGCAGCCTGCCTTTCGCAGCCGCTGCCGCGCTGCCCGCAATCCGGTTGATTTTATGATAGCGTTGCTTTCCACTCGTCCTGTCCCACCCGATCGACGCCGCCCGGAGCCTTGCCGATGTCGCCTAAACCCACCTGTCATCTCGTTCGCCCCGAAAGCACTTACCAGGGCAAGCAGGGACTGAGCTATTTCGCCGGCATCGCCGCCGAGACCGTCGGCTCGTCCGGCATCTGCATGCATCTTCTCACCATCCCGCCCGGCGCCCGCGCCAAGGCGCATAAGCATGAAAGCCACGAGACGGCCATCTACGTGCTCTCGGGCGAAGTCCACACCTGGTACGGCGACCGGCTCGAGCATCACATCGTCGTCAAGGCCGGCGACCTCTTCTATATTCCGGCGGGCGTTCCGCATCTGCCCGCCAATCTGAGCGGCGCGCCTTCTTCCGCGGTCATCGCCCGCACCGATCCCAACGAACAGGAAAGCGTCATCCTGCTGCCGGAGTTGGACGGCCTTGTAGCCTAAGGCATTTTGCAGCCAAGCGGCATCGCTTGGCGTCGCATAGATGCGGCCGGAACGAACACGCCTCTCAGGAATCGACGGAATCGCCGTCATTTGCATCGGGAGACTTCGCCCATCACGTTGCCGTCCCCGTCGGCCACCACCAGCTTCTTCACGTTCTTCGCACTGCGCTTGATAGTGAACTTGGTCGGCGCCTGTCCCTCTTCGCCTTCCGCCTCGCACTTCGCAGTCACCACCAGCGATCCGTCGGCCTGAGCCTGCCTCTCGCTGAAGGTGCAGGCGCTGGCCGCCGTGATCAGTTCCTTGTCGGTCAAGAGCAGCATCTTGTCGGCGGCGACTTCCTGGCCGTTCCGGTTGATGCAGCCATATTTGTCGCCATAAGGCTTGCTGAGGTCGATGCCCGCGGCGAGCGCCTGGCCGGCGGCCAGCACAGCAGTCGCCGCGATCGCAAGATGAAGAGCCCGCATGGTCAGACCCCGGTGGCCGGAATGCCGGTACGCTCCACCTTGCGCGGCGCGGAAATCTCCTTCCAGGTCGACAGTGCCCGGTTGACCGCGGCGTTCGGCTCACGCGCGACGAACTCGCCATGGCCGACCTTGGCCTTCACGTCCGCTTCCTCGATCGACAATTCGCCGCGCGAGAAGACGAAGCGCGGCAGGCCGGTCACCTCGACGCCTTCGAAGACGTTGTAGTCGATCACCGACTGCTGCTTCTTGGCCGAGATGGTCTTCTTGCGCTTCGGATCCCAGACGATGATGTCGGCGTCTGCGCCTTCGACGATGGCGCCCTTCTTCGGATACATGTTGAGGATCTTGGCGATGTTGGTCGAGGTCACGGCGACGAACTCGTTCATCGTCAGCCGTCCGGTGTTGACGCCTCTCGTCCACAGAACCGGCAAGCGGTCCTCGAGCCCGCCTGTGCCGTTCGGGATCTTGGTGAAGTCGCCGACGCCGTTGCGCTTCTGTTTGGTCGTGAAGGCGCAGTGGTCGGTCGCCACCACCTGCAGCGAACCGGCCTGCAGGCCGGCCCACAGCGAATCCTGATGAAGCTTGTTGCGGAAGGGCGGGCTCATCACCCGGCGTGCCGCGTGGTCCCAGTCCTTGTTGAAATATTCGGTCTCGTCGAGCGTCAAATGCTGGATCAGCGGCTCGCCGAACACCCGCATGCCCTTCTGGCGGGCGCGGCGGATCGCCTCGTGGCTCTGCTCGCAGGAGACATGCACGACATAGAGCGGCACGCCGGCCATGTCGGCAATCATGATGGCGCGGTTCGTCGCCTCGCCTTCCACTTCCGGCGGGCGCGAAAAGGCGTGGCCCTCGGGGCCGTTGTTGCCTGCGGCGAGCAGTTTTTGCGAGAGCGCGGCGACGACGTCGCCATTCTCGGCATGGACCAGCGGCAGCGCGCCGAGATCGGCGCAGCGCTGGAACGAGGCATACATCTCGTCGTCGTCGACCATCAGCGCGCCCTTGTAGGCCATGAAATGCTTGAACGAGGTGATGCCCCTGTCGACCACCGTCGCCATCTCGTCGAACACCTGCTTGCCCCACCAGGTGATCGCCATGTGGAAGGAGTAGTCGCAGGCGGCCTTCGATGTCTTGTTGTCCCACATCTGCAGGGCTGCGAGCAGCGACTGCTGCGGCGCCGGCAGGCAGAAATCGACGACCATGGTCGTGCCGCCGGAAAGTGCTGCGCGCGTGCCGGATTCGAAATCGTCGGCCGAATAGGTGCCCATGAAGGGCATTTCGAGATGGGTGTGCGGATCGATGCCACCCGGCATGACATAGCAGCCCGTGGCGTCGAACTCATGGTCGCCGTGCAGGTTCGAGCCAATGGCGACGATCTTGCCGTGCTGCATCAGCACGTCGGCCTTCCACGTGCGGTCGGCAGTGACGACGGTGCCGTTGCGGATGACTTTGGTCATATCTGTTCCCCTGTTCTTTCGCGCTTCTTTGCGGGCGGCGTTGCGAGGTGATTGGTCCAGAGCAATTTCAGGAAAAGTGTGACGCGGTTTTCCGTCCGAAATTGCGTTGAAACAAAGAGCTAGAGCATTTCGCCGTTTCCGTGAAACGGTGAAATGCTCTAGCAGGTCATTCGACGATCCCCGCCGTCTCCACCACCGCGTGGAACAGCACATCGGTGCCAGCCGCCGCCCATTCCCTGGTGATCTCCTCGGCTTCGTTGTGGCTGAGCCCGTCCACACAGGGGCACATCACCATCGCGGTCGGCGCGACGCGGTTGATCCAGCAGGCATCGTGGCCGGCGCCCGACACGATGTTGCGATGCGAGTAGCCGAGACGCTCGGCGGCGTCGCGGATTGCCTTGACGCAGTTCTTGTCGAAGGTGACCGGATCGAAATGGCCGACCTGCTCGATCTTGTATTGGATATCGAGCGCGTCGCAGATCGTGTCGATGCCTTCGCGGATGCGGCCGTCCATGGCGTCGAGCACTTCCTTTTCCGGCGAGCGAATGTCGATGGTGAAGACGGTGCGGCCCGCGATGATGTTGCGCGAATTGGGATAGACTTCCATGTGGCCGACAGCACCCACGGCGTCGGGCTGGTAGTCCATGGCGATCTCGTGCACCAGCTCGATCACGCGGGCCATGCCGAGGCCAGCATTGCGGCGCTTCGGCATCGGCGTCGAGCCGGTATGCGCCTCCTTGCCGGTCAGCGTCACCTGCAGCCATTTCAGGCCCTGTCCATGGGTAACGACGCCGATGTCGATGCCTTCGTCCTCCAGGATCGGCCCTTGCTCGATGTGCAGCTCGAAGAAGGCATGGATCTTTCGGTCGCCGACCTTCTCGTCGCCCTTCCAGCCGATGCGCTCCAGCTCCTCGCCGAATTTCTTGCCGTTCTTGTCCGTGTGCTCATAGACATCGGCTTGGTCGAGCACGCCGGCGAAGACACCGGACGCCATCATCGCCGGGGCGAAGCGCGCACCCTCCTCGTTGGTCCAGTTGGTGACGACGATCGGGTGCCTGGTCTTGATGCCGAGATCGTTGAGCGAACGCACCACTTCCAGCCCGCCCAGCACGCCGAGCACGCCGTCATACTTGCCGCCAGTCGGCTGCGTGTCGAGATGGCTGCCGACATAGACCGGCGGCAGGCTGGGGTCGGTGCCTTCGCGGCGGGCAAACATCGTGCCCATCTCGTCGAGGCCCATTTCGAGCCCCGCCGCCTCGCACCAGCGCTTGAACAGATGGCGGCCCTCGCCGTCCTCGTCGGTCACGGTCTGGCGATTGTTGCCGCCGGCAATGCCGGGGCCGATCTTCGCCATCTCCATGATGGAATCCCACAAGCGGTCTGAATTGATTCGCAGATTTTCGCCGGGTGCGGCCATTTGCGGTTCCCATTTTCACCAGGGGTCTTGTCGCCCCTTGAGTGGTTTGCATCCTGACCGTATGGTCAGCTTTCAGACTACACAAGCTGACCAAGCGGTCAACGAGAATCTTGGGGGAGACATGACCGAACCCACCCGTCCCATGCGGCGCCAGGACATAAGGCGGGAGAATGAAAAAGCCATTCTGCTGGCCGCCGAAAAGGTGTTCGCGGAGGCCGGGTTCGGCGGCGCCACGATGCAGTTGATCGCCGACCTGGCGGGGCTGCCGAAGGCAAATCTTCACTATTATTTCGCTACCAAGGAAGAGCTCTACCGGTCCGTCGTCCAGAACATTTTCGAGATCTGGCTGCAGGCTGCCAATTGCTTCGACGCGGCGCGCGGCCCGGTGGACGGTATCAGCGCCTATATCGACGCAAAGATGGAAATATCGCGTCGTCATCCGGACGGCTCGAAGGTCTGGGCCTCGGAAGTGATGCACGGCGCGCCGGTGCTGCAGGACTATATGGAATCGACGCTGCGCGAGTGGACCGACGGCCGTGTCGAGATCATCAGGCGCTGGATCGAGGAAGGCAAGATGGACCGGGTGGACCCGCGCCATCTCCTCTACATGCTGTGGGCTACCACCCAGCATTACGCCGATTTCGGCCACCAGATCGAGACGCTGAACGGCGGCAAGTCGCTCTCCGACCGGCAATGGCGGGAAGCCAAGGAAAACATCAAGCGGGTGATCCTGACCGGCATCGGCGCGCAGCCCGCCTGATTGGAACCGCTCTTGAGGTCGGCGCATGTCCGCCGACCTCGCCCAGCCGCTTCACGAACACCCTCCCCTGACGGGAAAGGTGCCCGCGCCGGCTTATCAGTCGATCGACCTCAGCACGTCGCGAACATGGTCGATCAGCTCGTTGATCTGGCCCTTGGTGATGATCAGCGGTGGCGACAGCGCGATGATGTCGCCGGTGGTGCGGATCAGCGCGCCGCGCTCGAACGCCTTGACGAAGGCCGAGAACGCCCGCTTGGTCGGGCTGCCGGCGATCGGCGCGAGCTCGATCGCGCCGATCAGGCCGATGTTTCGGATGTCGATGACATGCGGCTCGCCCTTCAGCGAATGCAGCGCGTCTTCCCAGTAAGGCGCCAGCTCCTCGCCGCGCGTCAGCAGGCCCTCTTCCTTGTAGGTGTCCAGCGTGCCGAGCGCCGCGGCGCAGGCGATCGGATTGCCCGAATAGGTATAGCCGTGGAAGAACTCGATCATGTGTTCCGGGCCGGTCATGAAGGCGTCGTGGATCTCCTTCTTGACGAACACCGCGCCCATCGGGATGACGCCGTTGGAGACGCCCTTGGCGGTGGTCATGATATCCGGCGTGACGCCGAAATAGTCGGCCGCGAACGGCGCGCCGAGGCGGCCGAAACCGGTGATCACTTCATCGAAAATCAACAATATGCCGTGCTTCGTGCAGATTTCCCGAAGCTTCTGCAGGTAGCCCTTCGGCGGCAGGATGACGCCGGTGGAGCCGGCGACCGGCTCGACGATGACGGCCGCGATGGTCGAAGCGTCATGCAGGGTGACGAGGCGCTCGAGCTCGTTGGCGAGTTCCGCGCCATGGTCCGGCACGCCCTTCGAGAAGGCGTTCTTCTCGGGCAGGTGCGTGTGCGGCAGGTGGTCGACGCCGCCGAGCAGCGTGCCGAACATCTTGCGGTTGGTGACGATGCCGCCGACCGAGATGCCGCCGAAATTGACGCCGTGATAGCCGCGCTCGCGGCCGATCAGACGGGTGCGCGAGCCCTCGCCTTTCACGCGGTGATAGGCGATCGCCATCTTCAGCGCGGTCTCGACCGATTCCGAACCGGAATTGGTGAAGAAGACATGGTCCATGCCCTTGGGCGCGATATCGACCAGCCGGTTCGCCAACTCGAACACGATCGGATGGCCCATCTGGAAGGCAGGCGCGTAGTCGAGCTCGGCGGCCTGGCTCTGGATAGCCTCGGTGATCTTCGGCCGGCAGTGGCCGGCGTTCACGCACCACAGGCCCGCGGTGCCGTCGAGCACCTTGCGGCCGTCGCTGGTCGTGTAGTGCATGTCCTTGGCGGACACGAACATGCGCGGCGCCTGCTTGAACTGCCGGTTTGCCGTGAACGGCATCCAGAATGCGCTGAGATCGTTCGGCGTGACTTTCAGCCGGTTGGACATGACCAAGACTTCCCCTTGTAACCTGTTTCGGTGCGGCCAACGCTTGGTCTTCGCTGCGTTTTCGTGCTACGCAAAATTTTGACCGGTTGGACAAACGTTAGCACCGCCTGTCGGCGGTCAAGGGGATTACTAGCGGAAATGCGGCATAAAAAGCGCGCTCCACAGGCCAAGGAAAAACTGGTCCAGACAATTGGTCCAGAGAGCTCGCGCGAAGACGGCCGGCAAGGATGACGGATACGATGGAAGGCTCCGCTCCCCGCCGCACCCGTATCCAGCAGGAAAAGCGCGAGCTCATCCTGGAAGCCGCGCTCGAAGTCTTCTCCGCCAACGGGTTTCGCGGCTCGACCATCGACCAGATCGCCGAAGCCGCCGGCATGTCGAAGCCCAACCTTCTCTATTACTTCCGCCGCAAGGAAGACATTCACGAGACGTTGATGCAGCGCCTGCTCGACACATGGCTGGCGCCGCTGCGCGAGCTTGACGACATCGGCGATCCGCTGACGGAGCTCAGAAGCTATATCCGCAGGAAGCTCGAAATGGCGCGCGACTTCCCGCGCGAAAGCCGGCTCTTCGCCAACGAGATCCTGCAGGGCGCCCCGCGCATCATGCCGATGCTGGAGGGCGACCTGAAGACTCTGGTCGATGAGAAGGCCACCGTCATCAAGGGCTGGATGCGCGCCGGCAAGATCGCCCGCACCGATCCCTGGCACCTTATCTTCTCGATCTGGGCGACGACGCAGCACTATGCCGATTTCGACGTCCAGGTGCGCGCCGTGCTCGGCGCCGACCGCGGCGGCAACGGCCGCTTCGAGGACGCGGCGCGCTTCCTGGAGCAGTTGTTCCTGGATGGGCTGAAGCCGAAGGGCTAGCGTCTGGTCGAATAGCTTAAGGACGGAATCGACCTGCCAGCCGTTTGGCTGTTGCTGCCCTTGGAGATTGGCCGAAGCCTCTCAGCTTCGTCATCCACGGGCGGAGCAAGGAGCGTAGCGACGCGGCGCAGACCCGAGGATCCATTCCGCGACGTTGAGGCGTTGCAACGGTGCAAAATTCTGCTCCGCGGCACCCCACGGCCGAGGTAACGGAATGGATCCTCGGGTCTCCGCTCCCGCTCCGCCCGTGGATGACGAAGCTGAGAGGCCTCAGGCGCTGCGCCGCTCGGTTGGAAGGTCGTCGAGCAGCTTCTTGAGCTTGGCGACCGAGTTCTGCTCGGCAAGCGGCGTGTAGACGATCAATCGCATATCCGAACCGTCGTCGATCGACAGGCTCATATGCTCGAACGTCATCGCGCCGGCGATCGGATGCCGCAAATGCTTCAGGCCGGACAGCCGGTGCACCACATCGCGCTGCGGCCACCACTCGCGAAACTCCGGACTTGAACGCATCATCAGCGCGATCAGCCGCTCGAAATCCGGATCTCCGGTGTATTTCGCGCTCTCGGCGCGGAACGCGGCAAGGGTTGCGCGCGCCAGCTGTTCCCAGTCCACGAGCAAATGCCGCCGATGTGGATCGGTGAAGACGCCGTGGATGATGTTGCGGGCATCGCCCTCCAGCAGGCCGTAGTCGCCGAAAATCGCGACCGCCGCGTCATTCCATGCCAGCACGTCCCAGCGCGGGCCGACGACATAGGCGGGCTGCAGGACCAGGCTCTGCAGCATGTGCAGCAACGGTCCCTCGACCTTTGCCTCCACGATGCGCCGTCGCTCCGGCTGCTGGCGGCCGGCGAGCGTGAACAAATGTCGCTGCTCGGCGCCGTCGAGCCGCAGCGCCTGGCAAAGCGCTGTCAGCACCTCGACCGAAGGCCGCACGTCCCTGCCCTGCTCGAGCCATGTGTACCAGGTCGTGCCGACGCCGGCGATCATCGCCACTTCCTCGCGCCGCAGCCCGGGCGTGCGTCGCCTCTGGCCGGCGGCAATGCCGGTATCCGAGGGCGAAAGCCGCTCGCGGCGGGAACGCAGGAAGGCGCCGAGCTCGCGCCGGCGGTGATCTTCGGGGGAATGGGCGACGGCATCCATGCGCCTATTATAGCAGTACTGATACCAGGATAAAGTTTGAACTGTTTGAGATACGCGCCGTGTCCCATCTTTGCGTTCAGAGCAACGCAAGGAGGCTCCGAACATGGAACTCAAGGACAAGATAATTCTCGTCACCGGCTCGACCGACGGCGTCGGCCGCGTGGTCGCCGAACGGCTCGGCGCCGCCGGCGCCCGCGTGCTGGTGCATGGCCGCGACGAAGGCCGCGGCAAGGCGACGATCGCAGCCATCGAAGCCAAGGGCGGCAAGGCGGAATTTCTCGCCGCCGACCTCGCTTCGCTTGCTGAAGTGCACCGCCTCGCCGAAGCCGTGCGCACAAGGACCAACCGGCTCGACGTCTTGATCAACAATGCAGGCGTCGGCACCGGCGGCCAGGGCGCGAAGCGGCAGATAAGCGCCGACGGCTATGAACTGCGCTTCGCCGTCAACTATCTCGCCGGCTTCCTGCTGACCTCGGAACTTTTGCCGCTGCTCAAGGCAAGCGCGCCGGCGCGCATCGTCAATGTCGCTTCGGCCGGTCAGCAGGCGATCGATTTCGACGATGTCATGCTGACGCAGGGCTACAGCGGCGTGCGTGCCTACTGCCAGAGCAAGCTGGCGCAGATCCTGTTCACCGTCGATCTGGCCGAGCAGCTCGAAGGCACCGGCGTCAGCGTCAATGCCTTGCACCCGGCAAGCTACATGGACACCACCATGGTCCGGCAGGCCGGCGTCACACCGTGGAGCTCGGTCGAGACCGGCGCCGACGCCATCCTCAACCTCGCGGCATCGCCGGCGCTCGAAGGGCGCAGCGGCCGCTACTTCGACGGCCAACGCGAATCGCGCGCCGACGCGCAGGCCTATGACGAAAAGGCTCGCCGCCAATTGCGGACCTTGAGCCTCGAACTGATCGAGGGTCCATCCTCCAAACCTAAGGAACAGCACTCATGAGCGAGACCATCGAACATTGCGTCATCATCGGCGGCTCGTCCGGCATCGGCCTTGCCACGGCCAAACGGCTGGTCGGCCCCGGCATGAAAGTGACCATCACCGGCCGCAACGAGGAGAAGCTCAAAGGCGCGTGGAAGGCCCTTGGCGGCACCGTCGGCAAGGCCGTGTTTGACGCCGCAAAGCCGGACGAGGTTCGGCATTTCTTCGGTGAACTCGGGCCGGTCGATCACCTGGTTCTCGCCGCGAGCGGCGGCAAGGGGCTTGGACCGTTCGCGACGCTCGACCTCGCTGACATCGGCAGCGGCGTCGACGAGAAGATCCGGCCGCAATTGTCCTGTCTGCAGGCGGCCCTGCCGACCTTGAACAAAGCCGGATCGGTCACCTTCATCTCGGCCGTCTCGGCGCAGATCGCGGCGCCCGGTGTCGCCGGCATCGGCGCCATCAACGGCATGCTCTTGACCGTCGCGCCGATCCTGGCGGTCGAGCTGAAGCCGCTGCGCGTCAACGTTGTGGCGCCCGGCGTCATCGACACGCCCTGGTGGGATTTTCTCCCCGAGGAGCAGCGGCAGGCGGTGTTTGCCGAATATGCCAGCAAGACGCCGGTCGGCCGCATCGGACGCGCCGAGGATGTCGCCGAGGCGATCGCCTTCCTGGTCTCCAACGGCTTCATGACCGGCCAGGTGCTCACCTGCGACGGCGGCCTGAGGTTCGCTGCCTAGCCCGGACGCTCGCGGCCGCGACAGCGCGGCCGCCTACACGCCCTGCGCGATCAGCGCCAGGAACCCACCGGCCAAAGCGACATTGCTGACGACGCCGTTGATGCGTGACGCGCGATCCGCGCCTTGATGGTCCCAGAAATTGTGGAACATCGGCGTCGCGACGACGAGGAAGACGATCAGCGCGGCGGCTGCCAAAGCGGTCCATAGGCCGGCGATCACCAGCACGCCGGCAACGACCTGCAGCACGATACCCAACCACAGAGCCAGCGTCGCCCGCGGCACGCCGCGCGCGGCCATCAACGACGCGACCAGCTTTCTGTTCTGGATGTTGCGCAGGCCGGCAAAGACGAAGGCGCCGCCGAGCAGCAGGCGCGCCATAACCAGAATCTCGTTCTGAAAATTCTCAAACATGTCGTTGATCCTGAAAATGAAAAAAGCGTGGGCCCATCACAGGCCCACGCTGTCGATGGATAAACTCAGGCGGCTTTTGCGGACGGCATCGGATGAATGGCGTGGAACGGAATGCACAGCCGGTTCCAGGTGTTGATCATGCCGAGCGCGACCGAGAGCTTGACCAGCTCCTCTTCCGAGAAATGCTCGAGCGTGCGGGTGTAGAGCTCGTCCGACACGCCATTGTCGGCGATCAGCGTCACGGCCTCGGTCCACGCAAGGGCGGCGCGTTCGCGCTCGGAAAACAGCGGCGATTCCTTCCAGGCGGCGACGAGATAGAGCCGGGTTTCGGTCTCGCCGTCGCGCCTCGCCTCACGGCTGTGCATCTCGACGCAATACGAGCAGCCATTGATCTGCGAAGCCCTGAGCTTGATCAGGTGCAGCAGGCTCACCTCCAGCCCGCATTCGTCGACGGCCTTGTTGAGTGCCGACACCGCCTTCATGATCTCCGGCGCTTTGGCGAAGAACTGCATTCTCTGTTTCATCGTCTTTCCTTCCAGTTTTTGGGTGGGTCTAGATCTGCTTGGATGAAGCGGATTTCTGCGGCCGCTGGTGGCGCTCGACGAAAGCGCAGCTTGCAGCATAGGATCGCGGATCGCCTTCCGCGGCGTACTCCGCCACGATGTCGGATATCTTCACTTCGGCGAGCGCCGCCCGATAGGCGCGCTCGGCCTTGAGCATCGCGGCATTGATGCCGCAGGGTTTGACATAGGCCGACGCGTCGATCTTGACCGGGCCACGCTGGCGGATTTCGCCGCAGCGAAAAGCAGGCTCCCGTCCCTCGACGGCCAGCACGACGTCGAGCAACGTGATCTGTTCCGCCGCTCGGGCCAGCCGATAGCCGCCCGCCGGCCCCGGCAGCGATTCCAGGATGCGCGCCGCCGTGAGCTGGTTGAGATGCTTCAACAGATAGCTCGGCGACAGCCCGAAGCACTCGGCAAGCGCCGCGCCCGGCATGGTGCTGTTGCCGTCGACGCTCGCCAGCGTCGCTGTGCAGTGAATGGCCGCCTCGACCCCTTCGCTCAGCTTCATGGCTTCGATCTCCTATTCGTCGATATGTTTTATCCTGGATAATTTTTATCTGCAATAGAGAAATGAAGAGTGCCCGCCGATTCGCAATGACAGAGAGTGAGAGAGAGGCGCTTCGCAGAACTTGGGTTCCTCGCACCCCGCAAAGCGGGGGAGAGGTGGCACGGCGAAGCCGGGACGGAGAGGGGGACGCCCTCTGCGAAGCCAAAACCGGTCAGGGACTAGGCGCAAGAAAGATAGATAAAAGACAATCTAGGGCCTCGGCAGTGTCCAGCCGTCCCGAAGGCCCCTCTCCGTCCCGGCTTCGCCGGGTCACCTCTCCCCACTGCGTGGGGCGAGGAACCCAAGCTTATTCCGCAGCCACCTTGGCCATCGGATTGTTGGGGTGTGTCGTCCAGTTGGCGTAGATCGGCGATACCGGCTTGCCGGTTCGCTCGTCCATCGCGCCGGCGGCCAGCGGCTCCATGGTGATGCAGCCCTCGACCGGACAGACATTGACGCAGAGGTTGCAGCCGACGCATTCGGCCTCGATCACCTCGAAATGCCTGGCGCCGTCGACCATGCTGGTGATCGCCTGGTGCGAGGTGTCCTCGCAGGCGATATGGCAGCGGCCGCATTTGATGCAGGCGTCCTGGTCGATATGCGCCTTGGCGACATAGTTGAGGTTGAGATACTGCCAGTCGGTGACGTTGGGCGTTGCGCGGCCGATGATGTCCGAGAGCGAGGCATGGCCCTTCTCGTCCATCCAGTTCTCCAGCCCGGCGATCATCTCCTGCACGATCTTGAAGCCGTAGGTCATGGCCGCAGTGCAGACCTGCACATTGCCGGCGCCGAGCGCCATGAATTCGGCGGCATCCCGCCAGGTGGTGATGCCGCCGATGCCGGAGATCGGCAGGCCGTGCGTTTCGGGATCGCGCGCGATCTCGGCCACCATGTTCATGGCGATCGGCTTCACCGCCGGGCCGCAATAGCCGCCATGCGAGCCCTTGCCGTCGATGGTCGGCTGCGGCGCGAAGCTGTCCAGATCGACGCCGGTGATCGAGTTGATCGTGTTGATCAGCGACACCGCGTCCGTGCCGCCGGCCAGTGCCGCGCGCGCGGGCTTGCGCACATCGGTGATGTTGGGCGTCAGCTTGGTGATGACCGGCATGCGGGTATTCTGCTTGCACCAGCGCACCACCATTTCGATATATTCCGGCACCTGGCCGACCGCTGCGCCCATGCCGCGCTCCGACATGCCGTGCGGGCAGCCGAAATTGAGCTCGATGCCGTCGGCTTCGGTCTCCTCGACCACCGGCAGGATCGCCTTCCAGGCGTCCTCGACGCAAGGCACCATCAGCGAGACGACGATGGCGCGGTCCGGCCAGTCCTTCTTGACCTGCTTGATCTCGCGCAAATTGACCTGCAGGTCGCGGTCGGTGATCAGCTCGATATTGTTCAGGCCGAGCAGACGGCGGTCGGCGCCCCAGATCGCGCCGTAGCGCGGCCCGTTGACGTTGACGACCGGCGGGCCTTCCTCGCCCAGCGTCTTCCATACCACGCCGCCCCAGCCGGCCTTAAAGGCGCGGATGACATTGTAGGCCTTGTCGGTCGGCGGCGCCGAGGCCAGCCAGAACGGATTGGGCGACTTGATGCCGACGAAATTGTTGCGGATGTCTGCCATGCTCATGCCCTCCCGTTTGAGGTCAGCGCCCGGTGGATGCTCTCGGCGGCGTCGCGCCCTTGAGCCACCGCCGAGACAGTGAGGTCGTCGCCGCCGAAGATACAGTCGCCGCCGGCCCAGACTTTTGCCAGCGAAGTGCGGCCTTCCGCATCGACCCTAATGCGTCCGCCTTCGAGGTCGATCTGCTCGCCGCTGCCGTTGAGGTGCGCCGGCACGAAACTCTGGCCGATCGCCTTGAACACCTGGTCGGCGATAAGCGTGAGCCGTTCGCCGGTGCCGGCGAGCTTGTCGCCGTTCATCGCCGTGTATTCGAGCTCGATCGCGGAAACCTTGCCGTTCTCGGCAAGGACGCGCTTCGGCTGCAGCCAGTGGCGGATGGTGACGCCGTTGGCGGCGGCCAGATCCTGCTCGAAGCCGGAGGCGTTCATGTGTTCCTGGCCGCGCCGGTAGCAGACCGTCACCTCTTCCGCGCCGAGCAGCTTCGACTGCACCGCGGCATCGATCGCCGTCATGCCGCCGCCGATGACGACCACGCGCCGGCCGACCGGCAGGCTGGAGAGATCGCTCGCCTGGCGCAGTTCCGAGATGAACTCGACGGCATTGGCGACACCGTCCGTGTCCTCGCCGTCGGCGCGCAGCGCGTTGACGCCGCCAAGCCCCAGCCCAAGGAATACGGCATCGTAGTTGCGCATCAGGTCGGCCAACTGGAAGTCGCGCCCGAGCGCCTTGCCGTTCTGGATGTCGATGCCGCCGATCGCGGTGACGTAGTCGACCTCGGCCTGGGCGAAATCGTCGACGCTCTTGTAGGCGGCGATGCCATATTCGTTGAGGCCGCCGGCCTTCGGCCGTGCCTCCAGGATCGTCACCTCATGGCCGTGGCGGGCAAGCCGATGCGCCGCCGCCAGCCCCGCTGGGCCGGCGCCGACCACGGCAATGCTCTTGCCCGTCGCTTCGGCGCGCTTGTAGAACTGCTTCTCCTCGCTCATGGCGACGTCGGTGGCGTAGCGCTGCAGCCGGCCGATCTGCACCGGCTTGCCTTCCGCCACCTCGCGCACGCACACCTCTTCACACAGCGTCTCCGTCGGACAGACGCGGGCGCACATGCCGCCAAGGATGTTCTGGTCGAAGATCGTCTTGGCCGAGCCAAGCGGATTGCCGGTCGCGATCTGCCGGATGAACAGCGGGATGTCGATCGAGGTCGGACATGCGTTCATGCACGGCGCGTCGTAGCAGAAATAGCAGCGATCGGATTCGACCAGCGCCTCGTGGTGGTCGAGCGGCGGATGCAGGTCGGAAAAATTGTCGGCATATTGCTCTGAAGACAGCCGGCCGCCGGCAATGCCTTCGATGAAATGACCAGTCGCCATTCCAGTTCCCCTTGTTGTCGTTTTGGGGAAGGCTAGCACGTTTTATTTTTTTATCAATTGGTCAATTTTCGACCAAGTTACTGTATTGGTTGCATAAAAACATGATAATTATAGTCATGTTATAGCAGCGACATCCATGGCCGCCGGCTCGCTTCCGACGATCCTGTGACCGTGGATCGAACGGATTTCGTCCGCCACCAGTCCCTGCAGCCGCCACAGATTGCGATCATGGATGCCGAAGGCCTCGAGATGGCTGACGGTGTTGTAGAGGTATTCGGCGCCGGAGCCGACATGGCCGCAGGCGCGTGCCAGCACCCATGCCACCTTCTCCAGCGGCTGCCTGAGCGACGTACCCTTGCCGGTCACGCCGACCCAGAAGCCCAGCGCCCTGAGCGCCCCTTGCGCCGTGCGCACCGGAACCCACCGGACCGAGCTGACGGCCTCGTGATCGTCGATTTCGCGTCGCAACAGGCGTTCGATCTGTGCGGGTTTTTCGCCATCCGGCAGGCGATAGATGACGCCGTCGCAGCGGCCGCCGCGTTCCAGCGCCATCATCAATCCGGGCTGTTCGCGGCTGCCTCGCCAACGCTCTATGTCGAGGCAGAACGACCGGTGCCAGCCATGTGCCGCCGCACGCCGCTGTTCGACCGATTCGAAGGCAGGCTTCCAGATCAGCGAGCCATAGGCGAGCACCCAGAGTGGACCCTCATCGGCTTCATTGGCGAGGCGCGAGGCGAGCATGCTGAAATCGTCGTCGCTGAGCTGCGTCCACTCCCCGCTCGGACCGGGATCGATTTCCTCACGATGGCACAGAGCCACAAGCTCAGGCGTGAGCGACATTCGACGCATGGAAACAAGCCCCTCTTTGACGGCAGCAAAGTCGAAAACCCTCGGGCACGCAAGATCGCTGGTGCTGAGCAATTCCAGGAAAAAGGGCGTAGCGGTTTTCCGTCCAGAATTGCGTAAAACAAAAGAGATGGAGCGGTTCGCCGTTTCCGCGAAACGGATGAAACGATCTAGCGCCTTGCCGTCCCCGATTTTTGGCCCAAATGTCGGATTTCTGTTGCCGAGATCGTCCTAGGATGGATCGAACCGCGATCGCTGCCTGAACCGGTGAGGAGACCGACCATGCCGAAATCCCCGCAACCTTTCTTCTGGTACGAATTGATGACCACCGATCTCGACGCCGCCGAGGCTTTCTACACTGCCGTTGTCGGCTGGAAAGCCGAGCCCTTCGACAAGGCGCCCGGCATGCCCCGTTACATCGTCGTGAACTCCGCCGTGCGCGGCGTGGGCGGGTTGATGACCATGCCGGAAGAGCCCGCCAAGATGGGCATGCCGCCGGCCTGGATGGGCTACATCTACACCAAGGACGTCGACGCCTCGACGCAAGCGCTCAAGGACGCCGGCGGTGTGGTGCATCGCGCGCCGGACGACATTCCGGGCGTCGGCCGCTTCGCCGTCGTCGCCGATCCGCAAGGGGCGGCCTTCATGTTCTTGCAGCCCAACCAGCCCGAACAGCCGCCGGTGCCCGCGATCACGCTTGGCCATGTCGGCTGGCAGGAGCTCTACACCTCGGACTGGAAGGCCGCCTTCGACTTCTATTCCAGCCAGTTCGGCTGGCAGAGCGCCGGCCAGTTCGACATGGGCGAGATGGGCATCTACCAGACTTTCGGTGCCGGCCCCGAATCCGGCGGCGGCATCATGAACAAGCCGCCGCAGATCCCGGTCGCCGTCTGGCAGTTCTATTTCAACGTCGAAGCCATCGACGCCGCGGCCAAGCGCGTCACCGACAATGGCGGCAAGGTGCTGATGGGACCAATGGACGTGCCGAGTGGCCAATGGATCATCCAGTGCCGGGACCCGCAAGGCGCGCATTTCGCCTTGTTGGCTCCGGCGCGGTAGCAGCGCTTACTGGATGGGCTGGCGCCGGATCATTCCGGCGTCAGCACCGCCACCTTGAGATCGGCCTTTTTCGCGCCGCTGAGCTGGATGATCGCCGCGCCGCCGGCGAGCTTGAAGCGCACGCTCTTGCGAATGCCAGGGCAGGTTTTCACGCCGCTGAAGGCCGCCGATTTCACCGTCTTGCCGTCCTGCACGACATCGATCCAGGCCTCGTCGGACAGGCTGAGCTGGAGCTCGCCTTGAGGCGGCACGGTCACATTTGCCGTCGCGCCGAACGTGCCCGCCGCCGGCGCACGTTCCGGCGGCACCTCGAAGCTGACCGTGTTGACGGCCTCGAGCGAGAAATCGACCGCTTGCCCGACCGCTAGGGCGGCGCCGGACTGCGCGGCGGGCGCCGCCGGGAACAAGGCCTGCTCGCGCGCGACCGGCCATTTGAAGGCATCGCAGCCGGTATCCGCGGCTACGGCAAAGCTGGTGCTGGCAAGGAATGCGAAGAGGCTGATGACGACTTTTCTCATGGCTAAGGGGACTCGCATGGTTGGTGTATGCGCATATCAATACAACTTTAGAGAGATAATTGCAACCATGAAGAGAACAAATACGGGAACTGAAACCATTTCCACTCACCGATTGTTGATGGCAGGCCATGGGAAGTGAGTGGTCCATCGCCGGGCGATAATTTATCGCCGGAAGGGGGTAAAATGGAGTTTTAGATGAAGCTTTTTGAAAGCCTTGCCCAGTACCGGCCGCAGGCGCTGGGCGTGCTGCGCATCATGACCGCCTTGCAGTTCATCGAACATGGCTCGCAGAAGCTGTTCAACTTCCCGGTCAGCGCCCAGCCGCATGCCCTAACCGGGTTGACGACGGCTGCTGGCATTCTCGAATTCGCCGGCGGCATCCTGCTTGCGCTCGGCCTCTTCACCCGCCCGGTTGCCTTCCTCCTCGCCGGCGAAATGGCGATCGCCTATTTCATGGCGCACATGCCGCGCGACTTCTTCCCCGTCAACAACAGCGGCGACGCGGCGATCTCGTTCTGCTTCATCTTCCTCTATCTGATCTTCGCCGGCTCCGGCGCCTTCGCATTGGACAATCGTCGCGGCTGACAAGCATGCACCGCCAGTGCATGTCGCCCAAAAGTGCCTAAAGCGCATCGGCGCAGCCGCGGTGCTTCAGGCGCGCAGCCGCTCGAAATTGGCATCGAACAGCGGCGCGGATTGGATACGCGCCGCGCGCCGCTTGCCGAGGATCTCGATCTCGAATCCGTCCGGTCTGTCGGCGATCTCCTTCGGCACGTAGCCCATGGCGACCGACTTCTTCGAGTGATGCGCATATCCGCCCGAGGTGACCCAGCCACGCACGACACCGTCATGCCAGATCGCCTCGTCGCCGATCACATCGGCATCGGTGGCGTCGACGATGAAGCTGCGCAGCCGAAGCTTGCCGCCCTCTTTGCGCTCGGTCACCGCTGCCTCCTTGCCGATGAAGTCGGCGTCCTTGCCATAGGCGACGAAGCGATCGAGCCCGGCCTCGACCGGCCCGTAGATCGGCCGGTACTCGCGTGCCCATGAGCCGTAGTTCTTCTCGAGCCTCAGCGCATTGAGCGCGCGAGAGCCGAAC
The DNA here is from genome assembly GCF_020165615.1 of Mesorhizobium sp. BH1-1-5. Taxonomy (NCBI): domain Bacteria; kingdom Pseudomonadati; phylum Pseudomonadota; class Alphaproteobacteria; order Hyphomicrobiales; family Phyllobacteriaceae; genus Mesorhizobium; species Mesorhizobium sp. BH1-1-5. The sequence continues at coordinate 332,342 of NZ_JAIUIM010000002.1, forward strand.
AGGCCGATGCCGAATTCCTCGCCCGCAGCCAGCAGCGCCTGGTAGGCGGCGCGCTGATATTCCGGCGCCACCCAGATCTCGTAGCCGAGATCGCCGGTGTAGCTGACGCGGCCGACGAGGCACGGCGCCATGCCGATATCCATCCGCGCAACCGCCATGAAGGGGAACGCCGCGTTGGAGACATCGGCGCGGGTGACCTTGGCGAGCACCTCCCGCGCCTTCGGACCGGCAATCGCAAGGCCGGTGAGCTTCTGCCCCAGCGCCTCGATCCGCACCGAGCCATCCTTGGGCAGATGCGCCTCGAACCACCGCATATGGTACTGCTCGGCAATGCCGGAGCCGGCGATGAACCACTCTGCGTCGTCGATATTGGCGAGCGTGAAATCGCCGATCAGCCTGCCGTCATCCTTCAGCATCGGCGTCAGCGTCATGCGGCCACGCCTGGGCAGCCTGCAGGCAAGCATGCGGTCGAGCCAGGCCGCCGCGCCCTCGCCCGTCACCTTGTATTTGGCGAAGTTCGAGATCTCCGACAGGCCGACGCCATTGCGCACGGTTGCGACTTCCTTGGCGACATGCTCGAAGTCGGTCGAGCGCCGCCACGAGAACTCGTCCTTGACGCCTTCCGGCGCATACCAGAGCGGCACTTCCAGCCCATAGGACACGCCCCACTGCGCACCCCTGGCGGCAAGCGTGTCGTAGACCGGCGTCGTCTTGAGCTGGCGCCCGGCCGGCAATTCCTCATTCGGGAAGCGGATCGAAAAGCGCCGCGAATAGTTTTCCCGCACCTTGGCATTGGTATAGGCCATCGTCGCCCAGTCGCCGTAGCGCGCCACGTCCATCGCCCAGATGTCGGCGCCCGGATCGCCCTCGATCATCCAGTTGGAGAGCGCCAGCCCGACGCCGCCGCCCTGGCTAAAGCCGGCCATGACGCCGCAGGCAACCCAGAAGCCCGGCAGACCGCGCACCGGGCCGACCAGCGGATTGCCGTCCGGCGCGAAGGTGAAGGGGCCGTTGATGATCTGCTTGATGCCGGTCTTCTGAAAGGCGGGGAAATGGCGGAAGCCGACTTCCAGCGACGGCGCGATGCGGTCGATGTCCGGCTCGAGCAGCTCATGGCCGAAATTCCAAGGTGTGGTGAACTCCGACCACACCTTGTTGGCCTTCTCATAAGTGCCCATCAGCATGCCGCCGCGCTCTTGGCGCAGATAAAGCTCGCCGTCGAAATCGACCGCATGGATGATCTCGGTGCCGGTCTTCTTGTTCCAGTCGGCGACCTCGGGCATGTCCTCGGTGATCAGGTACATATGCTCCATCGCGAGCACCGGCAGCTCCAGCCCGACCATGCGGCCGACCTCGCGCGCCCACAGCCCACCGGCATTGACGACATGCTCGGTCACCACCTCGCCCTTGTTGGTGATGACGCGCCACAGCCCGTCGGGCCGGCGCACGATGTCCTCGACCTTGGTGAAGCGCTCGACTTCGGCGCCCAGTTTGCGCGCCGCCTTGGCATAGGCATGCGTCACGCCAGACGGATCGAGGTGGCCGTCCTCCTTGTTGCGCACCGCGCCGACGAACTGGCTGGGATCGATGAGCGGCATCAATTCCGCCGCTTCCTTGGCCGAAATCACTTCGAGGTCGATGCCGAGATAGCGCCCCTTCGACACCACGCCGCGCAGCCAGTCGAGCCGCGCCTCGGTCGCCGCCAGCAGCACGCCGCCGGTGAGATGCACGCCGGTCGCCTGTCCCGAGAGTTCCTCGATCTCCTTGTAGAGCGAGATCGTGTATTTCTGCAGCTTGGCGACGTTGGGATCGCCATTGATCGTGTGCATGCCGCCGGCCGCGTGCCAGGTCGAGCCCGACGTCAGCTCGTCGCGCTCCAGCAGCACGACATCGGTCCAGCCATGGCGAGCAAGATGGAACAGCACCGAGCATCCGACGACACCGCCGCCGATGACCACGACCTTTGCATGCGACTTCATGGGTTTTCTCGTTGGTTCAGTGAGTTGAGAGGTTGAAATGAATCAATATGGGAAGCTGGTCCCTCACGGCTCGCCTTGCCCGATCGTTTCCTTGCGGCGGGCCATATAGGCTTCGAGCGCCTCGCGCACGGCAGGGTCCATGGCCGGCTGGACGTACTCCTCCAGCGCTTTCTTCCAGAGCCGCGTCGCGCGCGCCGTCGTGTCCAGCGCCCCCGCCTCCTGCCAGGCTTCGTAATTCTGCCAGTTGGACAGCATCGGCTGATAGAAGGCGGTGGCGTAGCGCTCCAGCGTATGCGGCTCGCCGAAGAAATGGCCGCCGGTCGGCACAGCGCCCAGCGCCTCGACCGCGAGCTCCGGCTCGTCGACCACGATCGGCCGCAGGAATTCCATCATGTGCTGGATCATCTCGACATCGATGATGAGCTTTTCGAACGAGGCGGTCAGCCCGCCCTCCTGCCAGCCGGCGGCATGATAGACGAGATTGCCGTGACCGAGCACCGCGCCCCACAAAGCCATCAGCGTCTCATAGGCGCCCTGCGCATCGGCTGCATTGGAGGCCGAGCCCGGCGTGGTGCGGTAAGGCAAGTTGTAGCGCCGCGCCAGCTGTCCGGAAGCGATATTGGCCTTGGTGTTCTCCGGCGTGCCAAAGGCTGGCGCGCCCGACTTCATGTCGACATTGGAGGTGAAGGCGCCATACATCACCGGCGCGCCGGTGCGCACCAGTTGCGTCAGCACGATGCCGAACAGCGCCTCGGCGTTCTGCTGCGCCAGCGCGCCGGCCAGCGTCACCGGGCTCATCGCGCCCATCAGCGTGAACGGCGTCACCGCCACCGACTGGCCGTATTCGGCCATGGTCATCAGCCCTTCGGCCATCATCTCGTCGAAGCGGCGCGGCGAGTTGACCGAAATGATGGTGGTGATGCCGGGGTCCTGCGCCAACTGCTCGAGAGTCAGCCCGCGCGCGATCGCCATCATCTCGATGCCGTCCAGCGCCCTGCCCCGCCCGATCGCCGAGACGTGGAAGCATTTGTCGGTCAGCGTCAGATTGGCGAAATAGGTGTCCATGTGCCTTGTGTTCGCCGGCAGCTCGATCGGCGCGCAGACCTGGTTGCCCAGCATGTGGATGCAGTTGAAATGCTGCGCCAGCCGGACGAGGTCCGAGTAGTCGGCGAGGTTGCCGGCGCGGCGGCCGCGCTCCATGTCGTGCACGTTGGGCGGGCCGGCGACGAGCGTGAAGTTGATGGTGCTGCCGCCGAGATGGATGGCGTGCGCCGGATTGCGTGGAGTAAGCGTGTAATTGCTGCGTGTCGACTTCAGCGCCGCCTCGACCATGCCGCGATCGACGCGCACATTCATCGAGCCGCGATCGACCTTGGCGCCGGCGCGCTCGAACAGCGACAGCGCCCGCGGGCTCATCACCTCGATGCCGAAATTCTCCAGTATACGCATCGATGCCTGGTGGATGGCCTCGATCTGGTCGGCCGACAGCAACGCCATCGGCGGATAGGGATTCTCCACCCGCCGCGGCGGCAGTTGCGGGATGGCGGCTGGCCCGCGGTTGCTGGTGCGCTCGGCGCCGCGCTTGCGTCTTGGTTCGCTCATGCGCGCATCAGAGCGCCGGCATCACATGCGAGCTGTCAGGAATTCGCCATTTGCCGGCGTGATTTTAGCCAAGGCGGCATTTTTCAAAATCAACGAAAAGAATAACGACACAGACAGTCGCGATACCGATACCCGGCTTTTTGCGCCCCCGCGCCGGCGTTAAGGAACCGCGCAAGACTCCTTTTATGATTTCGGCCTATTCGTCTTCCAATGCGTAGGTCGAGTTTTAGTAAAATTGTAGCTGTTTCCGTGCTGCTGGCGCTTTCGGCCTGCGCGACGGCGCCCAGCCACATCAACAATGTCTGCGCCGTCTTCGACCAGAATGACGGCTGGTTCGACAACTGGCAGTCGGCCGCCGAGCGGACCGAGCAGAAATACGGCATTCCCGTTCCCGTGCTGATGGCGACGGTGCGCAAGGAATCCGGCTTCAAGAGCAATGCCCGCCCGCCGCGCACCAAGCTGCTCGGCTTCATCCCGTGGAAGCATGTCTCGAGCGCCACCGGCTACTCGCAGGCGCTCGACGGCACCTGGTCGCAATATCAGCGGGAGACCGGCAACTGGGCGGCACGCCGGACGCGCTTTACCGACGCCGTCGATTTTGTCGGCTGGTATCATTCCAAGACCGCTGACACATACGGCGTCGCCCGCAACGACACCTACAATCTTTACCTCGCCTATTACCTCGGCTGGACCGCCTATGGCCGCGGCAATCGCGGCGACGCCGGCGTTCAAAGCTACGCGCGCGCCACCGATCAGATGGCGCGCGATTATCAGGCGCAGCTACGGCAATGCGGAAACTAGCTGCTTCCGGGACTAGTGCCGCCTCGTCCTGTCTTTTGGCCCTTTGACACCGGTTTCGGAAGTCTCGTCGCGCACTTTGTTGCGACGACCTCGCATTCCGGCCTGGTCCTGCTCCACGGCGTCGCCGATCTCGTCCGCTTCCGCGGTCGAGGATTTGCCACGCGGTCTGTTGGGCGCCGCGCCTGTCGACCCCGGCCCGGTGCCGTGCGCATCTTCCGGCACGCCTTCATGCGCGGCATGTTCCTTGTCGAACTTGATGACCGGCTCCATCTTGGCCAGCACGTCGTCCGAAAGCCAGCACAGGCTCGTATGGCCGCCGCCGAGATCCTTCACCGGCGGCACCTTCGTCTCGCACAGATTGTCCGGCACCAGCTTCTTGTAACCGCAGCGCGTCTGGAACGGGCAGCCTGTCGGCGGGTTCATCGCCGACGGGATGTCGCCTTCGAGCACGATGTGCTTCTTGACCACGCTGGTGTCGGCGATCGGGATCGCCGAGAGCAACGCCTCGGTGTAGGGATGGTAAGGCGGCGAGAAGATCTGGTCCGTCGTCCCCTGCTCGACGATATAGCCGAGATACATGACGACGACGCGGTCGGCGATGTAGCGCACCACCGACAGGTCGTGGCTGATGAACAGCATCGTCGTCTTGTTCTTGCGCTGGATATCCATCAAGAGCTCGGTCACCGCCGCCTGCACCGAGACATCGAGCGCGGAGACCGGCTCGTCGGCCACGACCACCTTGGCATCGCCGGCAAAGGCGCGCGCGACGCCGATGCGCTGCTTCTGGCCGCCCGACAGCTGGCGCGGCTTGCGGGTCTCGAAGGCGCGCGGCAGCTTCACCAGGTCGAGCAGCTCCAGCATGCGCTGGCGCCGCTCGGCGACATTCTTGCCGACATTGAACTTTTCCAGTGTGCGGATGATCTGCGATCCGACGCTGTGGCTGGGGTTCAGCGTATCGAACGGGTTCTGGAACACCATCTGGATCGACGAGACGGTATCGACGCCGCGGTTCTCGATGCCCGTCGACTGGATCTCCTTGTTGGCCAGGGTCACCGTGCCGGAGCTGGCGGTCTCCAGGCCGAGCAGCACCTTGGCCAGCGTCGACTTTCCGCAGCCGGACTCGCCGACGATAGCCACCGTCTCGGATTCGCGCGCGGTGAACGAGATCGTCTCGTTAGCCTTGACGACCCGGCCTTCGCTGGAGCCGAACACCTCGCTGCCGCCGACCCTGTAGTATTTCTTGAGGTCCTGGATCTTCAGCACCGGCGCGCCGGGCTCGACCTTTTCGCTGACCTTCTTGGCGCCGGGCGGCAGCGCCTCCCAGTCGATCTCGTTGAACCGCACGCAGCGCGAGAAATGCCCCTCATGGCCCTCGACCGGGATCATCGGGATTTCCGCGGCGTTGCAGACGCCCTCGACGAAATGGTGGCAGCGCGGCCCGAAATTGCAGCCCTTCGGCCGCTCATGCGGCAGCGGCAACTGCCCAGGAATGGAGATCAGCGGCCGTGAATTCTTGTCGGCGCCGGGCAGCGGGATCGAACGGAACAGCCCTTGCGTATAGGGATGGCGCATCCGGTCGAACACGTCCTCGATCTTGCCGGTCTCGACCGCCTCGCCGGAATACATCACCGTGATCTTGTTGCAGGTCTCGAGGATGAGGCCCAGATTGTGCGACACGAAGATCATCGAGGTGCCGAACTTCTCGCCGAGCCCCTTGACCAGCTCGACGATGCCGGCCTCGACGGTGACGTCGAGCGCGGTGGTCGGCTCGTCGAGCAGAAGCAGCGCCGGCTTGGACAACAGCGCCATGGCGATGACGATGCGCTGCTGCTGGCCGCCGGAAAGCTGGTGCGGATAGGAACGCATCATGCGCTCAGGGTCGGGCAGCTTCACCGCCCGCACCATCTCCAGCGCTCTGGTGTAGGCCTCTTCCTTCGACACCTTGTCGTGGATCAGCGGCACTTCCATCAATTGCTGGCCGATCTTCATCGCCGGATTGAGGCTCGCCATCGGCTCCTGGTAGATCATGGCGATCTTGTTGCCGCGGATGGCGCGCAGCTCTTCCTCGGAGAGCTCGCCCATATCCTTGCCCTGGAACTTGATCTTGCCGCCGACGATCTTTCCGATGTTGGAGAGGTCGCGCATGATGCCGAGCGACACGGTCGACTTGCCGCAGCCGGACTCGCCGACGATGCCCATCGCCTCGCCGGGCATCACCGTGCAGGAAAAATCCATCACGGCCGGGATCTCGCCCTTGCGGGTGAAGAAGGAGATTGAGAGATTCTCGATCTCGATGATCGGCTGACCGGTCGCCTTGGCTGGATCTCGAACTGCCTCGTTCATGGGTCGCTCCAATCCTTGGTTCTTGGCAAGTAGGGCCTAAGACCCCGCCATCAATCCTTCATCGACTGTTCGCGCAGTGAGTCCGCCAAAAGGTTCAGCCCCAGCACGAACGACATCAGGGCAATCGTCGGCGGCAGCGCCGGGTGTATGAAGGAACGCAGCAGCCGGCTGGCGTCCTTGATCGCGGTGCCCCAGTCGGGGCTTTCCGGCGCCAGGCCCAGGCCGAAATAGCCGAGCGTTCCGAGCAGGATCGTCGTGTAGCCGATGCGCAGGCAGGCATCGACGATCAGCGGACCGCGCGCATTGGGCAGTATCTCCCACAGCATGATGTACCAGGGCGATTCACCGCGCGTCTGCGCCGCCGCCACATAGTCGCGCGTCTTGATGTCCATTGTGAGCCCGCGCACGATGCGGAACACACCGGGGCTGGAGGCGAACACCACCGCCACGAAGATGTTGAGCTGGTTGGGATCGATGTGGACGATCTTGAGCGGATCCTTGTCGAAGACCAGGCCGGTATAGATCCAGCCGCCGACGACCAGCGTTATGCCGAGCAGGATATAGAGCCGGTCCGGCCGGTTCTTGTAGCGGGTCCAGAACAGCACGCAGAAGAAGATGATCGGGAACAGGAAGAACAGTCCCGCCATCGCATAGGGGATCGGCGTGTCCATGATGCCCGGCGTCACCAGCAGGTAGAACAAGAGGATAACCGGGAAGGCCAGCACCAGGTTGGCAAGGAACGACAGCAGCGTGTCGATCTTGCCGCCATAGTAACCGGCCGGCAGGCCGAGCGTGATGCCGACCATCAGCGCGAAACCGGTGGCGGCCGGCGCGATGATCAGCACGATCTGGCTGCCATAGACCATGCGCGAGAACACGTCGCGGGCAAGCTTGTCGCCGCCGAAATAATAGACGAGCTTCGACGCCGGCTCGATCGCGCCGGGCAGCGTGTCCTTCATCACCGAGACCTGCGCCAGCGGATCGAAGGGCGAGATGGTCGAGGCGAAGATCGCCGTGAACAGCCAGAACAGGCAGATGAAGACGCCGGCAATGCCGACGCCGCTGTCGAAGAGCTGGCCGTAGAGTCCCAGCCGCTTCTTGTAGGTAAAGCTGGCGCCCATCACCAGGATGAGGGCGACCCACACCGGCCAGAACCGCCAGAGCACGCCGAGAACCACGTCGAAGGCGCTGATATATTCGGTTTGCATCGGCCCTGCCCTCTACTGAACCCGGATACGCGGATTGAGAAACGCGTAGCCGACATCGGAAATGAGCTGCGTGATCAGCACGATGAACACCGAGACCAGCGAGCAGCCGAGCAGCAGGTCGATGTCGTTGTTGCCGGCGGCTTCGACCAGCGTGTAGCCGAAACCCTGGTAGCGGAACATCACCTCGACGATGACAACGCCGGTGAGCAGCCACGGGAACTGCAGCATGATGACGGTGAATGGCGCGATCAGCGCGTTGCGCAAGGCGTGCTTGATCACCACGCTGCTGAAGGACAGGCCCTTCAGCCGGGCGGTGCGGATATATTGCTGCGTCATCACCTCGACCATCGAGGCGCGTGTCATGCGCGCGATGTAACCGATGCCGTAGATCGCCAGCGTGATCACCGGCAGGGTGAAATTGTAGAAGGTGATGCCCTGGCTGGCGGACGCAGCCGAGCCGTTCAGCCAGCCGAGCCAGGATGCGAAAATGACGGTAAAGATGACGCCGGACACATATTCGGGCGTCGCCGTCGAAGCGATCGAGGCGACGGACAATGTCCGGTCCGTGCGTGAGCCTTCGCGCATGCCGGCAAGAATGCCGATGAGCAGCGAGATCGGCACCATCACCGCCAGCACCCAGAACATCAGCAATCCGGTGGCGCCGAGGGCCGGGAAGAGTTTCGCGGCGACGGTCGTCTTGAATTTGGTCGAGCAGCCGAAGTCACCCTCCAGCACGCCGGAGAATTTCGGCTCCGTCGGATCGTTGCAGAAGGAGAAGCGCTGCGTCGTCTTGCCGGTCGCCGGATCGGTGATCGGGTGCTTTGGCACGACGCCAAGCCACTGGCCGTAACGCACGAAGAAGTTCTGCCGGTAGCCATGATTGACCAGCCAGCTTTCAAGCTGGTCGGCGGGCGTGTGCATCTCGGTCTGGCTGATCGCCAGCTTCTTCAGATTGGGCTCGAGATTGACGAGGAAGAAGACGACCAGCGTCAGGCACAGCATCGTAAGCAGTATCGTTCCGATGCGTCTGGCGATGAATGAGAACATGCGCACCCCCTGCCGGCCGGGTTGGGGTCAGATACGTTCAACCCTGTTTCGTAATGCGGATGACGCCCCGCCACCGCTGCAGGATATGCAACGGCGACGAAGCTGCAAATACGAGGGGCGGCTGCCCCTCGTATTCATCGCGCCATGGATCACGCCTGGTCGAGCCAGACCTTGCCGAAGTCGTGCTCGTAGGTGGGGTGCATCGAGTGATTCTTCACCTCGGGCTTGATGTTGATGTAGAGCTTGCGCCAGTAAGGCTGGATGATGATGCCGGAATCCTGCAGGGTCTGCTCGATATCCTTCATCACAACCTTGCGCTTCTCCGCATCGGCGATGCCGAGCGCCTCGTTCACCTTCTTGTCGAAGTCCGGATTGGCATAGGCCGTCTCGTTCCACGCTTCACCGGTGCGGTAAGCGATGGCGATCACCTGGATGCCCAGCGGGCGCATGTTCCAGTTGGTCTCCGAGAAGGGATACTTGGTCCAGTCGTTCCAGAAGGTCGAGCTCGGCAGCACCGTCCGCTTCACCTTGATGCCGGCTTCGCGCAGCTGGGCCGCGATCGCGTCCGTGGTGTTCTTGTGGTAGTCCTCGTCGTTGCTGATCAGCTCGTGCTCGAAATCGATCGCGCCGGCTTCCGTCAGCATCTGCTTGGCCTTGGCGATGTCGCGCTTGACCTCGGGCAGCTTGACATATTCCGGATGGATCGGCGCGACATGGTGGTTTTCGGCCGGCGTGCCGGCATTGCCGTAGCCGAGCTGCAGCACGGTGGCGTTGTCGACGGCGAGCAGCATCGCCTGACGAACCTTCTGGTCGTCATAGGGCTTTTTGCCGACGTTGAAGCGCGACACAACCGTGGCGGCCGTCACGACTTCCGAAACCGGCGCGCCGACATCCGCGATGATCTTGATGTAGTCGGCGGTGGTTTCGTGGTTGGTCTGGACTTCGCCCGACTCGAAAGCCGAGACGGTCGCCGCCGGATCGGTGCCGTAGTCGATGAACTCGACGCCGTCGAGGAAGGCCTCGCCCTGCCACCACTTGCCGGTCGTGCGGCGCTTGTAGACCACTTTCTGACCGACGTCGTAGGAGACCAGCTCGAACGGACCGGTGCCGATCGGGCAGTTCTTGAAGTTGGCGCCCTTCTCGTCGAAGGTCTTGTGCACGACCAGCGCCGGGTAGTCGCACAGGTTCGGGATGATGGCGATGTCGGGCTTGGTCAGCTTGAGCTTGACCGTCATGTCGTCGACCTTGACGACGGAGCCCTCGCGCAGCTTCTTGGACGTCTCGTCGACCAGGCTGCCGAGGCGGCCAGGCATCGAGTTGCCTTCCGCGCCCTTGTCGGCCCAACGGGTGAAATTGTAGATCACGTCGTCGGCGGTGAACTTGTCGCCATTGTTCCATTCGACGCCCGGCCGCACATGGAGCGTGTATTCGGTGGCGTCGTCATTGATGTCCCAGCTTGCCAGCAGGTACGGCGCGAAGGTGTATTCCTTGGTGTATTTCACCAGCGGCTCGAGCGCCTGGCGCTCGGCATTGGAGATTTCGGACCAGTCGGCGGTGCGCGGATCCTTCGGGTCCTTGATGGACATCGCGACCTTGATCACGCCGCCCTTCTTGCCCTGCACATCCTCGGCCCTGGCCGGGGTCGGATCGGCGAGGCCGAGCATGCCATAGGCCATTGCCGTCGATGCGCCGAAGACGCTGGCCAATGCCAGGAATTCTCGACGGTCCACATTGCTGCCCGTCTTGGCTTCTTCGGCCATTTTCAGGATGTGATCCGGAACACGATCACCGTTGCTCTTATAGATTGCCATGACTTACTCCCATTGTTGGCTTTCCGCCTTTTAACATTCCGCATCCAGACCGCGTTGTCAAAAGACGGTGTGGAGCAGGAACATGCTAGGGAATGTGCATCTTTGGTGGCAACCCGGTTCGCGCGATAGCGACAGTCTTGACGCAAATTTGTTATCGCGACGCGGATTTCCCAAAAAATCGCCGCGACCGATTAAATCAATACATTTTATGCGGATAAAGGCCCCGCGCCCGTGGCGCGCAGGCAGGGAAACGGCGGCGCGGCCTCAATATTCGCGTTCGTAGAAGACGCCGCCCTTTGCTTCGCCGGCATCATTGGCCTCGCCGCGCAGCTTCACGCCGCGACCGACATTGAGGTCGATCGTGGCCTTGCCGGAGCCCGGCTTGTCGCCCTTCTGTATGGTCACATAGGTGCGGTCGTTGAGGTACTTGCCGGCCGAAACCGCGGTGCCGCCCTTCTCGTCCGTCGTCACGTCGAGATCGTCGACGCCGATGGCGCTTTGCAAATTCTCGAGCAACGAGGTCGAGCCGCCGACGCCGGCCAGTTGCGCGGCCGCGCTTGCAAGTTGCGCGATCTGCAGCGGCGACAGTTTGGACATGGATTGACCGAAGATGAGCTGCGCAAGCACCTCGTCCTGGGGCAGCGCCGGCACGGAGGAGAAGGTGAATTTCGGATTGGTCGCCTCGCCCGACACGAGGATCGTGACCGTGGCGCTGCTCGTCGTGGTGGTCGCCGTCATGTTGAGATAGGGCACCAGCGAACCCTGGAACCCGATCGTGCCCTCGGTGAAGGTCAGCCGCTTGGAGAGGATGATCAGCCGTCCGCGCTGCAGGGTGAAAGTGCCGACCGCCTGCGGCGCCGAAGCCGGCCCTGTCAACTTCAGCGAGCCCCCGAGCTCGGCGTCGACGCCCCTGCCCTGGATGAAGATCTGGTTCGGCGCGTTGACCGTCACATCGAGCGTCAGGCCGCTGCCGCTGTTGCTGCTGCCGCTGGACGTCGCCGGACGCAGCGCCTTGTCCTGCGCCCGCACCGAAGCCGGCGCATTCTTGTGCTTGACGTCCAGCGCCGACAGCGAGCCCGGCAGCTTCTCGGGAACGGTGATGACCGTCCTCGCCAGGTTGACGGTACCCGCGATCACCGGCGCCGAGACGAGCGGCCCCTTGACGGTCAGGTCGCCGCCGAGATTGGCGGTCACCACCCGGCCGTCGGTGTAGCGGCCGTCGGTGAGCTTGATCGACAGGTCGGCCGGGAAGCCTTGCGCCGGCGTGATGCCGACCGTGCCGCTGGCCGAAAGATTGCCTTTTGTCGAAAGCGTGCCGGTGAGCCGATTGATCCTGGCCACGCCGCTCCCGATTGAAACGTCGGCGGCGATGTCGTTCACCGCCAGGCCGGAGCGGGCATCGACCAGGCGGGCGCCGGAGGTGCTCACCGTTCCGCCGATCACCGGCGACGACGCCGGACCACGCACCTGCACGTTGACATTGGCGATTCCGGTCAGCCCCAGCCCTTGCGCGGCGAGCTTCGAGGCAAGGAAGGAGAACGGCACCTTGCCGTTGAAGTCGAGAACCAGGGCCGGCGTGCCCGCCGTCGTCACCGAGCCGCCGCCCTTGAGGCCGAGGCCGGCGCCATCGCTGATATTGGCGTCGAAGGCGAGCTTGTTGCCGGCAAAGGTTCCCGACGACGACACATTCATGCCGCCGAGCCCGGCGCCGCGCGTCTGCGAGGTCTGCACGCCGGAAGCATCGATGTTGAAGGCGACCGAGGGGGCCGCCGGCACGCCGGTGACCTTGACCGTGCCCGAGATCGAGCCGGCCGCGTCGAGGCCCGGCGAAAAACTGTTGGCGAGCGAGATCGGCACCCTGGCCAGATTGGCGTTGATGTCCAGCGCCTGCGCGACCTTGCCCGTCACCGTCGCCGTGCCGCCGCCAAGGTTGAGCACCAGCCGGTCGAGCGTCGTCACGCCGTTGGCGATGGTGACCGTCGAGGTCTGCGCGATCGCGGCCTTGATGCCCTGCACCGTCGCCTGCCCCGATGCGAGCTCGATGGTCGTCGTGCCGTTGGCGACCTTCACCCGGCCGGCCGCCTTCGCCGGGATGTTCTTGACGGTGGCCCCGCCCGAGAAGCCGGTCCAGTCGCCGTCGCGCTTGAGATCGACATCGATGCCGGTGATGGCGGTGCCGCCGGACGTCACGCTCTCGGCGCGCACAGTGCCCGCGATGACGGGTGCTGCCATATAGTTCGCGATCTGCGCGTCGATGGCGACATTCCTGGCCGAGAGGTCGCCGCGCTTGATCTCCGAGGTGTTCGCCTTGATCGCGACATTCGGCCCGTTGGCCGCCTTGGTGAAGGCGATCGTGCCGCGCACATTGCCCTCGGCCTTTTCCAGCGCCAGCGCCGCGAGCGGCCCGATATCGGGCAGGTCGAGCGACACTGTGCCGACCGGCACGAAGGCGTCGTCAAGGGCGAGATCGCCGGAAATCTTGTTCGGACCGAGCGACAACAGAAGCCCGTTGATCGCGCGGCTGCCATCGGTCGTGGCGAGCACCGCGCTGCCTTGCAGGTTCTGGCCGGCGACATTGCCGGTGAGCTGCACATTGGCCGCCGGATTGGCGGCATCGGCCTTGCCGCTGGCCGTCAGCTTCAGCCCGGTGATCTCGCGCGCCGCCACCGAAAGGCGGTCGCTGCTCACCGTCATCGACAGGTCCGGCGCGGTGACCGGGCCTTGCGCATTCAAGGCAAAGGCAATGGCGCCCTTGGCGTCCTTCGACAGCCCCGAAACATCGCTCAACGCACCTCTGATCCCAGCCGCCAACTTGCCGTCGGCAAGGCCTGCCTGCCCGTCGGCGCTGAGCGCGCCCGAATTCAGCTTCAGCCCGTCGACATTGACATTGCCTTTGGCATCGCGCTTCAGCGCGGCGCTCAACTGCGCGGTCTCGCCAAGCATGCCGCGCACCGCAGCCGGCAAGGCGGAAGAAGCGACGTCGGCCTTCATATTGAGGTCGACCACGCCGTCGCCCAGCGATATACGGCCCGCGACCTGGCTGTTGAGCGCATCGCTCGTCAAGGACCCGCTGTTGACGGCGACGGAATCGGTTGCCAGGCGGCCGTTGACCTTGGCCGTGACCTTGCCGGCGATGAGCGGCGCGATCAACTGATTGTCGAGGCCGATCCTGTCCACCGACACCGTGCCGGAAACCTGGCCTGCCCGTCCCCTGAGGTCGAAAGCGTCCGAATGCAGCGCGAGCGTCAGGCCGTCCACCTTGGTCTGGCTGGCCACGATGGACGGCAGGATTGCGGACACATCGAGCCGCGCTTGCGTGCTCTCGCCCACCATCTTCGCCGACAAGGACTGGACCGCGATTTTGACCGGGCTTTCGGCGCTGCCGACCGTCAGCGGCAGGCTGGGTCCGGACGACGTAAGGTCGAGGGAGAAATCGCTGGCGCCGTTGGGGTTGAGGGTACCGGTGGCCTTGCCCGAAATCCCCTGGCCCGAAAGCGTGGCGTGATCCAGGGCCACGCCGTCCGCCAGCGTGTAGCTGCCGGCAGCGTCCAGATCCAGCGGCCCGAGCCCCGCCTGCCGGGTCTGGCTGGTCTGCGCGCCCGCCACCTTCGCGTTGAACTGCACGTCGGGGTTGGACGATGGTCCCGTGACATGTGCCGTGCCTTCCACCGTCCCAGCCCCGTCGAGGCCGGGCACGAAATCATTGGCGAGCGCCACCGGCAGGTCGGCAAGATTGGCCGTCAGGTCGAGGGTCTGACCGGCGCTGCCGGAAACCGTAGCCGAGCCGCCGCCGAGATTGAGCGCTAGCTTCTCGATCGTAGCGACGCCATTGGCGATGGAAAAGCTGGACGGCTCGGCGATGGCCGCCTTGATGCCGCGCACCGTCGCCTCGCCGGAAGCGATTTCCACGCTCGTCGTGCCGTTGGCAATCTTCACCCGCCCGGTGGCGGTGGCCGGAATGCCGGACACCGTGGCACCGCCGGTGAAGTTGGTCCAGTCGCCGTCGCGCTTCAAATCGATGCCGATGCCGCTGATGACCGTGCTGCCGGACGTCACGCTGTCAGCCTTGATCGTGCCCGAGATCGCAGGCCCCTTGAGATAGTTGGCGATCAACGCGTTGACGGTGATCGTCTTTGCCGCCAGATCGCCGCGCGCGATCGACGTGGCGGCGGCATTGATGGTGACGGTTGGCGCCTCGCCCTCCTTGGCGAAGGCGATCGTGCCATTGATATCGCCGGTCGCGGTCTGATTGGCGAGCGCCGCGAGCGGCCCGATATCGGGCACGGCAAGCGTCAGCGTGCCGAGCGGCAGGAACTTGTCGTCGAGCGCGAGATCGCCCGAGACCTTGTTGTCGCCGAGCGCAAGGCTGAGCCCCTTGATCGAGCGCTTGCCGTCGGCGGTCACCAGCGACGCCTCGATATCGAGCGCCTGCCCCTCGGCGTTGCCGGTCAGCGAGACGTTGGCGGTCGGATTGGCGATGTCGGCCTTGCCCTTGGCCGAGAGCTTGATGTCCTTCACCGTGCGGCCGGCCGCCGTCAGGCTAGCGCTGTCGGCGGACACCGTGAAATCCGGCGCCAGGCGCGGACCGGTTGCGCTCAGCGCGAAATTGACCCCGCCGGCAAGCGGCGTGCCGGCGAGCGACGACAGCGACGAGACGTCGCCCAGAGTGCCTTTCACATCGGCCTGGATGTCCGAGCCTTGCGCGCTGGCGGTGCCGCTGGCGCTCAGCGAACCCGAGGTGAGCTCCAGCGAATTGGCGGCGAACGCGCCCTGCGGATCGCGGGTCGCGGTCGCCGAAAACTTCACGCGCTCGCCGAGCAGCGAGCTGATCTGCGGCGGCAATGCCTTCGAGACGGCGTCGGCATTCATCTTCAGCGTCATCGACAGGTCGGCGAGCGAGATGCCTGCCGTCAGCGCGGCATTGAGCGCATCGCTGCGCAAGGTGCCCTTGTCGATGGTCACGGTCTCGCGGCTGATCGTGCCGGAAAGATCGGCGGCAAGCTTGCCGGTCACCAGCGGCGCCAGTGTCGCCACGTCCGTCTTCAGTCCGGCGGCGGCGAGATTGATGCTGACCGGGCCGCTGAGGGTGACGATGTCGAAGCCGTCGGAATGGATCTGGCCCGTAATGTTGTTGAGCTGCGTGCCGCCGACGGCCACCGAGGTAAGCGACGTGCCGATATCGACCATCGGCGCCTTGCCGTCGCCGAAGGCGCGCACGGTCGCCTTCTCGACCGCGACCAGGATGGGAACCGCGCTGTTGCCGACATCGATGGTGACCGGCTTGCCCTTGGCGGAGAGCTCGACCGCGAGGTCGCTGGCGCCCTTCGGATCGACATTGCCGGTCGCGGCGCCGTGCACCGCATCGCTCTCGATGGTCGCGCGCTCGATATCGACCCCGCCCGACGTGGTCGCCGTTCCGGCAAGGTCGAAGCTCGTCTTGCCGGCAAACAGCGCCTTTATCTTTTCCGGCAGGAAGCCTTCGAACTCGCCGTCGCCCTTGGCTTCGATACGATGGCCCTTGTCGGTCAGCTGGTGCCGGCCGGTCAGCTGGCTGACGATCCGGCCATCGACCATGAAGGTGCCGACGCCGCTCCAGTTGGCCAAAGGCCCGCTGCCGGAAACGACGATGTTGACGGGCGGCGCATCCGGCAGCTTGAGCAGATTGGCGATGATGCCGCCGGCCGGCTCCGACGCCTTGAGATCGAGGTCGAGCTTGTTGTCGGCCGGCGCAAAGTGGATCTTGGCGTCGACATTGCCCTGCTTGCCGTCATGGCGGGAGACGTTGAGCACACTCTCGATCGCCAGCGGCGACGGATCGGCCTTGAGCGAGCCCTTGGCGGCCAACTCGGCAATGCCGGAGCCAGCCAGTTCCTGTCCCAGAGCGATCTCCGGCAGGTCGATCTGCTTGACGTCGATCGAAACCGGCAGGCTCGTCGAGCCGCCGCCCTGCGACGGCTGCTGGCTCGGCTGCGGCAGCCGCGCCACCTCTATGCGCTCGGCGGCGAAGCGGTCGGCAGTGAAATTCCGGGAGAGCAGCGCCGTCGGCGACCAGTCGAGCGCTACCTTACGCGCCACCATCCAAGGGCCGGCGCGGTCTTCCAGCACGACGTGGTCCACCCTCAGCGCACCCGACCAGATGCCTTCTATGCCGGCGACCGTGACCTTGCGGTCCTCGTTCGAAGCCATCTTCGAAATCAGGCTGGCGAGATTCTGGCGGCCGCCCTCGGTGCCGGTAAGCACGACCAGCGCGCCGATCGCCACCACCAGCAAGACGAGCAGCGCGTAGAGGCATATGCGGAGAATGCGCCAGGAAATCTTCATCGTCAGAACGCCTGACCGATGCCGGCATAGATGCCGAAATGCGGATCGCCCGGATCGCGGTTGAGCGGCACGGCGGCGTCGATGCGCAGCGGACCGAACGGCGTGATATAGCGCAGGCCGACGCCGGCGCCGACCTTCACATCCGAGAAATCGGGGAAGGATTTGATCGAGACCGTGCCGGCGTCGACGAACGGCACGATGCCGATCGTGTCGGTGACGCCGATGCGCATCTCGACCGAGGTTTCGAAGAAGGAGAGACCGCCGATCGGTTGGCCGTCAATGTCCTTCGGGCCGATGCCCTGGTAGGAATAGCCGCGCACCGAGCCGCCGCCGCCGGAATAGAAGCGCCGGTCGGCGGGCACGTTCTGCAGCCCGGTGCCGACGATCGAGCCCAGCGTCGCGCGTTCGGCGAGCACGAACCGGCTTGCCGTGTCCAGCGACTGGTAGGTGTAGCCCTCGCCCTTCAGCTTCAGGAAGGTCGCGCCATTCAAGATGTCGTAGCTCGGCTCGGCATAGGCGAGGAAGCGGAACCCCCTGGTCGGATTCAGCTTGTTGTCGCGGTTGTCATAGACATATTGCAGCGGCACGCTGGCGATCAGATAGGTATGCTTGCCGAAGGCGTCGGTGATCCGCGAATAATCGAGGTCGAATTCGGCCGAGACGCGCTGCTTCTTGTCGAGGTCGTAGGAAACGCCGACGTCGCCCTTGACCGAGAAATGGTCATAGGCATCGGGATGTTCGAACACCGTCTTGACGCCAGTGAAGAATTTCGACGTCGGCCCGAGCACGCCCGGCTTCTCGAACATCACGCCGGCATTGTAGTTGAGCGCCGAAAGGCTGTTGCTGCCGATGCCGCTGATCGAGCCGTCGATGCGCAGCTTCTCGGCCTGGCCGAACAGGTTGCGGTGTCCCCAATAGCCTTCGAGCCCGAGCCCTTCCGTGTTCGAGAAGGTGCCGCCGATGCCGAAATAGCGCGGCTTGCGCTCGCTCACCTGGACATCGATCGGGATGTTGCCGTTGGCGTCGAGGCTGTCGGCTTCCTTGATCGTCACGCTGTTGAAGACTTCGAGCCCGAGCAGCCGGTCGCGGGCATCGTCGATTTCCTGCGGCGAATATTGCTGGCCCCGCTTCAGCCCGGTCATGTATTCGGTGAAGTCGCGATCGACCTTTTCCGTGCCCTCGACCGTCGTATCGCCATAGCCGGCGACCGGGCCGGCCGCCACCGTCAGCGTGACGTCCAGCGTCGAGCTGGCATGCTCGGCGACGATCTCGCGGTCCGTCACCTTGGCCAGCGGCCGACCCTCGTCCTTCAGCGCCCGCACGATCAGGGCCTCGGCCTTGAGCACGGCGCCGGAACCGGCATCGCCGCCGGCGATCAGCCCGAAATCGGCGCTCGCCAGCCCGGCGGCATCGCCCTTCAGCCGGATGTTGCCCAGCGTGAATTTCGCCCCCGGGACGACGCTGACGACGACCGGAATGGGCTGCGGCCCCTTGAATTCGGCGTCCGGCGGCAATTCGTCGATCGATTTGCCGTCGATCGTGATGGTGACCACGCCCTCGTAGCGGGCATCGGCATAGAGCGCGGCGACGAGCTGTTCGCGGTCGCCGCGCGCCTTGGCCATCAGGCCGAGCGATCCGGACACCGGATGGTCCTCGTCGTTTTTCAGCGCCGAGGCGTTTTCGAGCTTCTTGACCAGATCCTTGTCCGCATCCGGGGCGTCGATCGTCACCGAATAGCGCAGCGGATCGACGATCTCGGCATCCTCGTCCTTGGACGAACCCCAAAGCTTGATGCCGAAAATCTCGAAAGCCGCCGCCTGCCGCACCTCCGTGGCCAGCACGGTCGAGCAGACGAGCGCGAAAAACAGGGCGCGCGAAAGCCCGCACCCTGGCGCGAACCCTCCTGACATCTGCGTTTCATGCGCCGGCATTAAGACAACCTAGTCGACAAAACTAAAATTGGAATGAAGTTCCGCAACGTTCGTAAAGGAGCCACAATCCAATTGTCTGAAACAGAGCGGGCTTGGAATTCACACCTTTTGCGATTCCGCAAGAAAGTGTGATCCGTCTCACAGAGGTTCTGTCGAAATACCGGCCTTTGGCCGGCATGGAAACCGTTTGCGGGTGATAAACCTGCGGCGCTCCGGCGTTGACAAGCCTGCACGAAGCTTGATCATACCTGGACGCTGGCGATGTCTGGAGGGTGGTATGGCAATGCGCGCGGCTCGTGGTCTCTCTTTCCTTCTTCTCATCTTTTTCGCCCTGGGCGGGGCGGCCTTTGCGGCCGAAGCCCGGCGAATCGTGACGACCGACAATTCCGACTATTTCGGTTTCGACCTTCGGTCGGAGCAGAATGTCAGCCTCGACCAGTGCAAGACCACATGCCTCGGCGACTCGGCCTGCCGTGCCTTCACCTACAACACCAAGGCCAAATGGTGTTTTCTCAAATCCGACTATAACCAGCTGAAATCCTTCACCGGCGCCGTTGCCGGCAAGGTCGCGAACGTCGATGGCGACCCCGATATCGGCGCTCCGCCGGCGCTGGCCTTTTTCCCGAACTGGATGGCCGACCAGGCCCAGCAGTTTCGCAACAAGCTGACCGATCCGGCCTATGACAAGCCGACCGAGGGCCTTTCCGCCCTGCAGGCCGCCGCCGAGCAGGCATCGCTTACCGGCGACCATCGCCTTGCCATGCAGAAATACCAGTCCGCGATCTCGGTCCTGCCCGATGACGGCGCGCTGTGGCTGATGCTGGCGCGCGAGATACTCGCCGTGGAGCCGGCGTCGAACACCACCGAACCCGCGACTTTCCCGATGAACGCCACCTCGGCGGCCTTCAACGCCTACAAGCTGGTGCGCACGGCAAAGACCCGCGCCGAGGCGTTGGCGCTGCTCGGCGCCGGCCTCGACAAGCGCGACCTCTACCGGCCTTCGCTGCAGGCCTATGAAGCGAGCCTTGCGCTGGTGAGCTCGCCGGCGGTCCAGGCCGACTACGCCGACCTCAAGGCGCGCAAAGGTTTCCGCGTCGTCGAGCACACCGTCGATGCCGATTCCTCCTCGCCGCGCATCTGCGCCCAGTTTTCCGAGGAACTGGTCAAGACCGGCGTCGACTATTCGCAGTTCGTGACCGTCGACAACGCCGCGCCCAAGGCCGTCGAGGCCAAAGACAAGCAGATCTGCGTCGAGGGTCTGGAACACGGCCAGCATTATGACGTGACCTTCCGCGCCGGCCTGCCGGCGGCGATCGGCGAGACGATCGCAGCGCCCGTCGTGCTGTCGATCTACGTCCAGGACCGTGCCCCGTCCGCCCGCTTCACCGGCGACAGCTTCGTACTGCCGGCAGGCGCCCGCCGCGGCATTCCGGTCGTCACCGTCAACATGAACGCCGCCAAGATGACGCTTTACCGCATCGGCGACCGTTCGCTGGCGCAGCTCCTGTCCGGCTATCAGTTCCTGCATCAGCTCGATGGCTATGACATCTCCACTATTTCCGACCAGATGGGCTCTCCCGTCTGGTCGGGCACGCTCGATATCGCCAATGATCTCAACAAGGAGGTTACCACTTCGTTCCCGGTGGATGAGGCGATCCCGCAGCGCAAGCCCGGCGTCTATGTGCTGACCGCTCAGCCTGTCGACGACAAGAGCGACGACTATGGTTCGCGCGCCACGCAGTGGTTCGTCGTCTCCGATATCGGCCTTTCCACCTATACCGGCCAGGACGGCCTCAACGTCTTTGCCCGGTCGCTGGGCTCGGCCAAGCCGATTTCCGGCGCCGAATTGACGCTGCTTGCCAAGAACAACGAGATCCTCGGCATCGCGACCACCGACGCCGAGGGCCACGCCGTCTTCAATCCCGGCCTCACCCGCGGCGAAAACGGCATGGTGCCGGCCGTGCTGATGGCCAAGCAGGGCGACAACGACTTCGTCTTCCTCGACATGGGCAAGGCCGGCTTCGATCTGTCGGATCGCGGCGTCGAGGGACGCGCCTCGCCGGGCGCTCTCGACGTCTATGCCTGGACCGAGCGCGGCATCTACCGTGCCGGCGAGGACGTGCATGTCGCCGCCCTCGCCCGCGATGGCGCGGCGAAGGCGGTCGAGAACTTGCCGCTGACCTTCATCTTCACCCGTCCCGACGGCGTCGAGAACCGCCGCGTCGTCAGCAATGGCGAGTCCGCGGGCGGCCACGCCGTCGACCTGCCGCTCGAGGCCAACGCCATGCGCGGCACCTGGACGGTGTCGATCTACACCGATCCCAAGCAGGCGCCGGTCGCCAGCCAGATGTTCCTGGTGGAAGACTTCGTGCCGGATCGCATCGAGTTCGACCTGACCGCCGACAAGAAGGAGATCGCCCAGGGCGAGACCGCCAACGCCACCGTCGACGGCCGCTTCCTCTACGGCGCGCCGGCCGCGGGCCTGGCGCTTGAGGGCGAGATGACGCTGTCGACCACGAGCAGCTGGGACAGCTTCAAGAATTTCACCTTTGGTCTGGCCGACGAGCAGTCGAGCGAGCCTACCGTGACGCCTCTCGCCAACCTTCCGGTCGTCGGCGACGACGGCAAGGCGACCTTCCCGGTCACCGTCGACCAGTTGCCGTCGACCACCAAGCTGGTCAACGCCAAGGTCACCGTGCGCATGCGCGAGGCCGGCGGCCGCGCCGTCGAGCGCTCTCTCGACATCGGCGTTCGCCCGCAGCGCGACGTCATCGGCGTTCGCCCCGATTTCGCCGATGATGAGGTGCCGCAAGGCGGCACCGCCAAGTTCAGCATCATCGCCGTCGACCCGAACGGCAAGCGCGAGGACTTGAAAGGCGCCCAGTGGTCGCTGGTCAAGGTCGAGCGCAATTATCAATGGTACCGTACCAACAATTCCTGGAGCTACGAAGCGGTGAACCTCACCAAGGCCGTCGCCAATGGCGCGGTCGACCTGAAGGCCGATGGCGAGGCGACGGTGTCGCTGCCCGTCGACTGGGGCCGTTACCGGCTCGAGGTCGAGACGGCCGATCCGGACGGTCCGGCGACCAGCTATGAGTTCGATGCCGGCTGGTATGTCGCTTCCACCACCACCGAGACGCCCGACGGCCTGGAGATCGCGCTGGACAAGGACAGTTACGCCGCCGGCGAGGTCGCCAAGCTGAAGGTCTCGCCGCATTTTGCCGGCGAACTTCTGGTCACCATCGGCGCCGAGAAGCTGTTGAAGACGGTCACCGCTTCGGTGCCGGCCGGCGGCAGCACCGTCGACATCCCGGTCGGCGACGATTGGGGCGCCGGCGCCTATATCACGGCGACCTTGTTCCGGCCCGGCGACGCGCAGGAATCGCGCATGCCGGCCCGCGCCATTGGCATCCAATGGCTGTCCGTCGATCCGGGCTCGAAGAAGCTGGCGGTCAGCCTGACACCGCCGGAAAAGACCGTGCCGCGCCAGCAGCTGTCGATCCCCGTTGCGGTGAACGGCGCTCAAGCCGGCAGCAATGCCTATGTGATGGTGGCTGCCGTCGATGTCGGCATCCTCAACCTCACCAACTACAAGGCGCCCGATCCCGAGGACTGGTTCTTCGGCCAGCGCATGCTGGGGCTGGAGATCCGCGACCTCTACGGACGCCTGATCGACGGCTCGCTCGGCACCATGGGTAAGATACGGACAGGCGGCGATGGCGCGAACATGCAGGCGCAAGGCAGCCCGCCGACCGAAAAGCTGGTCGCCTTCTTCTCCGGCCCGGTCGAGCTCGACGCCAACGGCAAGGCGCGGGTCGATTTCGACATCCCGCAGTTCAACGGCACCGTGCGCGTCATGGCCGTCGCCTGGACCAAGGATGCGGTCGGCCATGCCCAGACCGACGTCATCGTGCGCGATCCGGTGGTAATCACCGCCGGCCTGCCGCGCTTCCTGGCGCCGGGCGATGCGGCGACCATGCGCCTCGACATCGCCGACACCGATGGCCCGGCCGGGGACTACGCCTTGTCGGTCACCACGACCGGAGACCTTACGACCGGCGACAAACCCCTGCCCGAGAAGCTGACGCTCGCCCAGGGCAAGCGCCAGTCGCTCACCTTCCCGCTGGTCGCGAAGACCGCGGGCGACGCCTCGATTACCGTCAAGCTGGCCCACGCCGACGGCACGCAAGCCGAGCAAACGCTCTATCTGCCGGTGCGTCCGGCGCAGCTTCCGGTCACCAACCGCATGGTTGTCGACCTGAAGCCCAATGGCGGCTCGCTGCGCGTCGACAAGGAACTGCTTGCCGCAAGCGTGCTCGACGGCGCCTCGGTCAGCGTCGGCGTTTCGCAGTCCTCCGCGCTCGACGTGCCGTCGCTTCTGATGTCGCTCGACCGCTACCCCTATGGCTGCGCCGAGCAGACCACCAGCCGTGCCATGCCGCTGCTCTATGTCAACGACATGGCCAAGAGCATCGGCATGGAGAACGACCCGGACCTGCATCAGCGCATCCAGGACGCCATCTACAAGGTGCTCTCCTATCAGTCGTCGAGCGGCAGCTTCGGCCTCTGGGGGCCGGGTTCCGGCGATCTGTGGCTCGACGCCTATGTCAGCGAATTCCTGACCCGGGCGCGCGAGGAGAAATATGACGTGCCGGCGCTCGCCATGAACCAGGCGCTGAACAACCTGCAGAACTCGCTCGGCTACGACCAGGACGTCCAGGATAAGGGCAGCGAGATCGCCTATGCGCTCTACGTGCTCGCCCGCAACAAGAAGGCCTCGATCGGCGATCTGCGCTACTACGCCGACACGCAGCTCGAAGCTTTCTCCAGCCCGATGGCCGTCGCCCAACTGGCGGCAAGCCTGGCGCTCTACGGCGACACGCAGCGTTCGGAATCGACCTTCCAGACGGCGCTCAGGCTGGCGCAGTCGGAAACCGACTACGATTGGTACCGCTCCGACTACGGCTCGCGGCTGCGCGATGGCGCAGCGATGCTGGCGCTGGCGGCGGAATCGAAGCCGGTGCCGAGCATCATGCCGCAGCTGATCAAGCTGGTGGGCGTGGCGCGCGCCGATGCCCGCTGGACGAGCACGCAGGACGAATCCTGGATGCTGCTGGCCGCGCGGGCATTGAAGGAAGGCAATGATTCCATCACGCTTTCCGTCAACGGAGCGCCGCATTCGGGCGGCTATTCCGACCAAGTCGCCGGCAGCGAGCTTGTCGACAGCCCGCTCACCATCGCCAACACCGGCGCGACGCCGCTGCAGGCGGTGGTCACGGCGGTTGCCGCGCCGGTCGATCCGCTGCCGGCCGGCGGCGACGGCTTCACCATCGATCGCACCTACTACAAGCTCGACGGCACCGCGGCCAATGTCACCGAAGCCAAGCAGAACGAGCGCTACGTGGTCGTGCTCAAGGTCTATGAGCAGAACAAATGGCCGTCGCGGCTCCTGATCACCGACCTGTTGCCGGCCGGCTTCGAGATCGACAATCCGAGCCTGGTTTCCAGCGCGCAATTGTCGAACTTCTCCTGGTTGGCGCAGACCGACGCCGCGCATCTGGAGTTCCGCGACGACCGCTTCGTCGCCGCCTTCAATCCGAACGAAGGCGACGGTGACCGCAACATCACGCTGGCCTATGTCGTGCGCGCCGTGACGCCGGGCACCTACGCCCATCCTGCGGCGACGGTGGAGGACATGTACCGTCCGCAATATTCGGCCCGCACCGCCACCGGCGTGATGGAGGTCAAGGCGGAATAGCAAGGTTGCCGGTTTAGCCTTCTCCCTGTCACGATACAGGGAGAAGGTGCCGGCAGGCGGATGAGGGGCAGCGACATGCTCTCCAAGAAATTCTTCAGACGAACCGCAATCGCAGGCCTCTGCATCGCCGGCTTCGCAGCGCTTTCGATCGCCGTGCTCTGGGAGCTCGACCGCGCCTTCCCGCCGCCATTGCCGGCAAAGCTGACGGTCTCGACGGAGGTCCAGGACCGTGACGGACAGCTGTTGCGCGCCTTCGCGACGCCGGACGGCTACTGGCGGCTCGAAACCCGCCTCGATCAGGTCGACAAGCAATTCGTCGACATGCTGGTCACCTATGAAGACAAGCGCTTCTGGGATCACCGCGGCGTCGACCTGCTGGCGCTGTGCCGGGCCGCCGGCCAGCTCGTCACAAGCGGCCATATCGTGTCCGGCGGCTCGACCTTGTCGATGCAGCTTGCCCGGCTGATCGAGCCGCGCGACAGCCGCAGCCTCGGCTCCAAGCTCAAGCAGATGCTGCGTGCCATCCAGATCGAACGGCGGCTCAGCAAGCAGGAAATCCTCGAACGCTACCTGACGCTGGCGCCCTACGGCGGCAATCTCGAAGGCGTGCGCGCCGCATCGCTCGCCTATTTCGGCAAGGAGCCGAAGCGGCTCACCGTGTCGGAAGCCGCCCTGCTCGTGGCGCTGCCGCAATTGCCGGAAAAACGCCGGCCCGACCGCAACCTGGACACCGCCCACGCCGCGCGCGACCGCGTGCTGACCCGCATGGTCTCGGCCGGTCTGCTCGGCGAGCGCGAAGCCGTGCGCGCCGCGCTCGACGATGTTGCCGGCCTGCGCCGCAAGCTGCCGGCGCTGGCCGCGCATGCCTCCTATGCCATGCTGCCCAAGGCCGTGCCCGGCAAGCCGTTGCAGCTCACCATCCGCAAGAGCGTGCAGCAAGGGCTGGAACAGGTGGCAAGGGATGCCGCCAGGAAGCTCGGACCAAAACTTTCCGTCGCCATGGTCATGGCCGATGCGCGCACCGGCGACATCCTCGGCGAAGTCGGCTCCGCCAATTTCTTCGACGCCAGCCGCTCCGGCTGGATCGACATGACCAAAGTGGTGCGCTCGCCCGGCTCGACGCTCAAACCTTTCATCTACGGACTTGCCTTCGAGCAGGGCCTGGTGGCTCAGGAGATGATCATCGAGGACAGCCCAGCCGATTTCGGCGGCTACCGTCCGAAGAATTTCGACATGGGTTACCAGGGCGATGTCTCGATCCGCCAGGCGCTGCAATTGTCGCTCAACGTGCCGGCGATCCGGGTGCTCGACGCCGTCGGTCCGGCGCGGCTGACGGCGCGCTTCCGCCAGGCCGGCGTCAACCCGATCCTGCCGGTCAACGAGGCGCCAGGCCTGGCGATCGGGCTCGGCGGCGTCGGCGTGACGTTGCGCGACCTGGTGCAGCTCTATACGGGGCTCGCCAATGGCGGCAAGATGCACACGCTGCATGACGGCACCGAGCCGGCCAATGCCGAGCGCACCACCGCCACCATCCTCGACGACCAGGCGGCCTGGCAGATCAACGATATCCTATCCGGCGTGAAGCCGCCGGAAGGCGCCATGCAGCGCGGCATCGCCTACAAGACCGGCACCTCCTACGGCTATCGCGATGCCTGGTCGGTCGGTTTCGACGGCCGCTACGTGCTGGGTGTGTGGGTCGGCCGCGCCGATGCGAGCCCCGTCCCCGGCCTGTCCGGCTATGTCTCGGCGGCACCCATCCTGTTCGAAGGCTTCGTCCGTTCCGGCCTTGCCAGCGTGCCGCTGCCCAGCCGGCCGCCGGGCGTCTTCAACCCCAAACGCGATGAACTGCCGGTAACGCTTGCCCGCTTCGGCGCCGGCGCCGACGGTCTGGTGCAGGCCACCGTCACCGAGCCGGCGCCGACCATCATCTTCCCGCCCAATGGCGCGCGCGTCGACCTCGGCACGAATTCAGCCGATGCCACGCCGCTGGTGTTGAAACTGCAAGGCGGCCGCGCGCCGTTCCGCTGGCTCGCCAACGGCAAGCCGCTAGCCGGCATCGACCGCCGCCGCACCGCGACCTGGCAGCCCGATGGCACCGGCTATTCGACGCTGACGGTGATCGACGCGGCCGGACGCGCGGCGAGCGTGAAGGTGTTCGTTGAGTAGAACGCGGCAAGCGATTCAGCGGGTTGCGCTTTCTAAGGCTCCTGGCCACGAAACTTCTGGCCTGATGTATGGCGCGAGGCCCCCCTCTCTGCCCTGCCGGCCGTCTCCCCCTCAAGGGGGGAGATTATTCGCCTCGTTGCCTTCGCTAATCTTCAACGTTGAAAAGGCGGAGGCGGCGCCGAAACTGCCAATCTCCCCCCTTGCGGGGGAGATGCCCGGCAGGGCAGAGAGGGGGGCCTCGCGCCAACCTTTGTTGGGAACGTTCTTCGCGGGGCTTGCGCTGGCAATCGCGAGCCCTCTCTCGGCCCACGCCGATCCCCTGCCCGCCGGCTTCGTCAGGCTTGCCGATGTCGACCCGACCATCCGCCAGGACATCCGCTACGCCGGCCTCGACAACTTCCTGCACCGCAAGGCCGATGGCTATGACGCGCCGGTCTGCATCCTGACCGCGCAGGCGGCGAAGGCGCTGTCCGGCGTCCAGAAGGCAATGGCCGCCAGGGGCCTGACGCTGGTCGTCTTCGACTGCTATCGCCCGGCCCGCGCCGTTGACGACATGGGCAAATGGACGAGAGAAGGCGGCCCGCCGGATCCACAATGGTATCCAACAGTCCAGCGCGGCGACCTCATCGCCAAGGGCTATGTCGGGGAACTGTCCAGCCATTCGCGCGGCTCGACGGTAGACCTCGCCATCGCCGGGACCGGCAAGAAAAGCGCCGTTCATCCGGCCTGCGGCGCGCCCGACGGCGGCACCCTCGACTTCGGCACCGGTTTCGACTGCTTCGATCCGACGAGCGAGACGGCGCATCGCCCTCTTTCCGCCGAGGCGGCAGCGAACCGCAGGATGCTGCTTGCCGCCATGCGCGCCGCCGGCTTCCGCAACTATGCGCGCGAATGGTGGCACTTCACCCTAGTCAAAGAGCCTTTCCCGAAACAGCGCTTCCATTTTCCGGTCACCGCCGATTGAGCCACCAGGCTTGCCCTGGCCTCGACCGTTTCTAATTAGCCCGGCTGACGGGATGCATGCGGTCAAAGCTGAGGAAGTTATTTCCTCTACCAGCCCAATTACGGCGAAAAATTGCTTCGAGGAGGCGAAAAAGGCAACATTCAATGCATCTAAATTCTATAAACTCGGTAGAGTTCGCAGCAGTTCAACGGAGGCGGGAATGACCAAAC
Organism: Mesorhizobium sp. BH1-1-5; assembly: GCF_020165615.1. Taxonomy (NCBI): domain Bacteria; kingdom Pseudomonadati; phylum Pseudomonadota; class Alphaproteobacteria; order Hyphomicrobiales; family Phyllobacteriaceae; genus Mesorhizobium; species Mesorhizobium sp. BH1-1-5. The sequence continues at coordinate 360,482 of NZ_JAIUIM010000002.1, forward strand.
CTCATTTCAGGAAACTGCTCGGCGCGCTGGTCGCCACATCTGTCCAGTTCGGCACGCTCGGTTTCGCGTTCGCCGACACGACCATTTTGAATGTGTCCTACGACCCGACACGTGAACTTTACAAAGCCTATGACGAGGCGTTTGCCGCGCACTGGAAGGCGGAGACCGGCGAAACCGTGACCATCCAGCAGTCGCATGGCGGATCCGGCGCGCAGGCCCGGGCGGTGATCGACGGCCTCGACGCCGACGTCGTGACGCTGGCGCTGGAAGGCGACATCAACGCCATCGTCTCGAAGACGAAGAAGATCAACCCGGACTGGCGCACGAAGTTCGAGAACAACTCGGCACCTTACACCTCGACCATCATCTTCCTGGTGCGCAAGGGCAATCCCAAGGGCATCCACGATTGGAGCGATCTGGTGAAGGACGGCGTCCAGGTGATCACGCCGAACCCGAAGACTTCCGGCGGCGCGCGCTGGAACTATCTTGCCGCCTGGGCCTATGCAAACGCCAATGACGGCAACGACGAAGCCAAGACCAAGGAGTTCGTCGGCAAGCTTTATGCGAACGTCCCGGTCCTCGACACCGGCGCGCGTGGCTCGACGGTGACCTTCGCGCAGAAGGGCCTGGGCGATGTGCTGATCGCCTGGGAGAATGAAGCCTATCTCGCGCTCGACGAATTCGGCGCCGACAATTTCGACATCGTCTACCCGCCGACCTCGATCCTGGCGGAGCCGCCGGTCGCGGTCGTCGACGCCAATGTCGATGCCAAGGGCACGCGCAAGGTCGCGGAGGCCTATCTGGGCTGGCTCTATTCCAAGGAAGCCCAGACCATCATCGCCAAGAACCACTATCGCCCGGCCAAGCCCGACCTGGTGCCGGCCGAGGACCTTGCCAAGCTCCCGGCAATCAAGCTGGTCACCATCGACGACCCGCAATTCGGCGGCTGGAAGAAAGCGCAGCCTTACCATTTCGGCGACGGTGGTATATTCGACCAGATCTACAAGCCGGCGCAGTGAGGCCGGGCGGCCGGTAAGGCTCCCGGGCATACCGGCCGGATGCGACCGCGCAAAGCCATTCTGGTTTGAATAGAAGGGACGATCCAGAACAGCATGACCACAGCACCCGCCAAGGCGGGGTGGCGGTTCAGACAGCCGAGCGTCATTCCGGGCTTCGGATTGACGCTCGGCTTCTCGCTTGCCTACCTCACGCTCATCATCCTCATCCCGCTTTCGGGGCTGGTCTGGCGTTCGGCCGCGCTCGGCTGGACCGATTTCTGGGCGATCGCCGTTGACCGACGCACCCTCAACGCGCTGAAGATAAGCTTCGGCACCGCCTTCCTGGCGGCTGTCGTCAACGTCGTGTTCGGCACCCTCGTCGCCTGGGTTCTGGTCCGCTACCGTTTCCCCGGCCGCCGCATCGTCGACGCGATGGTCGACCTCCCCTTCGCCCTGCCCACGGCCGTCGCCGGCATCGCGCTCACCACGCTCTATGCGCCGAACGGCTGGATCGGCCATCTCCTGATGCCGCTCGGCATCAAGGTCGCCTATACGCCGCTCGGCATCGTCATCGCGCTGGTGTTCATCGGCCTGCCCTTCGTCGTGCGCACCGTCCAGCCGATCATGGAAGAACTCGACAAGGAGGTCGAGGAAGCGGCCGCCACGCTCGGCGCCAGCCGTTTCCAGATCATCACCCGCGTGCTTTTCCCGGGCCTGGCGCCGGCGATCGTCACCGGCTTCTCGCTCGCCTTCGCGCGCGGCGTCGGCGAATACGGCTCGGTCATCTTCATCGCAGGCAACCTGCCTTTCAAGTCCGAGATCGCGCCGCTTCTGATCGTGATCCGGCTCGAGGAGTACAATTACGAGGCGGCGACCGCGATCGCCGCGATCATGCTGGCGCTTTCTTTCCTGATGCTTCTGGTCGTCAATCTCGTCCAGACATGGAGCCGCAAGCGCTATGGCTGATCCCGAGATCAAATCCTACGAGCCGCATCACGAGAGCCAGTCGGCAGCGGTGACCGAAAGCCGGCCCGTCAAGGCCGTGCTGATGGCAATCGCCCTTGCCTTCCTTGCCGTCTTCCTGCTTTTGCCGCTGATCGTCGTCTTCCATGAGGCGCTGGCCAAAGGCATCGGCGCCTACATGGAGGCCCTTTCCGGCCCCGACACGCGCTCCGCCATCCGCCTGACATTGCTTGTGGCGGCGATCTCGGTGCCGCTCAACGTCGTCTTCGGCATCTCGGCCGCCTGGGCGATCGCCAAGTTCGAATTCAAGGGCAAGGCCTTCCTGACCACCCTCATCGACCTGCCCTTCTCGGTGTCGCCGGTCATCTCGGGCCTTGTCTATGTGCTGCTCTTCGGCGCGCAAGGTCTGCTCGGCGCCTGGCTGAAGGCGCATGGCATCGTCATCCTCTTCGCCGTGCCCGGCATCGTGCTGGCCACCATCTTCGTCACCTTCCCCTTCGTCGCGCGCGAGCTCATCCCGCTGATGCAGGAACAAGGCAATGGCGACGAAGAGGCGGCGCTTTCGCTGGGCGCCAGCGGCTGGCAGGCCTTCTGGTACGTGACGCTGCCCAACGTCAAATGGGGGCTGCTCTACGGCGTGCTTTTGTGCAACGCGCGCGCCATGGGCGAGTTCGGCGCGGTCTCGGTCGTGTCGGGCCACATACGCGGCCTCACCAACACCATGCCGCTGCATGTCGAGATCCTCTACAACGAATACAACGCCGTCGGCGCCTTTGCCGTCGCTTCGCTGCTCGCCGGCCTGGCGCTGGTGACGCTGGTCTTGAAAACGCTTCTCGAGATGCGCTACGGCGCCGAGCTCGCCGCCACGCGCGGGCACTGACAAAGGTCTTTTTTATGGAAGTTCGCGTTGCCAACGTGCGCAAGGAGTTCGAGCGGTTTCCGGCGCTCCATGACGTCTCGCTCGATATCAAATCGCGTGAACTGATCGCCTTGCTGGGCCCGTCCGGCTCCGGCAAGACGACGCTGCTCAGGCTGATAGCCGGGCTGGAGCGGCCGACACGGGGAAAAATCTTCTTCGGCGACGAGGACGCCTCGCAGAAGTCGATCCAGGAGCGCAATGTCGGCTTCGTCTTCCAGCATTACGCGCTGTTCCGACACATGACGGTTGCCGACAATATCGGCTTCGGCCTGAAGGTAAGGCACGGTGCAGCAAGGCCGTCGGGGCAGGAAATCCGCCGCCGGGCGCTCGAACTGCTCGACCTCGTCCAGCTGTCGGGCCTGGAAAAACGCTATCCGGCACAGCTTTCCGGCGGTCAGCGCCAGCGCGTGGCTTTGGCCCGCGCCATGGCGATCGAGCCCAAGGTGCTTTTGCTCGACGAACCGTTCGGCGCGCTCGACGCGCAGGTCCGCCGCGAGCTGCGCCGCTGGCTGCGCGAGATCCATGACCGCACCGGCCATACGACCGTCTTTGTCACGCATGACCAGGAAGAAGCGCTGGAGCTCGCCGACCGCGTCGTGGTCATGAGCCAGGGCCGCATCGAGCAGGTCGGCACCGCCGACGATATCTACGACACGCCGAACTCGCCCTTCGTCTACTCCTTCATCGGCGAGTCGAGCTCGCTGCCGGTCAAGGTCGAGAACGGCGAGGTCTGGATCGCCGACCGGCCGATCGGCTTGCAGGCGCCGCATGCGCCGCCCGGCGAGGCGGTTCTCCACTTCCGCCCGCATGACGTCGACCTGCTCGACGGCTGCAGCGGCTGCATCGCCGGAACGGTTGCCGCCAGCCGCCGCGTTGCCGGCACCAGGCGGGTCGAGCTCGAGGTCGGCGGCGAGCGCCGGCGCGTCGAGATCGAGCTGCCGGTCGACCATCCGGCCGCGCAGAAGAGCCGCGTCGCCTTCAGGCCGCGGCGCTGGAAGCTTTTTCCCGCATCCTGAACCGTCTTCCACTCCGGCGCCCCGGCTTGACGCCATCCATGAATCCGCCTGGAAGAAAATCCTAGCAAAGAGCTGTTTTGGCGAGATTTTTTCCAGTGCTTCGCCCACCGCTCGGAGCGCGTGCCTCGTCGCACCAGGCTTTCCCGACTATGGTCTCGCCATAGCTTGATGCATTTCCAAGGAGCCTGTTTTCATGAAGCGTCTATTGTTCGGCATCGCAGCTGTTGCCGGCCTCGTCCTCGCGTCCTCCCAAGCCTGGTCGGCCGACAAGCTTTTGAATGCATCCTATGACGTCGGCCGCGAGCTGTTCGTCGCCGTCAACAAGGCCTTCATCGCCAAGCACCCGGGCGTCACCGTCGATCAGTCGCATGCCGGCACCTCGGCGCAGGCGCGCGCGATCGCCGAAGGTCTTGGCGCCGATGTCGTCACCTTCAACCAGGTCACGGACGTCGATTTCCTGGTCAAGAAGGGTCTTGTCTCACCCGGCTGGCAAAAGGATTTCCCGGACAACGCCTCGCCCTTCTACTCGCTACCGTCCTTCCTGGTCCGCGCCGGCAATCCCAAGCACATCAAGGACTGGAACGATCTGGTGCGTGACGACGTGCAGGTGATCTTCCCGAACCCGAAGACGTCCGGCAATGCGCGCTACACCTACCTCGCCGCCACCGCCTACGCCAAGGAAGCCTTCAAGGGCGACGACGCCAAGGTGAAGGAGTTCATCACCAAGCTCTTCAACAACGTGCCGATCTTCGACACCGGCGGCCGCGCCGCCACCACCACCTTCGTCCAGCGTGAGATCGGCGACGTGCTGATCACCTTCGAGTCGGAGACGCGCGGTATCCGCAAGGAATACGGCGACGACAAGTTCGAACAGGTCACGCCTTCGGTCAGCCTGCTGGCCGAGTTCCCCGTGGCGGTTGTCGACAAGGTCGCCGACGAGCACGGCAGCCGCGACCTCGCCAAGTCCTATCTCGACTTCCTCTACACGGCCGACGGCCAGGAGATTGCCGCCGAGAACGGTCTGCGGGTTCGCGACGCGACGGTCGCCGCCAGGCACAAGGCCGACTTCCCGGATGTCCGGCTGCTGACTGTCGAGGAAGTCTTCGGCGGCTGGGACAAAGTACAGAAGGAGCATTTCGCCGCCGGCGGACTGCTCGATCAGGCCTATGGCAGCCGCTGAACCGCTATACAATCAGGAAGCGCAGGAAAGCCGGCTTTAGCCGGCTTCCTCATTTAAGCCGGCCGGCATTTCGCGGGGGAAATCTGGCGTCCAACGTGAAAAACGTTACGAAGAATCAACGCGTTTGTGCCTAAGCTGCCGGGCAAATTGTTGGGCCAGGCGGTCAACTGTCATGATTTGCACACAAACAACCGCCAGATGCAGGCGCATTGGGGTTTGATGGACTGAATCGGGCATGCTGACCAAAAAAGGCAAATACGGCCTCAAGGCCCTCGTGCATCTTTCCAGCCTGCCGGCTGGCCAGCTTGCATTCGTCAACGACATCGCTGTCGCCAACAACATCCCGAAGAAATTCCTGGATGCGATTCTGGGCGAGTTGCGCAATGCCGGTTTCGTCCAGAGCCGCAAAGGCAAGGAAGGCGGCTACCGCCTCGCCCGGCCTGCTTCCGAGATCAAGATCGGCCATGTCGTGCGCGTGCTCGACGGCCCGCTGGCGCCGATCCCCTGCGCCAGCCGCACGCAATACCAGCGCTGCGAGGATTGCGACGAGGCCACCTGCCAGGTCCGCCACATGATGCTGGAAGTGCGCCAGGCGATCGCCGAGGTGCTCGACAACCGCAGCCTCGCCGCCATGCGCGACGCCGACAACGACGATTTTCCAGCGGAGCTCACCTCTCAGATTTGAGGCAATTCGAGCAAGCGGTAGCGGCCGGGTTCCGCCCTTCGCCTCAGCCTTCCGTCCGCAATTGCGCCCAGCGACAAGTCGCCCGCCGGCCTTGTCGCCCTCGGTTGCCAGTCTACGGCGGACGCAGTAAAGCGGCTGGCAGGATGAAACAGGGCTCTGACGCATGAGGCTGCCTTGGCTTGGCAATTCCCGCAGGGCCAGCCGGCAACCGACGTCGAACGACCTCTATCACACCGAGATCACTGCCGACGTTCCGGTGCCGGAGCGCAACGAGTCGGTTCGTTTCTTCAGCCGCAAGGTTATCCGCCCCGGAAAACTGCGCCGCTTCACCAATCGGGATCTGCGCGAGAGCCTGCTTTCCTGTTTCTATCTCGGCGTAGCGGCGATGCTGCCGGTGTCCTGGTGGGGACCCATCTGCGGCTGGGTGTCCGGGCTCAGGCGCAAGCGCCACTTTCGCAAGGAATTTGCCCGCTACGACATCGCGGTGAAGGCCGTGCTCGGCAATGCCGCCGACACGAAAAGCATGTTCGAGGCGCAACTCACCGCCGTTCACCGCAGGCGGCTGACGCTTGCGGCGCATCTCGTCGCCGGCTGGCGCTGGTCGCCGGCGATCCGGCTGGAAGGCCTCGAAGCGCTGCAACAAGCCTTGCGCAACGGGCGCGGCGCGATCGTATGGTGCGACCAGTTCACGGCGCAGACGATCATGGGCAAGCGCGCCCTGCATGAGGCGGGCGTCGATGCCCATCAGGTGAGCGCGCAGTATCACGGCTTCTCGCCGAGCCAATTCGGCTACCGCGTGATCAACCCGCCATTGGTCAAGGTAGAGAACCGCTTCCTGAAAAGCCGGATCGTCTTTGAGCGCACCGACGCCTATCAGGTGACCACGCGCATCCAGAAAACCCTGAAGGCAAACGGCGTTGTGCTGATGACCAACACCGCCTATGCCGGCTCCGCCTTCACCGAGGCCGCCATGGGCGAGCGCGGCTGGACCCACCTCGCCTCGGCGCCGGCAAACTTCGCCGCGCGCGCGGGTGCCGCGCTGTTCCACATGGCGACCATCGAGACGGTGCCTTTTCGCCAGTATCGGTCGATCGTCAGCGAGCTGAGCGCGGGTCCGCAGGCGTCGGCTTCGCCGGCAAGAGACACGGCGGCGAAGAACCTCGCTGTCCAGGCGCGATACATCCTGTCGAAGCGCGACCATATGCTCGAAACGCTCGGACTCTGTCCGGAGCAGATGATGGCCTGGTCGAGCGCCGTGCGGCTGACCGAGCGGCCAACCGAGGCCGCGATCGGCAACGACGGCGCATGAATACCAACTGACCTAGCTGACGACCGCTTTTAGGATCCCGGCAACACTTCGCGTTCCGTCGACCGTCACGGCCCGTTCGTCGACCGCAGGCTCTTCTAGCGTGGCGAACTGGCTGTCGACCAGGCTTGCCGGCATGAAATGGGCCTTGCGGTTGGCGACCCGGCGCCAGGCGGTCTCGCGATCGATCTTCAGATAGAGGAAGACCGTGCCGGGGCAGAAGCGGCTCAGCCGGTCTCGGTAGGCGCGCTTCAGCGCCGAGCACGCCGCCACCGCCTTTCGTCCATCGGCAACGGAGGTCGCGATACGCTCGCCTATGGCGTCGAGCCAGCCCGCGCGCAACGTATCCGTCAGCGGCTCGCCGCGCGCCATGCGCGCGACATTCTCCGGCGGATGCAACCGGTCTCCTTCGATGAAGTCGGCGCCCAACGCCTTGGCGAGCGCCTCGCCGACGGCCGTCTTGCCGCAACCGGCAACACCCATCACGACGATGGCCGGCGCCGTCCGAAGATCGTTCATGCGAAGCGCCGGGATCTGTGGTCTTGCCCTCGCCTCATCCACGGTCAGCGGCTTGCCGGCGCGCGCCCGTAGAGCAGAAGCATGGCGACGATGACGACCCCATAGATGATCTGCCGCCCCGCTTCCGGCATCTGCATGACCGAGAGGATGGATTGCAACAGCGTGATCAGGATCACGCCGGCCACGGTGCCCAGATAGGAGCCACGCCCGCCCAGGATCGACGTGCCGCCCAGCACGACGGCGGCGATCGACGGCAGGAGATAGGCATCGCCCATCGACTGCGCCGCCTTGGATGCATAGCCGGCCAGAAGCACGCCGCCAAAGGCCGACAGCCCGCCGGAGACGGCGAAGGCGATCAGCACGATACGGCGCGTGTCGATGCCGGAAAGGTAGGCGGCGCGCTCGCGATTGCCGATACCGTAGACGGCGCGGCCGAAGCTGGTGCGGGTCAGCACGAAGACCATCGCGGCGCCGATCAGCGCCCAGATGATGACGGCGTTGGGAACGCCAGGAATGGTGAAGCCGGTGGCGAGATAGCGCATCGCCGCCGTCGCCGAATCCTGCGGCGAGAAGCCGCCAGTGTAGACCACCATCAGCCCTTGCGCGACGGCGTTGGTGGCCAAAGTGATGATCATCGAGGGGATGCGCAGATAGGCGACACCGATGCCGTTGACGACGCCGATCGCCACGCCGCACAGGACGCCGAATGGGATGGCGAGAGCAACGCCGACCGGCCCGTAGGCGGCCGCCGCGCAGGCCATCATCGCGCCGGCGGCCACGGCCCATGGCACGGAGAGGTCGATCTGGCCAAGCAGGATGACCAGCATCATGCCTGTGGCGATGACGCCGAGGAAGGACGCGACCTTCAACTGCTGCAGCAGATATTCCGGCGAAAGGAAGCTGCGCGAATAGAGGCTGCCGAGCAGGAGCAGGATCACGATGCAGGCAAAGGCCGTGAGCACCGCCGGATCGGCGCGGCGGATGAATTTCGGCATGCGGCCGGCGATGCCGCCAAGCGTCGTTTCGCTCACAGGAACCACTCCAACCGGTTGCGCACCCGAAACAGCGCGAAAGCGCCGAGGCTGACCGCGATCAACAGGATAACGCCCTGGAACAGCGGCTGCCAGAGTGGATCGAAGTCGAAGACGAACAACAGGTCGCCGATGGTGCGGAAGGCAAGCGCGCCGAAGATCGCGCCGATGGCGCTGCCCTTGCCACCGAACAGCGACACCCCGCCAAGCACGACGGCCGCGATCGAGAACAGCGTGTAGGCGTTGCCGCTCGCATAGGCCGCCTCGCCCGTATAAGTGAAAAAGGTCAGGAACAGGCCGCCGACCGAGGCCAGCAGGCCTGCCAGCGCATAGGCGATGAACTTGCCGCGCCGGATCGGCACGCCGGACATATAGGCTGCCGTTTCCGACGAGCCCGCGGCGTAAGCCGCGCGGCCGAACTCCGAGCGGCTGAACGGCACCCAGACGACCAGCACGACGATCAAGAGCGCGACCAGCGAGGTCGGGATCACGTCGAACAGCTTTCCCGTCAGCGCGTCGGCCAGGTCCTCATTGACCGATCCGCCCGGAAACGGCCGCAGCAAAAGACCAATGCCGTAATAGACGGCACCCGTGGCAATGGTGGCGACGATCGGCTGTAGGCGTCCATAGATGACGATGGCGCCGTTGATCGCCCCGCAGACCAGCCCCGCCGCCAGGACCGCGATCACGCCGAGCGTGGTCTCCAGCGGCGTGCCGACCACCAGCCAGGACGCCAGGCAGTTGGTGAGGAGCAGGATCATGCCGACCGACAGGTCGATGCCGGCGGTGATCACCACCAGCGTCTGCGCCATGGCGACGAAGGCCAGAAGCACGCCCTTGTTGGCTGCTGTCTGCACGACATTGGCGGTGAACCCCGCGGGATGGTTCGTCGTGTAGATGATGAACATGACGATGAAGATGCCGAGCGCCAGCAGCGTCCCGCGCTGCTCGGCCAGTAAGTAGCGCCAATCCTTCACGCGCCCGCTCCCTGCTTCATGTCGGCGCCATCGCCGTGGATGTTGAGCGCGCTGGCGATCAGCGCGTGCTCGGTGATGTCGGCGCCGACGAGCTCGCGCTTGACGCTGCCATCATAGAGCACGAGCACGCGGTCGCAGCAGCCGATCAGTTCGTCATAATCGGTCGAATAGAACAGGATGGCGGCGCCGGCATCCGCCAGCTTGCGCATCAATTGGTAGATCTCCTGCTTGGTGCCGACATCGATGCCGCGCGTCGGATCGTTGAGAAGGATGATGCGCGGTTGCCGCATCAGCCATTTGGCGATGACGACTTTCTGCTGGTTACCGCCCGAGAGCGCGCCGACGGGAATGTCGAGCCCCGCCGTTTTGATCGCCAGCAGTCCGACCATGTCGTCGATCAGGCGCTGCTCGGCGGCGCGATCGATGATGCCGCCCTTGGCCAGCCGGTCGAGGGCCGCGAAGGAGAGGTTTTCGCGCACCGTCATCGGCAGCATCAACCCCTCGGTCTTGCGATCCTCGGGGATCAGCGCCATGCCGACGCGGTCGTCGCTGGCGGCGCGCGGGCTGGAGATGGAAGCCGGCTTGCCGTCGATCAGCACCTCGCCGCGCAGGCCGCGCAGCACGCCGAAAAAGGCAAGCAGCAATTCGCGCTGCCCCTGCCCGTCGAGACCGCCCAGGCCGACGACCTCGCCGGCCTTGACGCTCAGCGAAATATTGTCCAGCCGGTCGGCCCAGGAGAGATTGCGCGCTTCGAGCACCGGCGTGGCGGCCGGAGCGGCGACGGGTTTCGGCGGGAAGATGTGGCTGTATTCGCGGCCGATCATCAGCTCGACCACTTCATTGTCGCTCTTCGATCCGGCCGGGTAGCTCGCGACGTTGCGGCCGTTGCGGAACACCGTGCAATGGTCGGCGAGCTCGGCGATCTCGTTCATGCGGTGCGAGATGTAGAGCAGCGCCAGTCCTTCCGCGCGCAGCCGCTTCAGCACCTCGAAGACCTTGGCGACATCCGCCGCCGTCAGCGCCGAGGTCGCTTCGTCGAGGATCAGGATGCGCGGCTTGCGGGCCAGCGCCTTGGCGATCTCCACCATCTGCCGGCGCGACAGCGGCAGGTCCTTGACCAGGGCGCGCGGATGGATGTCGGAAGCGCCGGCGCGTGCCAGCGCTTCTTCAGCGATCTGCCGCTGCGCCTTGCGGTCGATCATGCCGAAGCGCTTCGGCGGATCGGAAATGACGATGTTGTCGGCGACGCTCAATTCCGGGACGAGCGAAAGTTCCTGGAAGATGCAGACGATGCCGGCCTGGTTGGCGGCGGCCGGCGAGGCGAAACTCACCTCGCGCCCGTCCAGCGTCATGCGGCCTTCGTCGGGCGCCACGACGCCCGCCATGGTCTTGATCAGCGTCGACTTGCCGGCGCCGTTCTCACCGAGAATGGCGTGGATGCTGCCGGCGGTAACTTCAAGATCGGCCTTTTCCAAGGCCCTTACGCCGCCATAGCGCTTGGATATGCCTTCCATGCGGAAGAGCGGGACCGCACCGTCCATTGAGCCTCCAGGTGATATCTGCATGAGGCGGCGCCGCGGCTGATCCGCGGCGCCAGGTCATCGATTTGGAAGCTTACTGGTCCGCCTTGGTCTGGCCCATGATTTCCTGCGCGCTGAAATTGATGCCGCAGGTCGGGAAGGAGTTGCCGACGAAGAAATTGTCGGATTCCTTCGGGAAATAATCGGTGCCTTCCTTCATGCTCGGATCCGAGGCGATCGCCAGCGGCAGCTTGATTTCCTGCGGCACCACCTCGCCTTCAAGCGCCGCGATCGCGGTCTTGATGGCGACGGCAACCTGTGCCGGGCCGGAGCCGGCGGAGGTGCACTTCAGGCCGTCGGCCGAATGTGCCGCGCAGAATTTGCGGAAGCCGTTCTCGGTTTCGCCGCCGAATGGCACGAAGGGATGCTTGGCATCCATCATCGCCTGGACGATGCCGGTGTCGCCGCCCTGGCCGGTGATGCCGTCGAACGGACCGTTGGTGGCAATTGCGTCGGCGGTCACCTTCTGCGCCACGCCGTCATCCCACTTGCCGGCGACCTCGGTGACGTCCCACTTCTTGCCGGAAGCATCCAGCACCTCATGGATGCCGTTGTGGCGGTCGGTATCGACCGAGGTGCCGGCGACGCCGCGCACTTCGAGGATCTTGCCGCCGTTCGGCACCTTGTCGACCAGCCACTTGGCCCACAACTCGCCAAGGCCCTTCTGGTCCACGTTGACGTTGATGGCGTCCTTGGTGTCGAGGATGTTGTCGAAGGCGACCAGCACGATGCCGGCTTCCTTGGCGCGCTTGATGACCGGACCGAAAGCGGTCGGGTTCTGCGCGTCGGTGACGATCGCGTCATAGCCGGAATCGATGAAGTTGTTGATCGCCGAGATCTGCGCCGGAACGTCCTCGCCGGTCGAGACGACCTTGAATTCCTTGATCTTGGCCTTCACGTCCGGCTGCGCCGCATAAGCCTTTGCCGTCTGCACCATCTGGATGCGCCATGTGTTGGCGATATAGCCGTTGGAGAAGGCGATCCGGAACGGGCCCTCCTTCTTGGGGAACTTGAAGAACTTAGTGTCCGCCGACCATGGCGCGAAGCAGTCCGGCTGCGCGGCGGGGCCGGAGACGACTTCCGGTCCGGCGGCCATGGCGGCCGAATGGAGCATGACGAACGCAGTGGCGGCAACGACGCCGCCAACGAGTGACTTGATCATCGGTATTCCTCCCAATTTGCAGATCTGCTGAATGAAGTCCTGACACGCTCGGCGGCACCCTCCTGCCGAACCGAGATGCTTGCCGGGCGACGTGGACCGCCCTGCCTTCTCCTCTTCCCTCACCCTCCGGGACGGTCAGAAAACTATCATATTATACATAATAAACAAGCTTGAGCTGTTGCTTATGTATAATAAACAGGTCTGAACTTTGCCGGATGTTGATTTTACAGACAAATGGTAGCGCTACCATGCAGGGCTGTAAAGCGCCGCTTTCGTCATTTTTCCGTGTTCATGCTCCAACAAAGAGTTAGAGCGTTATGGCGATTCAACGAAATTACGCCCTAACGCGCGGTGCTCTCGCGCCGCATGAGCTCGAAACCGAGATCGACGATCCGCTGTTCCGGCCGGTTTCCGGCGATCGCCGCCAGCGCCATGGCGACGGCGCGGGTGCCGATTTCATAGCGATGCGTCCGCACGCTGGTGATCGAGGGAAACGACACCTGCATCATGTCGAGATCGTTGAAGCCGGCAATGCCGATCTGCTTGGGCACATCGATGGAAGCGCGATGGCATTCGAACAGAACGCCGAGCGCGATATCGTCATTGTTGCAGAACACGCCGTCGAGCGTCGGCATCTTGGCCAGCGCGTCGCGGAACAATTCGCGCCCGAGCGTCACGCTTGACGGCACCGGCGTGGTGGTGATCAGCCGCGGATCGAACAGGCCGGCGGCCTCCATGGCGGCGCGGTAGCCGGCAAGGCGCCGCTGCGAGCGCGGGTCCATCCGCGCGCCGATAAAGCCGATCTTGCGATATCCGGCTTGCAGGAGGTGCTCGGCGGCCGTCCTGCCGCCGTCGAAATGCGAGAAGCCGACCATCATGTCGACCGGGTCCGGCCCGGTCTCCATCACCTGCACCACCGGGCAGCCGGCATTCTCCAGCAGCCGTCGTGCGCTGGGGGTCTGGTCGACGCCGGCCACGATCAGCGCCGCGGGGCGTTGCGATCCGAAAACCTGCAGCAGCCGCTCTTCCTCGAGGCCCGAATAATGGGTGTTGCCGATCTGGATGCGGAACGGACTGTCGGAAAGACTGTCATAGATGCCGCGCACCACTTCGGCGAAGACGTTGTTGGTCAGCGAAGGCACCAGCACGCCGAACACCTCGGCGCGCGCCGAGGCAAGCGCGCGGGCATTCGGGTCGGGCACGTAGCCGAGCTCGTCGACCGCGGCCTGTATCTGCCGTCGCAGATCCTCCGACACCCGCTCGGGCTCACGCAACGCCCGCGATACGGTGATCGCGCCGACACCGGCCTTGCGCGCCACGTCGGCAATGGTCGGACGGCCGCCGCCACGGCGGGAGCGCGGCTTGGTCAAAGCCCTGTTCCCCCATCGTCGATGCGCAGCCGCAACATCGGGATCGGCATCCGTGTCATCGCGCCACCAAGCCAACTTTGCCCGTTGGCGTCGCGCATGCCTCAACCGTTGTCAAGCAAGCCGACGTCGGCGCCCTAGGCGCGTCAGGCGATCGCTGCTGTGCTGCGGTTGGCTTTCCACATCAAAAGCACGATGGCTCCGAGATTGACGAGGTTCCAGCCGATCCCGTTCAGGAAGGCGGCGGCGTAGGATCCGGTGAGGTCGTAGATCCAGCCCGACATCCAGCCGCCCACCGCCATGCCGAAGATCGTCGCCATCAGGACGATGCCGACGCGCTGGCCGGCTTCCTTTGCCGGCATATAGTCGCGCACGATGATGGCGTAGCAGGGCACGATCCCGCCTTGCGACAGGCCGAACACCAGCGAAACGACATAGAGCGAGGCAAGCCCGTCGAAGGGGATGTAGAAGAGCAGCGACAGGCACTGCAGCGCCGAGCCGATCAGCAGCGTCTTCACCGCGCCGATGCGATCGGCGAGGAAGCCTGAGCCGATGCGGCTGATCACCCCGGCCGCCAGCATGATCGACAGCATGTCGGCGCCATGCGCGACGCCGTAGCCGAGATCCATGCAATAGGCGACGATATGCACCTGCGGCATCGACATCGCCATGCAGCAGCCGAAGCCGGCGATCACCAGCAGGACCTGCAGTTGCGAAGGCGACAGCGAGATCGGCTGCACCGGCCGTCCGCGCGGCGCGCCGGAGGCACCTTCATGCGGCGCGCGCCGGCGCAACATCAGGACCAGCGGCACCATGGTGACGAGGCAAACGACCCCGATCGCCGCGTAGGTGAAGCGCCAGCCATGGCCTTGCATCGTATAAGGCATGATCGTCGGCCAGATCGCCCCGGCAATATAATTGCCTGACGCCGCCACCGTCACCGCGACGCCCCGGCGGCGGTTGAACCAGTGCGAGACGTCGGCGATCAGCGGCCCGAAGATCGCCGAACAGCCGACACCGATCAGCAGTCCTTGGGCAAGCGTGACGCCGAGGATCGAACTGGCGAGCGACGCCGACAGAAACCCCGCGCCAAGCGCGAGCGAAGCGGCGAGTGCCGGCAACCAATATCCGAAGCGGTCGATGGCGCGCCCGATGACCGCATTGCCGGCGGCAAATCCCACCATCGTCGCGGTATAGGGCATCGACGCGGCGGCGCGGTCGACGCCGAATTCGGCCTGCACCGCGGGCAGGACCACGACCACCGCCCAGGTGCCGACCCCGCCGATCGTGGCCAGCAGCAGGGAAATGCCAAGCCGCGTCCATGCATAGAAGCTGTCGATGCCGGCGTTGTTTGCCGCGTTTGCTGGAACTGTCGTCACGGCGTCTCCTGTCCGCGATTTCTTCAAAATCGCGTGTTTGAGCGCACTATCGGCGCATTTGCCGAGCCGAGCAGCGCCACGGCTGGCAAATCCGTGGCTCCAGAAACCGGAACCCGCCTCCCCTCATGGCGTTTTTGCCTGAAGGAAGGAGTTCGCCATGACCGCCAGGAAAAAATGGTCGGCCGACGTGACCGAACACAGCGATGCGATGGATCTCGAGGATCATGTCTTCGAATCCGACGACGCCAGGAAGATCGCCGCTTCGCTGAAGCGCTCGGCCGAGCACAGCGACCGCCGCAAGGCCGAGCCGTTCCAATCCGCTATGTCGATGTTGAATTTCTACATCAACCGCGCCGGCAGCAACCTGCCCGAAGAGCGCAAGAAAGTGCTGGAAAAGGCGAAGGACGAGCTGCGCGTCGCCTTCGGCCGCGAAAAGCAGGATTGAGGGTTGCTGAGAGCGGCTGGCACTAGGTCCTCAACACAGGGATCTGGAAAGATCGCAGGCCTGTCGGGCAAGGCTATCAACGTCCGTTAGGGTAGTCAGCGCAAACGCTGGCGATGAGCTGAAGGCTCCTGACCTCGTCATTCCTGGGTCTGCGCGCGTCGCTTGGCTCCTTGTTCCGCCCGTGGATGACGACCTCGACAGGCGTCTTGGCCAATCGCCAAGGCATGGGATCTGCCAATGCACGCATGGGCAGCGGGCAAAGTTTTTGTGCTGGAGAACTGGCCCGGTACAAGGCCTTAGCGCGAGTGGATCACTTCGTCGGTGTTGGCGAGCAGCTTGCGGACAGCGTTGCGCGCCGCATCCGGCCGCTTCAGGCGGATGTTCCGCTCGATCGCCTCATGCAGCTTCTGGGCGTGCTGCAGATCGTCCAGTTCGCGCGTCGTGTAGGTGAAGAGATGGTCGAAGGCGGATTCGATCAGCACGCCGAGCGGCACCAAAAGGTCGTTGCCGGAGGCCCTGAGGATGGCGAGATGGAAGCGCGTGTCGGCGCGGGTGCGCTCCTGAAGGCTGGTCGCCTCGCCCATCTCGCGGCAGGCCTGGCTGATCTCGGCCATCTGCTCGTCGGTGCGCCGCAGCGCCGCGAAGGCGGTGGCTTCCGGCTCGATGATATGGCGGAATTCCTGCACCGTCCTCAGGAAAACCACGCGATCCGGCGATGTCGCGTACCAGGACAGCACATCGCGGTCGAGCAGATTCCAGCGTTCTTTCGGTTCGACCCAGCTGCCGATCTTCGGCCGCGACGCCAGCAGGCTCTTTGCCATCAGCATCTTGATCGCCTCGCGCACCGCCGAGCGGCTGACGTCGAAGGTCTCCGACCATTTCGCTTCGTTGGGCAGGATGGTGCCTGGCGGATAGTCGCCGCGCACGATCCTCAGCCCGATCTCGCCGGCCAAGGACGTGTGCACGCTGGCGCCCGGAATACGCGGCGCATTGGCCCGGCGAACGCCGGCCGGACGCTCCGTGGCTGCCGCCTTCGTCGGCTTTTTTTCGTTGTTCGGCTTCGCGTCCCGCATATGATCCAGAAAATCCGCTTTTGAGAGGCTGTCAAGCAACGTGCATGGATGTGCACAGCTCAACCGGCATTTGGCGCCGCCTCACGCTGTTTTGACATATTTGCGCCAGCTGTGCTCGGGCCGGAAGCCGAGCACGTCGCGCGCCTTGCGGTTCGAAAGCAGGGTCTCATATTCGCCGAGCTCGGCCTTGACCGGCACGCCCGGATAGAACCGCTTCAACAGCTCCGCCGTCGGCAGGTCCGACGAGGTATCATCATTGGCAGCGTTGAACACCTGGAAGCCCAGGCCATCTTTCTCGATGGCGCGCAAAGTGATCTGGCCAAGATCGCGCGCGTCGATGTAGCTCCAGGCGATGCGCTTGCGGAAGCCGGGATCGGCGAACCATTTCGGGAACAGCGAATATTCATGCGGCTCGATGACGTTGCCGATGCGCAGCGCATAGATGTCGGCGCCGCTGCGCAGCGAGAAGGCCCTTGCCGTCTTCTCGTTGACGATCTTGGACAGCGCGTAAGAGTCCATCGGGTCGACGTCATATGCCTCGTCGAGCGGGAAATGCGTGGGATTGCGCGGCTCGTTGGCGAAGACCAGGCCGTAGGTCGTCTCCGAAGAGGCGATGACGACCTTGCGGATGCCGAGCTTAACCGCCGCTTCGATGACATTATAGGTGCCCATCGCGTTGATGCGGAACACCTCGTTGTCCGGCGTGATCATGATGCGCGGGATGGCGGCGAAATGCACCACGGCGTCGACCGGCTGGGCTCTCAGCGACGGGTCGAACTCGTGCAGGCCCATATAGCTCGACAGCGCGTTGAAAACCTGGCCGCTGTCGGCGATGTCGGTGATCAGCGTGCGCACCTTCGGATTGTCGAGCGGCTTGGTGTCGATGTTGAGCACCTGGCAGCCATGTTCGACCAGATACTGAACGACATGCCGGCCTGCCTTGCCGCTGCCGCCGGTGAACATGATCCGCTTCGTCATTTTGCTCTCCACAACGCTCGGGAATTATGTGTATTGTCAGACAATATGGCAATCCGCAACCGCCCGCTACCGCGATCCGCGGAAACCTCCTCGACAATCGCCCGCCGCGCGGGCTCATCACCACGAAAGACAGGGAAGAGACGACATGAGCACCACCGCTGCCCGCGAAAACATCGGTTTCATCGGCCTTGGCCTGATGGGGCACGGCATCGCCAAGAACATCGTCGACAAGGGCTATCCGCTGACCTTCCTCGGCCGCAAGAACCGCAAGCCCGCCGAAGACCTGGCTGGCCGCGGCGCCAGGGAACTTGCTACATCCAGGGAAGTAGCTGCTGCCTCCGACATCGTCTTCATCTGCGTCACCGGCTCGCGCGAGGTGGAGGCGATCGTCCGCGGCCCCGGCGGACTGAAGGAAGGCCTGAAGCAAGGCTCTGTCGTCGTCGATTGCTCGACCTCCGATCCGGTCTCGACCGTGGCCCTGGGCGCCGAGCTCAAGGCGCTCGGCGTCGACTATGTCGATGCGCCGCTCAGCCGCACGCCCAAGGAGGCCTGGGAAGGCACGCTCGACGCCATGGTCGGGGCGCCGGACGCGGTGTTCGCCAGGCTGAAGCCGGTGATCGAGACCTGGGCCGGCCGCATTGTCCATATCGGCGACACCGGCGACGGCCACCGCATGAAGCTGCTCAACAACTTCGTCTCGCTGGGCTATGCCGCGATCTATTCGGAAGCGCTGGCGCTGGCGCAGAAGGTCGGCATCTCGCCGTCGCGCTTCGACAGCGTCATCCGCAACGGCCGCATGGATTGCGGCTTCTATCAGACCTTCATGCGCTGGACGCTGGAGGGAGACCGCGACGCGCACAAGTTCAGCATCGCCAATGCCTTCAAGGACCTGACCTATCTGGAATCGATGGCGGGCGCGGCTAGCATCGCCAACCCGCTCGGCAACGCCACCAAGAACTCCTTTGCGACCGCCTTCGCAGCCGGTCCCGCCGAGCAGTATGTGCCGATGCTCGCCACCCATATCGGCAAGCTCAACGGCGTCGACCTGATGCCCTCGAAGGACGGCGTGAAGCAGAAAATCTGAAAGCGCCCTGCCCTGGCCGACCGCGAAAGCGGGCGCCGGAAAAATCAGGGGCGCCTTGCGGGCGCCCCTTTTTTGACGGTTGGCTTTGGATGCAGCCTGCGCCTACCTCTGGATGCAGGTGTCGGCCGTTTCCTTGGTGCATTCGTCGAGGCCGGTGAAGACCGGATCGTCGACCTTCTTGTTGCCGATGAGGTCGAGCATCACCGAAGGCGCCTTGTAGCCCATTTCGAACGGCCGCTGGCCGACCAGCGCGGTAACCAGGCCTTCCTTGGCGATCGCCACTTCGTCGCCGATCGTGTCGGCGGCGCCGATGACGAACTCGTTCTTGGCGATCTTGTCGGCCATCGGCTTGAACAGGTCGCGATAAGGCTGCGGGGCGCCGAACAGCGGCCAGCCGCCCATGATGCCGAAGGCATCGAGCTTCGGATTGGCGGCGAGGATGTCGGTCATCGCCTGCACGCCCTTGGCGCCGTCGTCATTGGTGAACACCGGGCAGCCGGCGACTTCGGTCCAGCCGCCTTCGCCGGCAAGGGCTGCAAGGCCTTCCTTGCCCGACAGCGCATCGCGCATGCCTTGCGCGCGGCGCAGGATGTTGTCGGCCGCCGGATTGCCCTCGATGGTGCAGATCGTGCCGCCATTCGGCTTGGCCTTCTTGATGTACTCGCCGATCTTCTTGCCCATCAGGTAGTTGTCGGTGCCGAGATAGGTCTTGCGAAGGGCTGCGTCTTCCTTGGCAAGGTCGGCGTCGACCGTCATGATCGGGATCGACGGATTGGCGCTCTTGATCGTCTGCGCGATCAGCGGTGCGTTCGACGGCGAGATCGCCATCGCCGCCGTGTCTGGCTTGCTCAGCATGTCCTGCACGATCTGCGCTTCGCCAGCTTCGTCCGAGGTCGATGCCGGGCCGGTGTAGAAGCATTCATATTCCGAGCTGGCGTTTTCCTTGTTCCACTTCTCGCAGCCCTGATGGATGGCTTCGAAGAACGGATTGTCGAGACCTTTTACCACGATGACGAGCTGTTTCTTGGCCAAAGCCGGCCCGGCGCCCAACGCCATGGCGGCGACGGCGGCAAGCAAAAGTGTTTTCCTCATATCAGTCCTCCCTTGAAACAGACGGACACCGCGTGCCCGCCACACTGATCAGCCCGGATACACAAGACCCATGACGAGCATCTCATGATGTTCGCGTCCTGCGCCGGGCTGATAAGCATTTGCCGATCCGTTTGCCCGAATGCTGGCGCAGCCGGATCCTTGACCTTCAAACCATTTGCCCGCCTTCCGCCGGACAGGCGGACGAGGAGCAAAGTCTTCCTCCGAGGCTTAGCTAATATCGGCTTTTCGCCAGCGTCAATTCCTATTTGTCCTACAAAACCGATTTTTCGTCGAGTCTCGAAATTAATCGTCTGACAATTGATTGACGCCCTTGTCCGCTTTTGCCTAAATGCGTGAACGCGCCGTTCGGGAGGAAATGGACGGAGCAACGACGCAAGCGGCGCCGGCCAGGCCGGCGGCAGCTGCGCGATAAATGGGGAGGCTTAAGGCTGGTGCCGGTTCTCGAACTCGCCAACATCTCGAAGCATTTCGGCGCCATCCAGGCGGTCAACGACGTCTCGTTCTCGCTGGAGGCTGGCGAGGTCGTCGGCCTGATGGGCGACAACGGCGCCGGCAAGTCGACGCTGGTCAAGATGATCGCCGGCAACTTCCATCCGAGCCATGGCACGATGCGCCTGGACGGCAAAGACCTTGTCCTGCACAAGCCCGCCGATGCGCGTCAGCACGGCATAGAGATCGTCCACCAGGACCTGGCGCTCTGCAACAACCTGACGGCCGCGGCCAACGTCTATCTCGGCCGTGAGCTGCGCCGCGGCATCGGCCCGTTCCGTATCCTCGACTATGGTGCGATGTACAAGCGCGCCGGCCAGCTCTTTGCCGAGCTGAAATCCGAAACGCGGCCACGCGACCTCGTCAAGCAGATGTCGGGCGGCCAGCGCCAGGCGGTGGCGATTGCCCGCACCATGCTGTCGCAGGCCAAGATCGTGCTGATGGACGAGCCGACGGCGGCGATCTCGGTCAGGCAGGTCGCCGAAGTGCTGAACCTGATCCGCCACCTGCGCGACCAGGGCATCGCCGTGGTGCTGATCAGCCATCGCATGCCGGACGTGTTCGACGTCGCCGACCGCGTCATCGTCATGCGGCGCGGCCGCAAGGTCGCCGACAAGAAGATCGCGTCGAGTTCGCCCGAGGAAGTCACCGGCTTGATCACCGGCGCCATCGAACAGGTTGCGTGATCGCGCTGATCCTCGCGCCCCACCTCTCAGGAAAGGTCGATAATGGCAGTCACCCTTGACCAGACGATCGCGCAGAAGCAGCACACTTTCCTGTCGCGGCTATTCTCCAACCAGACCTTCTGGGTGGTGATCGCGGTCATTCTCGCCTGCCTGTTCCTATCCTTTGCCACCGATTCCTTCGCCACCTCGAAGAACCTCTTCAACATCACCCGAAACGTCACCTTCGTCGCCATCGTGGCGCTCGGCATGACCTTCGTCATCATCACCGGCGGCATCGACCTTTCGGTCGGCTCGGTGCTTTGCCTGTCTTCGATGGTGCTCGCCGTCACCATGCATGCCGGCTATTCGATCGAGATCGGCATCCTGGCGTCGATCGCCACCGCGCTTGCGGTAGGCGCCTTCAACGGCGTGCTTATCGCCTATCTCGGCTTCCCGCCCTTCGTCGTGACGCTCGGCATGCTTTCGGTGGCGCGCAGCCTTGCCATGGTCGCCTCCAACAACACGGTGGTCTTCCAGTTTGGGCCGGATCATCAGAAGCTGCTCGCATTGGGCGGTGGCGCATGGGTGTTCGGCATCGCCAACCCCGTGCTCTACATGATCATTCTGGGGCTGATCACCGGTTTCACCCTGCGTTGGACCAAGTTCGGCCGGCACATCTTCGCCATCGGCGGCAACGAGCATGCGGCGACGCTGACCGGCGTTCCCGTCAAGCAGATCAAGGTCGCCGTCTACATGATCTCGGCGCTGTCGGCTGGGCTCGCCGGCATCATCCAGACCGGGTGGCTCGGCGCCGTCACCACCAATCTCGGCAACGGCATGGAGCTGCAGGTGATCGCCGCGACCGTCATCGGCGGCGCGGACCTCGCCGGCGGCGTCGGCACCGCCTTCGGCGCCATCGTCGGCGCAGCCCTGATCGAAGTGATCCGCAACAGCCTCGGCCTGCTTGGCATCAATGCCTTCTGGCAAGGCACTTTCATCGGCGGCGCGATCATCCTGGCCGTGCTCTTCGACCGCATCCGCAATTTCCGCCGCAGCGATTAGCCCCCCCCTTGTGGGGGAAGGTGGCCGCGAAGCGGTCGGATGAGCGACTATCTGAGGTGTCAAGTTGCATTTGCGAACTCGATGCGCGCGTCGCGTGCTTTTGCATTGAGAAT